>CAZMDJ010000016.1:0-18241 GCA_964565165.1 uncultured Actinomycetes bacterium | reverse complement strand
GCAGAGAAGAAGAAAATGTTGACTTCTATGACAAAGCGCGTTGATAACGCTGTTTATGACGTTATCGCTAACGCAGTTGCTGGTCGTACAGTTAACGACATTCTTGATGCTAAGGCTGGTATCTACGGCCGTCGTTATGACCTAACAAATGGTGGCGTTGGAGTTTCATACTCTGGCGGTTACATCAACAAGTACAAGGCTCAGATTGATGCAGCAGCTGCAAAGATCAAGAGCGGTGCAATTAAGGTTCCATCAGTTCCAGGTAAGTAATAATTACCGTTACTTTGTGACCAAAGTAGCCCGATTAGGTTTTCCTAATCGGGCTACTTTCTTTAAGATTAAGCAATTAGAGCTTCAGAGTTGAGGGGAATTTCAATTGTCTGTTTCGGTTGAACTAAGACATATCTCAAAGCGTTTTCCAGGCGTCATCGCTAATAGAGATGTCTCTCTCAAAGTCCAGAGCGGCTCAGTTCATGCGCTAGTCGGCGAAAACGGCGCTGGTAAATCAACCGTTATGAAGATCCTTTATGGAATGCAACGCCCTGATAGCGGCGAGATTCTGGTGCACGACAAGCAGATGCATTTCAAGAATCCTAATGAAGCAATCGAAGCTGGCATCGGTATGGTGCATCAGCACTTCATGTTGGCAGATAACTTCACAGTTTTAGAGAATATTATTTTAGGTTCCGAGCCAAAGAAATCAGGACAGATCGATTTCAACGCAGCTCGTGAGAAGATTTCAAAGATGGCCGAAACTTATGGCCTAGAAATTAATCCAGATGAATTGGTCGAGAATTTAGGTGTTGGTCAACGTCAGCGCGTTGAGATCCTTAAGGTTCTTTATCGCGGCGCAAATATTTTGATCTTTGATGAACCAACTGCAGTTCTGGTTCCACAAGAAGTAGATGATCTATTTAACGCGCTTCACGGTCTACGCGAAAAAGGTATGTCAGTTATCTTTATTTCACATAAGCTTGATGAAGTCTTGCGAGTAGCCGATGAAGTTACTGTTATCCGCGCTGGTGAAACTGTTGCTGAAGTTAAAGCAAAGGATGTCACTTCACAGAAGTTGGCAGAGCTTATGGTCGGTTCTGAACTTCCAAAGCCAGAGACAAAGGGCGATACCAAGCGCGAAAACGTAGTTCTTGAACTTAATGGCGTAACCATTCCTTCAAAGGGTGCACGCAATTTACTTACCAATATCTCTTTCAAGCTTCATGCTGGTGAAGTTATTGGTATTGCTGGCGTTGAAGGTAACGGCCAATCAGAACTTACAGAAACCATCTTGGGCCTTCTTGATTATGAAGGTTGCATTAACTTCGACAATAACTGCATCGATGAATTGAGCGTTGCCGATCGTCGCGATCTAGGTATTGGTTTTATTCCAGAAGATCGCCACCGCCAAGCGTTAATGCTCGGCTCGCCGCTTTGGGAGAACCGCATCCTGGGTTATCAGCGCAGCAAGCCAATCTTCAACGGATTTATCCTTGATAAGAAGGCAACTATTGAAGATACCCGCGTGATCATGGAGGAATTCGATGTCCGCGCTCCTGGTCCAAACACATTAGCAACTGCGTTATCTGGCGGTAATCAACAGAAATTTATTGTTGGTCGCGAAATGGTTCATGCGCCGAAACTCCTAGTTGCATCTCATCCAACTCGCGGCGTTGATGTCGGAGCACAAGGTGCAATCTGGGAAGAGCTTCGCAAAGCTCGCGAAAAGGGAATGGCAATTGTTTTGATCTCTGCCGACTTAGAAGAGTTAATCGGGATGTCAGATCGCTTATTGGTAATGCTTCGAGGAGAGGTAACCGCTGAATTGAATCCAGCCAATACAACACCAGAAACACTTGGCGCTGCGATGACAGGAGCAAAGAAGTGAAAATAAATCCTAAGAAGATTGGCTTGGCGCTAGCAGCGCCGGTATCTGCAGCGATTGTCTCGCTTCTAATTTCAAGTTTGGCACTTCTTGCAACAAAGAAGTCACCTATCTCAGCATTTCAGACCATGTGGGAATTTGGTTCAACAACTAGCTCGGTAATTGAAGCGCTAAATTCAGCGACCTCTTATTACATCGCAGCTATCGCGATTGCGATTACCTTCCGCGCTGGTCTATTTAATATCGGTGTTGAAGGACAATTACGTTTAGCTGCGCTCTTTTCAATGTATTTAGGTGCAATGTTTACCTTGCCGCCAGTGCTACATATTCTCGCAATCTTCTTAATTGCGATGACTGTTGGCGGTCTATGGGCAGCTATTGCCGGAATTTTGAAGGTAAAGCGCGGTATCAATGAAGTTATCTCAACCATCATGCTCAACAGCATCGCTGCTGGATTTAGCGCATATCTATACTCAACATACTTTTCGGTAAAGGTAGAAGGTTCAAATAACTTATCTACCGCAACTCTTCCAACCTCAGGTTGGATGCCAAATTTAACTTTCCTAACCAGCCTTTTCGATAAGGCTGAAACTCAGGGTCGTGCAATTTATGGAATGTTTGCAGTTGCAATCGTTCTTGGAATTGCTTTCTGGTGGATCGTCAATCGCACTCGATTCGGTTTCGAACTTCGCGCATCAGGTATCAATCCAATTGCTGCCCGACAAAGAGCCGTGCACTCAAAGAAGATGATTGTGGTTGCGATGATCTCATCAGGAGCGATCGCAGGGCTTTCAGGACTTCCGACGATTTTGGCGGAAACACACGCTTACAACATGGGTTTCCGTGCCGGTCTTGGCTTCTCTGCAATCGCAGTGGCGCTACTTGGTCGAAATGGCGCAGTCGGAATGGCATTTGCAAGCCTGCTCTTCTCATTCCTTGAAGTTTCATCACGTTCTCTCGAACTTATTGATATCGCGCCTGAAACTTATTTCATTATGCAAGGTGCAATTCTCTTGAGTTCAGTGATTGCTTATGAAGTAGTTAGCAGGTACCGCGTCAAAGTAGTCTCTAATGAATTAGCAAAGGCGGTGGCTCATGCGTAATTTAGCTAAGCCAGCTCGTCTTGCTTTCTATGCATTCGGACTTATCTTCTCGCTCTCAACAATTCGCTTAATCACCGGTGCATCTGATTTAACAAGTATCGGCACTGCATCAGCTGCGCTCTTGCTCTCTGTTCCAATTGCAATGGCAGCACTCGGCGGTCTCTTCTCAGAGCGATCAGGTGTTGTAAATATTGGCCTTGAGGGAATGATGATGATGGGCGCATGGGGCGGTGGATTTATCGGCTCTAAACACGGCCCATGGGCAGGTTTAGTTGCAGGTATCTTCATGGGCGCTGTTGGCGCGTTAATTCATGCGATTGCAACAGTTGGTTTCGGAGTTGATCACGTTGTATCTGGTGTTGCAGTAAATATTATCGCTGCAGGTCTTGTTCGATACTTCTCAACAATTCTCTATAAGAATGGTTCATGGCTTGGACCATCCCAATCACCAGATGTTGAAACTATCGGAACAAATGGGTTACCAATTCTCTCTGGTGGAACTTTCTTTGGTTGGCATAGCCCAGATATTTTGGGAAATATTGCACATAAGAATTGGTTCCTGATTTCAGATACCTTTGCAATTCTTCGCGGCTTAACCGGAGAAGTTTCATATGTAACCATGATTGCAATGGCGTTGGTTCCACTTTCATATTGGTTCTTATGGCATACCGCTTTCGGTCTACGTTTACGAAGCGCTGGTGAAGCTCCAACTGCTGCTGAGTCTCTAGGCGTTAATGTCTACAAGATGAAATATGCAGGCGTATTAATCTCTGGTGGTTTCGCAGGTTTAGGCGGCGCATATCTAGCGATTGTCGCTGCAAATCACTATCAGGAAGCTCAAACAGGCGGCCGTGGTTATATCGGTCTTGCAGCTCTGATCTTCGGCAACTGGCGTCCAGGTGGCTTGATGTCAGGCGCTGCGCTATTTGGTTTCGCTGATGCGCTTCAACTTCGCGATTCAGCTGCGGTACATGCGCTACTTATGTTGGTTGCTGTTGCGATGGTTGCCTTTGCAATTCTTAACTTCCGTAAGAAGAAGTTTGTAACTGTCGGAGTCAGCCTCGCAATCTCAATCTTGGCAATCGCTCTTTATTATGGAATTGATCAGCTTCCTGGACAATTCGTAACAATGACACCATATGTAATGACGCTACTTGTACTTGGACTTGGAACGCAACGTCTTCGTATGCCAGCTGCTGATGGCGTTCCTTATCGCAGAGGTGGCAGCAAGTAATGGAAATTAACTGGGAAGAGATTCATCAACGCGCAATTAGCGCAATGAAGAAGGCTTATGCGCCTTACTCAAACTTTCCAGTTGGAGTAGCAGCACTTGTTAACGATGGTCGCATCGTTCAAGGTTGCAATGTCGAAAATGCTTCATACGGAGTAGGGCTCTGTGCTGAATGCGGTTTAGTTTCTAACTTAGCTACAACTGGTGGCGGAAAATTAATTGCCATTGTCTGCGTTGGTGGAGATACAAATTTCTTAGCGCCATGCGGACGTTGTCGTCAGTTGCTATTCGAACATGGTGGACCAGAAGCGTTATTAATGACGCCAGAAGGTCCAAAGAAGATGTCAGAGATGCTTCCCTGGGCATTTGGTCCTGACGATCTCAAATGACCGAGCGTTACACCGCACCTGAGATCATCGCGTTAAAACGCGATCGTAATGTTCTAAACGATGATCAAATTGATTGGGTAGTCGATGCATATACCCGTGGAGTAGTCGCTGACGAACAGATGTCTGCTCTGGCCATGGCAATTCTTTTAAATGGCATGGAGCGCCACGAAATTAGCCGCTGGACCGATGCCATGATCCGAAGCGGCGAACGTATGAATTGGTCGATGCTAGATCGCCCAACCGTTGATAAACACTCAACTGGCGGCGTAGGCGACAAAATTACGCTCCCATTGGTGCCCTTAGTGGCATCTTGTGGTGCAGCGGTTCCGCAGCTCTCAGGTCGCGGTTTGGGCCATACTGGCGGAACTTTAGATAAGCTGGAATCAATTCCAGGTTGGAAAGCATCGCTATCTAACGAAGAGATGTTAAAGGTAATTAAAGATACTGGCGGAGTTATCTGCGCAGCAGGTACTGGTTTAGCGCCTGCGGATAAGAAACTTTATGCGCTTCGCGATGTAACTGCGACCGTTGAAGCCATCCCTTTAATCGCATCATCAATCATGAGCAAGAAGATTGCAGAGGGAACAGGTTCATTAGTTCTTGATGTTAAGACCGGTAGCGGTGCATTTATGAGCGATCCAGTTAAGGCGCGCGAACTAGCAACTGTAATGGTTGAAATTGGTAAGAGTGCAGGAGTAAATATTCGCGCTCTAATTACTGCGATGGATGTGCCACTTGGTTTAACTGCAGGTAATGCACTTGAAGTTCGCGAATCAGTTGAGGTCTTAGCTGGTGGCGGACCTGCAGATGTTGTCGAACTTACAGTTCTACTTGCGCGTGAAATGTTAGAACTTGCCGGAATTAAGGGCGTTGATCCTGCAGATAATTTAAAGAATGGCAAAGCTATGGATCGCTGGCGCCGCATGATTAGCGCACAGAATGGTGATCCAGATGGCGCGTTACCAGTTGCAAAAGAGAAGTTAGTTATCAATGCAGAGCAGAGTGGAACATTAACTCGCATGGATGCACTTAAAGTTGGTATCGCTGCTTGGCGTTTAGGAGCGGGTCGTTCTAAGCAGGGCGAACAGTTACAACTTGGCGCTGGAATCGAAATCCACGCAAAGCCAGGGGAAACTGTTAAAGCTGGCCAACCACTATTTACATTGCATACAGATAAGCCAGAACTCTTTGCACGCGCAGAGGAATCACTTCAAGGCGCAGTTGAATTAGATTCAAATTATCAGCGTCTACCGCTGGTTTTGGAGCGTATCGGTTGATTAAATATCCAAAGGTTTTACTGCACGATCATTTAGATGGTGGCTTAAGACCAGAGACAATTATTGAAATTGCCGAAGAGATTGGTTATCAGGAACTTCCAACTTATAACGTAACTCAATTAGCTGATTGGTTCCATGAGGCATGTGATTCTGGTTCTTTGGTTCGATACTTAGAGACTTTTGATCACACCATTGCCGTGATGCAACGTGAAGAAGATATTGTCCGAGTGGCAAAAGAAACAGTGCTTGATTTACATAATGACGGCGTCATATATGCAGAAGTCCGCGTAGCTCCAGAACAGTTTACTAAAAAAGGTTTAACCATGGCGGGCGTAACCGAAGCGATGCTTGAGGGTTACCGCCAAGGCGAAGTTGCTACCGGCTTGAAAGTTAACACCATACTTTGCGGAATGCGCCAACTTGATAAGTCACAAGAAGTGGCGGAGTTGGTTGTGAAATATCGCGATAAAGGCGTTGTGAGCTTCGATATCGCAGGACCTGAAAAGGGATTTGCGCCAACTCTTCAAAAAGAAACTTTTGATTATTTAAAACGTCACGATATTCCATTCACAATTCACGCCGGTGAAGCAGATGGACCACATTCAATAGATCTTGCATTGAACGCATGTGGTGCCAAAAGAATCGGGCACGGCGTAAGGATTGTTGAAGATTTACCGAATGGTCGAATCGCGAAACAAATTCTCGATGAGCAAATACATTTAGAAGTTGCGCCAAGTTCAAATTTGCAAACAGGAGTTGCTGACACGTATGCCCACCACCCAATTGAACGTTTATTTGATTTGGGCTTTAACGTAGGCATTAACACTGATAACCGTTTAATGAGTCGCACCAGCATGAGTCACGAATTCTCAGAGTGTGCCAAAGCATTTGGCTGGGGAGCGCCTGAATTTAGAGAGTTAACCGTAAATGCAATGAACGCAGCTTTTATTGACGATAAGAGCGAATATTTAAAGCGAATAGGAGCGGGTTATGATCAACTTTAACGATAAAGATTTCTTGGTAGATCCATATCCGCACCTAGCAAAGTTACGAAGCGCGGGTAAGCCAATATGGCATGAAGAGACTCAGATGTTTCTTGCGGCTAAATACGAAGATGCCAATGCGGTACTTCGCAATAAATCACTAGGTCGAATCTTTAAAGCACGCGAACCTGAATCAGAGTGGGCGACATTTAATTGGTTGCACGCAGATTCGATTCTGGATTCAGAGCCACCAAAGCACACACGCTTACGCGCTCTGGTTTCTAAGGCATTTAACAAGAACATTATCGAAAGCCAACGCGACATCATTAACAAGATTGTCGATGGGCTGATTGCAGATATCCAGAAGAAGGGCGGCAACTTCGATCTAATTGCAGATTTCGCTGAACCACTCCCGGTAAAAGTTATTGTGGCAATGCTTGGATTCCCAGAGGAAGATGAATATCTACTTCGCCCTTGGTCGCAGGCAATTGTAAAAATGTATGAAGTTAATCCATCCGAACAGGTTCAGGCGGAAGCGAAGAAAGCTGCTGGAGAGTTTGCTGACTATGTTCAGAGACTTGCAGATGAGCGCAAGGTAAAACCAGGAAACGATTTAATTACAGATTTAGTTCGAGTTGAAGAGCAGGGCGAGAAGCTAAATGCGCAAGAGTTAATTGCTACTTGTGTACTTCTGCTTAATGCTGGTCACGAAGCTAGCGTTAACGGATTTGGTAATGGCATGGTCTCGCTATTGGAACGTAAAGATCAATACGAGTTACTACGCGCACATCCAGATGATCTCGCTGCAACAGCTGTCGAGGAATTTCTTCGATTTGATGCACCGCTTCACCTTTTCGAACGAACCGCGACTGCAGATACTGAAGTCGGTGGGGTAGAGATTAAAAAGGGTCAGAAAATAGCCTCTTTATTGGGTTCTGCTAACCGCGACGAGAACCATTTCGTAAATTCAGATCAAATGGATATTACCCGTGATCCAAATCCACATATTGGCTTTGGCGCCGGTATTCATTTCTGTTTGGGTGGACCACTTGCTCGACTTGAAATGGGAATTGCACTTCCGAAATTAGTTAAAGCATTTCCAAATATGCAGATTGCAAGCGATCCAGTACGTCGCCCGACATTTGTATTACGTGGCTACGAAAGCGTCGCAATCTCTTCATAAGTTGGATATGAGCTCTGCGCACCTTTCTTGGTAACGCTTAAACCAGCTGCAGCGCACCCGAACTTCATTGCAACCTCTGCACCTTCATGTAGCTTCGAAGCAAAAGCTCCTACAAAGCTATCTCCTGCACCAGTAGTATCAACTGGAGTTACTTTAAGGGCAGCAACTCTTAGACCTGTATTTAAATGGTGCACACCTTTCTCGCCTTCAGTTAAAAGTATATTTGCACTGATCTGACCGAGGGATGCATATTCAGTTTCGTTAGGAATAATCCAATCGCAATGTGCAATTAACTCATCACTAAGTGGTTCAAAAGGTGCAGGGTTAAGTATCGTGGTTGCACCTCTTGTTTTAGCAGCTTTAAATGCCGCAAGCGTTACCTCTTGTTTAATTTCGCATTGGCCAATCCCGATATCCAAATCTGGAATCTCTGCGATCGCTTCCGCAGCTTTTGCTTTATCAATCTTATGGTTGGCGCCAGGAATAATGATGATGCGATTTTCGCCAGTGCCATCTACCCAGATATGTGCAACGCCAGATGGTTCATCATCACGTTCGACATACTTAGCATTTATGCCGCGGTTCTTAAAATTCTCAAGAAAAGAGTCACCAAAAACATCTTTACCAATCTTGCCGACGAAATAAACATCCGCACCAGCGATTGCTGCCATCACTGCCTGATTGGCGCCTTTACCGCCAAAACCCGTTGTAAATTGCTTACCAACTAGGGTTTCGCCTGGCCCTGGAAGTACATCTGCATACGCAGTTAAATCCATCATTGAGCTACCGACGACAGCGATTACGGGCCTCTTCATATCTGCAATTCTATGGTTAGACTTCCGAATTATGAAGAAGCATCCAATTATTCTTGATGTCGATACCGGTTTCGATGATGCATTTGCAGTGTTATTCGCAGCAATGAATTCTGAAGTCGATTTACTTGGTATTACTTGCGTAGATGGCAACACAAATGTGCAGCAAGTTGTTAAGAATACTTTGATTGTTTTAGATGCAGCCGGGGCAGGAGAGGTTCCTGTAGCGGTAGGCGCATCACGACCACTTGTCGAAGAACCGCTATATGCAAAACATATTCACGGCGAAGATGGCATGGGAGATTTGGGCCTTCCGCAATCTAATCGCAAAGTTGATCCACGTAGCGCCATTGATTTGATGAGAGATTTGGTTGAAGCAAAACCAGGTGAGATTACTTTGGTGCCTGTTGCTCCGCTTACGAACATCGCTAATTTCATTACAACCTATCCAGATTCCGCAAAGAAGTTAAAAGAGATCTGCTTAATGGGTGGCTCTGCATCTGTCGGCAATGCAACTGCGATGGCGGAATTTAATATCTGGCACGATCCAGAAGCAGCAGATATTGTTTTTAGAAGCGGCATTCCAATCACGATGTATGGTTTAGATGTCTTCTATCATCCATTGGTTTCAGAATCTGAAGCAGTTCGACTTTCGCAGAGCCCTGATGCATCAGCGCAATTTGCAGGTAAGTTGTTGCAATCTTGTATTAAGCGTTTAAAGCAGAGCGTAACTTTGGGAGATTACGGCGCAGTTGCAGCAGTGCTCCGCCCGGCGCTACTTAAAACAGAGGTCTTTGACGTCGGCGTAGAAGTTGCGCATGGTTTAGTTCGCGGAATGACAGTTGTAGATCGCAGACCTCGACTTGAGTTAATGATCGAACCACGACGAATTCCAGGCGCAGCACGCACAAAAGTGGTGCTAGATCTTGATGCCGAGGGCTTTAGACAGCTCTGGTTTAAGACTGTCGACAGTACCTGGAGCTAAATACCTACAGTGTGCCAAACGGTCTTAGCTTCCATGAAAGCCAAGATACGAGCTGGGTTCTTCACCTTAGTAAAAGTGTGAATTCGCTTTAGATTCTCTGCGCCAGCAACTTTAAGCGGAGCAACTTTCTTGGCACCAGAGATATCCATGCCATCAATATCCATATGGGAAGCCATCCATGGCGCTAACTCATCAACTTTGCCAGTCAGAATATTAATTACACCTGCTGGAACATCGCTTGTCGCAAGTACTTCTGCAAAACTCATTGCAGGAATTGCTAACGCATCAGGTGCCACAATTACAGTGGTATTTCCACTTGCGATAACTGACATTAGAGAATCAATAAACTCTAAGAAGTTTGGCTTCGATACAACGCCAACTACGCCGAGTGCTTCTGGGGTAGTGAAGTTATAGAAAGGTCCAGAGACTGGATTGGTAACGCCATCAAGCGCTGCCAATTTATCTGTCCAACCTGCGTACCAAACGATTAAATCGATCGCTTCAGAGATCTTTGTCTTATCGCCAGTTGCTTTAAGTTCGGCATCAAATTGTTCGCGACGACCTTCGAGCATCTCTGCAACGCGATAGAGAATTTGTCCGCGTAGATATGCAGTTGATTTATTCCAACCACCGAATGCACCACGCGCTGCAACAACAGAGTCACGTAAATCTTTACGAGATGCAAGAGCTGGATTTGCGATAAATACACCTTTAGCGTTCTTTACTTCGTAGACGCGACCAGATTCAGAACGCGGAAATGCGCCATTGATATATAGCTTGTAAGTCTTCTTCACATCGATACGTGACATTTACTTCACCGCTTTCAAGTACGCCGCTAAACCGTGGCGACCACCTTCGCGGCCCCAACCAGATTCTTTATAACCACCAAAAGGTGAAGCAGGATCAAATTTATTGAAGGTATTGGCCCAAATAACGCCAGCGCGAAGTTGTTGTGCTGTCCAAAGAACTTTTGAACCTTTCTCGCTCCAGATACCTGCAGAGAGACCAAATGGAGTGTTATTAGCCTTTTCAATCGCCTCTGCTGGAGTGCGGAAAGTTAATACTGAAAGTACTGGGCCAAAGATTTCTTCACGTGCAATGCGATGAGCTTGAGTTACGCCGGTGAAGAGCGTTGGTGCAAACCAGAAACCATTCTTAGGTAGATCGCACTTAGGAGACCAGATTTCGCCACCTTCTGCGCTAGCTGATGCTGCAAGTTCCTTATTCTTCTCTAGCTGCTCCTTTGAATTGATCGCACCTAAATCAGTGTTCTTATCCATTGGATCGCCCACGCGAATCTTTTCCATGCGGCGCTGCAATTTCTTGATTACTTCGTCAGCAATATTCTCCTGAACAAGTAGGCGAGAGCCAGCACAGCAGACATGACCTTGATTAAAGAAGATTCCGTTAACAATTCCTTCAACAGCCTGATCGATGGCTGCATCTTCAAAGACGATATTCGCACCCTTGCCGCCAAGTTCTAGCGTTGCAACCTTCTTTGAATCAGCAATTGCACGAGCAATTGATTTACCCACTTCGGTTGATCCAGTAAATGCAATCTTTGCAACACCCGGATGGTTAACAAGCGCTGCGCCAGTTTCGCCAGCACCGGTAACAATATTTACTACACCTGCAGGAAGTTCAGCCTGTTGGCAAACCTCTGCAAATAAAAGCGCTGTAAGTGGAGTGCTCTCTGCAGGTTTTAATACAACGGTATTTCCTGCAGCTAAATCTGGAGCAACTTTCCAAGCCAACATAAGTAGTGGGAAGTTCCAAGGAATGATCTGTCCGACAACGCCATGTGCTTTCGGTGAGCTACCAACGCCTGCGTAATCAAGTTTGTCTGCCCAGCCAGCGTGATAGAAGAAGTGGGCTGAAACCAATGGAATATCAATATCGCGAGTTTCGCGGATTGGCTTACCGTTATCTAAAGTTTCAAGTACTGCGAATTCACGTGCACGTTCCTGCAAAATTCGGGCGATTCGATATAGATATTTACCGCGCTCTGCGCCAGATAACTTAGACCAGACTTTTGTGTATGCAGTTTGTGCTGCAACTACCGCTTTATCAATATCGCTCTTATCGCCATTAGCGATATGTGAAAGTATTTCTTCAGTCGCAGGATTGATCGTCGCGAAGTGCTTCTTGCCTTTAACAAACTTGCCGTTGATGAAGTGGCCATACTCTTTATCGATATTTACAATCGATTTAGATTCTGGAGCTGGTGCGTATTCGAATGTCATTAATCCACCGTCACATAGTTAGGGCTTGAGTAGTAGCCATCGTTCAGTTTCATTCTCTGCATCAATAAATCGTTTAGCAAAGCGCTAGCGCCGATGCGGAAATACTTATTATTTAGCCAATCTGGACCAGCGATTTCATTAACTAGAACCAGCTGCTTGATTGCATCCTTGGTATTTCGGATACCGCCAGCTGGCTTAACTCCAACCTGGAAGCCAGTAACTTCGCGGAAATCGCGAACCGCTTCGAGCATAATCATTACAACCGGTGGGGTAGCAGCAGGAGCTACTTTGCCTGTTGAGGTCTTAATAAAATCTCCGCCAGCTAGCATTCCGATGTAAGAAGCTTTTCGAACATTGTCATAAGTAACTAGTTCGCCAGTTTCAAAGATAACTTTTAAATGAGCTTTATCGCCGCAGATTGCTTTGATCTGAACAATCTCATCGAAGACTTCGCCTAAGCGACCAGATAGAAATGCGCCGCGATCAATCACCATATCGATTTCAGTTGCGCCAGCGTCAATTGCATCTTGAGTATCTTGCAACTTAACTGCCATCGATGCGCGACCTGATGGGAAAGCAGTAGACACTGCAGCTACCGGAATATCTTTGCCACCAATTAAATCTAAATGTGTACGTGCAACTTTAACCATGTCGTTGTAAACGCAAACAGCTCCAACACTTGGAACAGTTGGATCAGATGGAGCAGGGCGTACCGCTTTTGTGCAGAGCACCTTAACTTTGCCAGGAGTATCTGCACCTTCAAGAGTTGTTAAATCAACCATCGAGATTGCAGTATCAATCGCCCAAGCTTTACTTGAACTCTTGATGCTACGTGTACCTAACATTGCAGCTCGCGCATCAGCGCCAACTTGATCAACAGGCGGCAGATTATTTAGGAATGACTTAAGCGAGCTTTCAGAGCCATCAACTAGCCCAAAGAATTGCATTTAAGCCTCCCTGCTTATTGCAGCAATTCTTTCAGTGGTCCACGTAATGTGGCAAGTTTTGCATCAGCTTCCTCTTCAGTAGCGCTAATCACTTCGATATAGCACTTCAATTTAGGTTCAGTTCCTGAAGGTCTGACAATTACGCGAATATCTCCAAGCCAAATACGTAAACCATCTGTTGGTGGTAGATCGTTATTTGGTTTTGCAAGATCATCGATAGCTGTAACAGCGAATCCAGCAATTTCCTTTGGAGGATTGGTACGGAATTTTTCTAATACCGCGCCAACTAATTTGATATTTTCAACGCGAATTGAGATTTGCTCAGTTGCATGGAAACCAATGATGCTCCAAATTTCTTGAAGTCGATCATAAATTGTCTGGCCATTTGCCGCCAACTCTTCAGCTAGTTGAGCCAGTGCAATTGCTGCGCTAACGCCATCTTTATCTGAAACTGTTGCCGAATCAACCGAGTAACCAATCGCTTCCTCGTATGCAAATGCAAGATTTGGGATTTGTGCCAGATACTTAAAGCCAGTTAGCGTTTCACGGAAATTTCGTCCGTAATGTTTACAGATCTTGCTTAAGCCAGATGAAGAGACGATGGAATTACCGTAATTTCCATTATTTGTACGGGCAATCCAATCACCAAGCAGAATACCTAGCTCATCGCCTCGAAGCATGCGCCAGCCGCGCTTTGGATCATTAATTGCAGCTGCACAACGATCTGCATCTGGATCGTTAGCAATAACTAAATCTGCCCCAACCGCTTTTGCTTTAGCAAGACTTAAATCAATTGCACCAGGTTCTTCTGGGTTAGGAAATGAGACTGTTGGAAAATCTGGATCTGGTTTTGCTTGTTCTTCAACCAAGATTGGTGGATTAAATCCAGCTTTCTTAAATACGGCTTCTACAGTTTCGGTGCCAACGCCATGCATCGCGGTGTAGACAATCTTTAACTTACCTGGCGTCTTACCAATTGCGGCGGTGCGCTTTACGTATTCATCGAATACTGAATCATCTAAATCATTCCAAGAAGTTCCACGCGGCTGGCTCTTAAGTGAGGTGATCTTGTCGATCTCTGCCGAAATTAACTTATCGGTAGGAGTAATGATTTGTGAGCCTTGATATTTAATGCCATCGCAATCAGCATTTAAATAAACCTTATAACCGTTATCCATTGGTGGGTTATGGCTTGCAGTAACCATGATGCCAACATGTGCGCCAAGTTTTTTAACAGCATGAGCAAGAACTGGCGTTGGTAGCGGGCGCGGCAGAACACTTACCTGCATCCCTGCGCCAGAGAGAATCTCTGCGCTCTCGCGAGTGAAATCTTCAGAACCGTAACGTGCATCGCGACCGATAACTACTGAAGTTAAATTACGTTGCTTCATGTATGAAGCGAATGCAGCAGCAGTGCGGCCCACAACTGCACGATTCATTCCAGATGGACCAGGTGCAATCGGACCGCGTAAACCTGCGGTGCCGAAAGTTAGAAATCCATTAAATAATTTATCTAACTCAGCTTCATTGTTAGCATCTAAAAGTGCTTGAAGTGTGGCTGCGGTTTTTGGATCTGGATCGTCAGCAATCCAGTTTTCGATTTCGGCTCTGTTCACGCGTCTAATCTAATATTTCGCAGAGCACCGTGCCACTAGCTACGGTCTCTCCGATTACAGCCATCAACTTCGAGATCTTTCCGGCCTTATGCGCAGTCAGAGGCTGTTCCATCTTCATAGCTTCAAGTACAAAGATTAAATCGCCCTTTTCAACAGCATCGCCTTCTGCAACGGCAATCTTTACAACAGTTCCTTGCATTGGAGCCAGTAGTCCGTCACCGGTTGCACCGCCAGATGCACCTTTACGTGCGCGATGGCGCTTATGTACAGGTTCAGGTGCGTGAATCAACACTTCAAAGCGATGGCCATTAACTTCAGTAATTACATGCTCAGGTGCAGCATGGCTCTGAACCACAGGAGCGCTTGCTTCATATTGAGGAATTTCATTAACGAATTCATTCTCAATGTAACTTGTATAAACCTTAAAGTTCTTGGTGTAGTTATCGTCTTCAAGAATTGCACGATGGAATGGCAGAGCAGTAGCTAGACCTTCTACTTTAAATTCGGCAAGTGCGCGACGTGAACGTGCGATTGCCTCTTCACGTGTACTTCCGGTAACAATTAACTTTGCAAGAAGTGAATCGAAGTTACCGCCGATTGAATCATCTTTACGGAAACCAGCATCCACACGTACGCCAGGTCCAGTTGGAATTTGCCAATCAGTGATTTGGCCAGGCGCTGGAAGGAAGCCGCGACCTGGATCTTCACCATTGATACGAAATTCAATTGAATGTCCACGAATTTCTGGATCACCAAAACCAAGAGTTTGACCTTCTGCAATTCGGAATTGCTGGCGAACTAGATCAATACCGGTGACTTCTTCTGAAACTGGGTGCTCAACTTGAAGGCGGGTATTTACTTCAAGGAAAGAGATAGTTCCATCAAGACCAACTAAGAATTCGCAGGTACCTGCTCCGATGTAACCCGCCTCTTTCATGATCGCCTTACTTGCGCGATAAAGCTCTTCGTTCTGCTCTTTAGTTAAAAATGGAGCAGGCGCTTCTTCAACAAGTTTCTGATGGCGACGTTGCAATGAGCAGTCGCGTGTTGAAACTACAACTGCATTACCTTCTTTATCTACCAAAACCTGAGTCTCAACGTGGCGAGGCTTATCTAAATAGCGCTCTACGAAACATTCGCCGCGACCAAAACCTGCAATCGCTTCACGAACTGCAGATGCATAAAGTTCTGGGATTTCTTCGATAGTGCGCGCAACTTTAAGTCCGCGACCGCCACCACCGTGAGCTGCCTTAATTGCAACAGGTAAACCATGTTCTTTAGCGAAAGCCACAACTTCTTCGTGAGATGCAACTGGATCTTTAGTACCAGCAACAAGTGGTGCGCCAGCAGCAGCTGCAATCTTTCGAGCGGAAACTTTATCTCCGAGTGCGCGAATTGCAGCAGGAGGAGGACCGATCCAAATTAGCCCTGCGTTAATAACAGCTTCTGCGAAATCTGCATTCTCTGAGAGAAAACCATAGCCTGGATGCACAGCATCTGCACCAGATTCCTTCGCAGCATCAATTAGCTTCTCAATATTTAAATAAGTTTGTGCAGCGGTAACACCTTTAAGTGAGTATGCAGCATCTGCCATTGAAGCGTGGATTGATGCGCGATCTTCATCTGAGTAGACCGCAACAGATTCAATGCCGTGATCACGACATGCACGAATAACACGAACCGCAATCTCTCCACGGTTAGCAATCAGTACGCGCTTCATTGTGCTCCGATCTTCTTAGCCTCAGGCCAGGAATAGCCTAAGTGTTCCAAACTCTTTCGCAAATAGGCCATAGAAATACCGACCACATTTGTGTAATCCCCATCAATTGCGCTGATGAAAGGTGAGCTAAATCCATCAAGGGTAAATCCACCAGCTACTCGAAGTGGTTCGCCTGTTGCTACATAATCTTTAATTTCAGATTCGTTCAAAGTATCAAAGGTGACAGCGGTAGTTACGCGATCTGCCAATTCACGACCTTGCTTGGTATCAATAATGCAATGGCCAGTATGAAGCAATCCAGTCTTTCCGCTTAAACGTTTAGCGCGTTCGATAGCGATCTCTGGCGTTGCGGGCTTTCCAAAAGATTCTCCTTCGAACTCAAAAGTTGAATCGCAAGCCACGATAATTGAATCTCCATCAACCATTTCGCGCACGGTATGCGCTTTGGTAATTGCAAGTGCAATCACCATATCTTCAGGCGACATCGCATTGAAATGATCTGTCTCTTCATCAACATTGCTGACGATAATTTCAGGGTGCAGCCCAGCACCTTCTAGCAAACGCTTACGAGAAGGGGATTGAGATGCAAGGATCAAACGCATTAGATATTTCGTCCCGCTCCAAATTTAATAGCTTGCGGCATAGCAGTACGCATCTGTGGTTGTGCCCAAGTGCTTCGCTTAACAACAGGGTCTTTTTCGACGCGCTTATGCTGATTTAAAACTTGAGTGAGAATTGCAAGTTCTTCATTAGATGGCTTGCCACTAATGATTGTAAATTTTGGACTCATAGAGGGATATTGCCGTGCTTTCGTGGAGGCAATGAATCACGCTTTGTCTTTAGAGTACGTAGAACCTTTGTAATGTATTCGCGGCTCTGATTTGGTTCGATAACCGCATCAACAATTCCGCGCTCAGCAGCGTTATATGGATTTGCAAGAGATTCGTTGTACTCAGCAACTAGCTGTGCACGTAACGCTTCTGGATCTTTAGCATCAGCAATCTCTTTACGATAAAGAATATTTACTGCGCCTTGTCCGCCCATAACAGCGATTTCAGCTGTTGGCCAAGCAAATACAACATCGCCGCCAATCTGCTTTGAACCCATAACAATGTATGCACCGCCGTAAGCCTTACGAGTTACAAGTGTTACCAATGGAACTGTAGCTTCAGCGTATGCATAAAGAAGTTTCGCACCGCGGCGGATGATTCCATCCCATTCCTGTTCGGTACCAGGTAAGAAGCCAGGCACATCTACAAGGGTAATAATTGGAATATTAAAGGCATCGCAGAAACGTAAGAAGCGCGCTGCTTTTTCAGATGAATCAATATCTAGCGTTCCAGCTAATTGCTGTGGCTGGTTAGCGATGATGCCAACTGTTTCGCCTTCAATGCGGCCGTAACCAACGATGATATTTGGTGCAAAGTTTGCATGAACTTCTAAGAATTCGCCTTCATCCAAAATTGCATGAATAACTGTCTTCATGTCGTAAGGCTGATTTTGAGAATCAGGAATCAAAGTATCAAGCGCAGTGTCAGTTGCCTTACGCGCTAAATTCTCAGTTGGTGGCAGATGTGGCGCACCATCCATATTGTTACTTGGAAGATATGAGAGAAGTGCCTTTACATAATCAATCGCATCTTCTTCGGAGTCCGCTAAATAATGTGCGTTACCAGTCTTGCTCGCATGTGTATGCGCGCCGCCAAGTTCTTCCATTCCAACTTCTTCGCCGGTAACAGTCTTAATAACATCTGGACCGGTAATGAACATGTATGACTTTTCATTAACCATAACAGTGAAATCTGTAAGTTCAGGCGAATAATCATCGCCACCAGCACATGGACCTAAGATAAAAGAAATCTGGTTGATTACA
>CAZMDJ010000015.1:0-18375 GCA_964565165.1 uncultured Actinomycetes bacterium | reverse complement strand
GGCGCTGGCAAATCCACAACTATTCGCACCTTACTTGGATTAATTAGTGCAACTAGTGGCACCGCAACGTTCGAAGGCGAGAATGCTTTAACTAAAAATCCAATAAACAGAAAAAGTGAGGGTTACTTACCTGGCGCACCAACTTATTACAATCGCTATAAAGCGATTAATTTCCTTAAGATGTTCGCAGAGATTCGCGGAGTCAATTGCGATGAAGTCATAGCTGATTACGCAAAGCGTTTAAAACTAGATTTAAATAAGAAAATAGGTGAACTTTCTAAAGGTAATAGACAGAAAGTTGCCGTAATTCAAGCATTTATGCATCAACCAAAGATTCTCTTTCTTGATGAACCAACCAGCGGACTTGACCCGCTAGTTCAAATTGAATTTGAAAAGATTCTTGATGAAGCAAAAGCTCGAGGAGCTGCCGTGCTTCTTTCTTCACACGTAATGAGCGAAGTTGAGCATTTGGCTGATCGAGTTGCGATTATCAATAAAGGCAATTTGATGGTTTTTGAAGATATTGCCACCTTACGTTCACGCACAATTAGGAAAATTGACCTTCACTTCCCTAGCGAAACCTCAACTGAACGATTCAAAGCACTTACTTCAGTATCCGAAGTAGATGTGCACGGCAAGAGAATTACCTGCACTGTTGTTGGCTCGGAGCACGAGTTACTTAAAGTTGCTGTAGAACTTGGTGTTGAGAATGTAAAGACTCATGAGACTAGCCTTGAAGATATTTTCCTAGCTGAAGTGGGATCAAAATGAGTTCTCAACTTTTCTTTCAGACCTGGCGTGGTCACTGGAAATCATTTGTCTCATGGGCGGCCGTATTAATTGTCATGAATTCAATTGAATTATCGGTCTACCCAACAATGAGCAAATCTGGTGATTCAATGAAGAGTTTCTTAGACTCTTTCCCAGAGGGCTTTAAAAAGATGTTCCGTATGGAAGATTACTTTTCAGGTCCAGGCTTTTTAAATACCGAACTTTTTAGCTTGATAATTCCGATGGTGATGATTGGCGTCGGACTTGCCTGGGGTGCTGGCGCTACCGCTGATGATGAAGAGCGCGGAACTGCAGATATGTTATTCGCGCTGCCAATCACCAGATTCAGAATCCTTTGGTCACGTCTCATTGCAATGATTTCTGCTCTTGCCTTATTGGCAGTGATTAACTTTATTAACTTGATCATTGGTTCAAAGTTTGTAGATATGGAATTAAACGCTTCCCACTTAGCGGCAGGATCTCTGGGTTGTTTCTTGATTGGAATGCTTTTCGCTGCATTTGGAGCCTTATTTGGCGCAGCCTCTGGCAAGCGAGGCGCTTCTCTAGGTATTGGCGCCGGAATCGCGATTCTTTTCTATGTTTTTTATACCTTAACTGCCATTGTTTCGAAATTTAATTTTATTAAACCGATTAACCCATTCCAATGGTTAATTGATGCAAATCAATTAATTGATGGCTTTGATTTACTTACGGATTTGAAGTTCTTCATTCTTTCGGCAGTTGCGGCGTTGGCGGCATCTTGGATTATCAATCGCCGCGATATTCATTCTAATTAGCTTTTAACGTAGTTAACGCCCACATAATTGCAAGTAAATCAATAAGTTCTTGCACGATAGCACCTTCGCTTGGCGTTAAATGATTAACCGCAGCTGCAGCCATTGCAATTAACGCCAACCCCATTCCTCCAACTGATGCTTGAAGAGCTTTGCGGTGTGAGATTTTTGCTAGGGCGATTGCGCTGGTAACTCGATCTATTGAATCTTCAATAATTACAACATCTGCAGCTTCGCTAGCCGCAGTTGCACCTCTTGCACCCATTGCAATTCCTACATCGGATGCAGCTAGCGCTGGTGCATCATTGATGCCATCACCAACAACCAAAACTGTTCCAGTTACTTTATTGCGATATTCATGAACAGTATTTAATTTGGTTTCAGGTGTGGAGTTTGCGATGACACGATTAATACCAAGTTCACTCGCTACTGCCCTAGCGGTATCTTCTTTATCGCCAGTAATCATTACAATTTCACGTACGCCAAGGCGATGAAGTTCATCAACTGTTCTGCGAGATTCCATACGAATTGGATCTTCAAGGCCGAACATGGCAATTAACTCCTCATCAACATGAAGTGCAACTAAAAGCGGCTGCTCTAATTTGGCCCAATTCGGAATGGAATCAGGGGCTGCACCAACTCGCACTTTCTTGCCTGCAACTAGCCCAGTTACCTCTTTGCCATGTTCTTCAATAACATCGGATGCACTCAATAATTTGATTTCGCGACGTTTAGCTTCATCTACCAATGATTTAGCAACCACATGAGGGCTGTATTGATCTAATGAAGCTGCAATCTGTAATACATATTCGGTTGATAGTCCTGGAATAGATGAGATCTCGGTGATTACTGGACCACCATGCGTAACGGTTCCGGTCTTATCTAATAGAACAACTTCTGCTCTACTCAATTTTTCTAAGACCGCACCGCCTTTAATAACTGCGCCACTCTTAGTTGCGCGTGACATACCCGCAACCAGCGCAATAGGTACTGCCAGAATTAACGGACACGGTGTTGCTACAACCAATACCGCCACAGTACGTGTCGCATCTCCAGTTAATAGATATGTAATACCAGCCATCAAAATAGTTAGTGGTACGAATCTAAGCGCCCACTTATTAGCTAATCGAATATTCGGAGAAGATTCGGCTCTGGAATTGCGAACCATAGTCACGATTCCAGAGTAAGTACTTTGGCTAACGTTGCCAGTTGCCAACATTTCAAAAGTATTTCCGGCATTTATCGTTCCACTTATTACTGGATCTAATTTATTTAGCAGAACCGGTAATGGTTCGCCGGTAAGTGCTGATTGGTCCAAGTAGCAACTTTCTTGCGCGATGCCATCAACAGGAACAATCTCTCCGGATTTCACGACCAAACGATCTCCGCTAACCACATTTTCAACTGAGATTATTTCTAGTTGCCCTGAAACAGTAATTCGATTGGCTAACTTTGGCATGCGATCAATTAGAGATTTAAGTGCAGAATCTGCGCGGCCCTCTGCCCAGCTTTCTAATGCGCGACCAGAGGCCAACATAAAAGAGATTACTGATGCGGCGAAAAATTCTTGAATTACAAGAGCTCCAACTATTGAAAATATAGCTAGAACATCAGAGCCCATCTGCTTATCTTTTAATTCATCAATCACCCATTTGATAGATGGGATTAAGCCGACAAAGCCGCCAATCGCCCACGGGATATCTGGAGAAATATCAAATATGTATTTAAGAAAGAGGCCCAGCGCTAATGCGGAGGTAGATAAATATAAAAGTACCGCCGTCACCTTGTCTTTCACATTCCTTACGATAGTCTTTAAATATGTCTCCGACCATTAAATTCCTTGGCGCAGTCGGAACTGTGACTGGTAGTCGCTTCATAGTTGAGGGTAAAAACTCAAAGGTGATGATTGATTGCGGACTTTATCAAGGCCTTAAAGAGCTTCGTCGCAAGAATTGGGAACCATTTCCCGAAGATCCAAAGAGTATTAATTCAATAGTAATTTCTCATGCACATTTGGATCACTGCGGATATCTACCAAAGTTGGTACGCGAAGGTTATGACGGACCAATTTATTGCACTCCATATACCGCTAAATTGGCAGCAATTGTTCTGCGCGATTCTGCAAAGCTACAAACTGAAGATGCGAAATTTGCAAAGAAGAAAGGTTTCTCAAAGCACGCGGAACCAACTGGTTTGTATAACGCCGAAGAGGCCGAGCAAGCTATTGCTCTTTTCCACCCGATTCCTTTTCATACCCCGTTCCAAGTTGCAGAAAATGTCTCTGTAACTTTCCATCGAAGTGGGCATATTTTGGGCTCCTCTTTTGTCGATTTAAATGTCGAAGGTAAGCGCGTGGTATTTACCGGTGACATCGGTCGAGGCAACCATATGGTTTTAACAAATCCAGATCTGATTCCAGCTGGACCGATTTCCGCACTTGTAACAGAATCAACTTACGGTAATCGCACTCACCCAACATCTGATGACTCTCTTGCAAACGCTATTAACAGAACGCTTAAGAGACATGGAAATATCTTGATCCCTGCCTTTGCTGTTGATCGTACGGAAATCATGTTGATGACTTTGAAGCGTTTGATTAAGAATAAACAGATTCCTAATATTCCAATCTACGTTGATTCTCCAATGGCGCTCTCTGCTCTTAACTATTACCGCGATGCGATTAACTCAAAATCTCCGGAGATTCGCCCAGAATTATTTAATCTTCCAGAAGATCCATTCGACCCAGGCTCATTAAGTGAAGCAACTACTGTTGAAGCATCAAAGGCGCTAAACGACATTACTCAGCCTTCAATCATCATCTCTGCCAGTGGCATGGCAACAGGTGGTCGAGTTGTGCACCATTTAGAGAACATGTTGCCGAATCCAAATAATTCAGTTCTCTTAGTTGGTTATCAAGCCGCCGGTACTCGTGGCCAATATCTATTATCAGGTGCCACAACGATCAAGATGTATGGAAAGTATGTAGAAGTAAATGCTGAGATAGTTCAGATTGAAGAGTTCTCGGTTCATGCAGATAGCGAAGAGCTTTTGCTCTGGTTTAAGAGCGCTAATTCAATTCCAGAATGCGTTTACACGGTTCATGGTGAATCAGACTCTGCGGAATCTTTTGCCAATCTGATTCATAGCAAACTCAATTGGAAAGCACAGGTTCCTAAGTTAGACCAGGTTTATGACCTTAATTAGCCTTGGATTAGTTGTCTTCCTATGCAATTTGGCTCCGATGTTGGCGCCACCAACTTGGTCAATCATTGTTTACTTTCTAATTACACATAATTTAAATCCGGCTTTCGCCGTAGTTATTGCCGCACTTGCAGCTGGTTCAGGAAGATATTTATTGGCGGTAGGTACAAGAGCGCTTCGCAATTACATACCTGAGAAAGCGCGCAAAAACCTTTATGACGCTGGCGTAGTCTTCGATGAGAATCAAAATAGACGTTATGGACTTCTTGCTCTATTTATTCTCTCTCCATTGCCATCTGCTCAACTATTTGAAGCCGCTGGTTTGATGCATTTGAATTTAAAACGTCTAACGTTGGCTTTCTTCTCAGGGCGAATTTTTACTTATTCGTTTTATGCAGCAAGCGCAACTACTGTGAAAACTACAGATTTCGGCCAAGTTTTAACTCGAGCATTTAAATCGCCATATGCATGGCTACTCGAATTATTCTCAATAGCTCTTATTTATTTAATTGCAAAAATCGACTGGAAGAGATTCCTTAAGCAAGGAGATCCCGAACCATCGGAATAACTTTTGTTCCGTATAGTTCGATTGATTTCATTAAGCTTGAATGGCTTTGCGGTCCATTTGCATATTTGAAATCAAATCGCTGTGCACCAACAGATTTGATTGCATGTGCAATTTTCTTAGCGACAGTTTCTGGAGAACCTACATATTGCGAGCCATACTGACATTCTTGAAGGAAACCATCCTTTGTAGGTGGCGCCCAACCGCGTTCGCGACCAATGCGGCTAATCATCTTTTCGTAATTAGGCCACTGCTCTTCCATAGCCTGTTCATCTGTATCTGAAATATAGCCAGGTGAGTGAATAGAAATATCTTTTGGAGTGTGCCCGAATTCCGCCATTGAATTTCGATAAAGATGTGCAAACGGTGCAAATCGTTCTGGGTCTCCTCCGATGATTGCAATTGCTAATTGCAGATCTAAACGAGCTGCTCGCACGACAGATGCCGGAGTTCCGCCTACGCCTACGCGCAATGGAATCGCGCCACGTTCGGTCTTTGGATAAACATGTTGATTATTAAGAGGAAGTCGAGTTGAACCGCTCCAAGTAACAGGCTGCTCTTTCAATATTTCAACTAATAGTTCAAGTTTCTCTTCGAAAAGTATTTCATATTGCGATAAATCAAAACCAAAGAGTGGAAAAGATTCAATAAAAGATCCACGTCCAGCTGTAATTTCTGCACGGCCATTAGATAAAGCATCTAACGTTGCGAATCGTTCATAAACTCGGACGGAGTCATCGCTAGATAAAACAGTTACACCCGTTCCTAAAACAATCTGCTTTGTGCGTGTGGCAATTCCAGCTAAAACTGTATCTGGTGCAGAAATTGCAAAATCATCACGATGATGTTCGCCTACATTGATTCCGTAAATTCCTAAGGAATCGGCAAGTACCGCTTCTTCAACGACATTGCGAATTGTTTGAGCAGCACTTAATGGCTTACCTGCATCATCAACCTGCATATCTCCGAAGGTATCTAAACCGAATTTGATGTCCATGTAACGAGTCTAATCACTTCAAGATGGGGCTATAAACTGAGCTCATGATTATTGAAGTCTGGTCAGATGTTGTCTGCCCTTGGTGCTTTATTGGAAAGCGCCGCCTCGAAAAGGCAATAGCCAAACTTCCAGATCCATCTGTAGTTGAAGTACGTCACCGCGCATTCCAGCTGCAACCTGATATCACCGAAACCGTTCCTACTACTCAGCACCTTGCAGCTAAATACCGCGTATCTGCCGATCAGGTTGCGGAAATGCAGGCGAATGTCTGCTCAATCGCAGACGGTGAAGGACTTTGCTACGACTTAAAGAACACTCTCTCTGGAAATACCATGGATGCGCACCGTTTAATTCTTTGGGCTGCCGGAAAAGGTAAGCAAAATGAATTACTTGAAGCGCTCTACTCAGCTTATTTTGAAAAGAATAAACCAGTATTTGAGCATAAAGATTTAATTGAAATTGCAGTTAGCGTTGGGCTAGATAGCAAAGAAGCTGAAACGCTACTAATGACCGATTTACTTGAAGATCAGGTTAAAGAAGACCAAGTAATTGCGCATCAATTAGGCGCAAACGGCGTGCCATTCTTTGTATTTGATATGAAATACGGCGTCAGCGGCGCGCAGCCACAAGAGGTCTTCGATCAGACCATTAAAGCTGCACTAACTGAAGCTAATTAATTTAATGAGAAGCTTGGGTATTCGTCAGTAACTTGAACTACTGCATATCCATAGACGCGGTTCCAGTAACGAATTGTTCCTAAAGTAATCTCTCCTGCCCACGCCGGATATGTTCCAGTAAGTGAGGTCAGCGCCCATGCAAGTAACGTTGCGATAGCTGTTAAGAGAATATAGAACGCGCCAACAATATAAAGCGGAATCGCTAGGAACCACTTAACTTACGGCAACCAACGATTTAACTTCTTACCGCCTTCAATATCAGGGAAGATAACTGCAATCTTTGGATTGCGTTCAAAAGTTGGATACTCATCATTAAGTAATAAAACGTATGCGCCAACGCGTGCACTGAATTCAGTCACAGCATGGTTGAAGCTAAGTAACCAGCTTGGATATACATTTCGAACTACCAACGCTGCTGCAACAGGAATACCAAGTACAAGAGTGTTCCATTCATTGTTGCTTGCAAATTGTTCAAAGAGATAAATGAAGAAGAAGACCGGAATGTTGAGAATCAAGCGAAAGAAGACGCTCTTACGATCACGGTTTTCAATTGCAATTTCAATGTGGGTTTCAATTTGGTTAGCCATGTTCAAAGTTTATTTCACAAATGTGCGTACATACCTGCAAAGAGTTGGCATCTAACTGTCAGCAAGCGCACAGGCCATTTAGTTGAACTTTCAATTATCTTAACCTATTGTTCACCTGTACCGCGTAACGTGGTTTTCAGTAAAACACTCTCCTAAAGGAATAAATATGTCAGTTCTATCTTCATTGCCAGCAAGCACTTTCAATATCGATCCATCACATAGCCGTATTGGTTTCAGCGCACGTCACGCGATGGTTACAAAGGTTCGCGGTGCATTCAATGAGTACTCAGGTTCAGCAACTGTTGCTGACGGCGCAGCTTCAATCAGCGTTGAAATCTCAGCAGCTTCTGTAGATACCCGTAGCGCAGATCGCGATGGCCACCTACAGTCACCAGATTTCTTCGATGTAGCTAACTTCCCAAAGATCACTTTCGCATCAACATCAGTTAAGGATGCTGGCTCAGACAAGATCGTTGCTGAAGGAAACCTAACAATCAAGGACGTCACAAAGCCAATCACAATCGAATTCGAATACACAGGAACAGCAACTGATCCATTCGGTAATGCTCGTTTCGGTTTCGAAGGCGCTGCAGAAATCAACCGTAAGGATTACGGTCTAACTTGGAACGCAGCTCTTGAGACTGGTGGAATCTTGGTTTCAGAGAACATCAAGCTAGAGTTCGAAATCTCTGCAATCGCAGCTAAGTAATTATTTAAACGGAAAACCCCGCGTAATTGCGGGGTTTTTTTATTTGCGAAATATTCGCGTTTAGTCTTTTAGCCGTAATTTCTTTAAAATTTGCCATCGTCCAAATTAGGAGCAAATATGAACGTCCATTCCGATATCACCAAAATTGTTGGTAATACTCCCCTTGTTCGCGTCAATCGAATTATTGATGGCGGCGCAGAAGTTTATGCAAAGTTAGAGTTCTACAATCCAACAAGTACTGTTAAAGATCGCATTGGTATCGCAATGGTCGATGCAGCAGAAGCAGCTGGTGCGCTAAAGCCAGGTGGAACAATTGTTGAGGCGACATCAGGTAACACGGGTATTGCACTTGCAATGGTTGGCGCAGCACGTGGTTATAAAACAATTCTTACAATGCCAGATTCCATGTCAAAGGAACGTCGTGCACTGCTCCGTGCATTCGGCGCTGAACTTGTATTAACACCTGCTGCAGAAGGTATGCGTGGTGCAGTTGCAAAAGCTGAAGAACTTGGCGCAAAGGACGGCGCTGTTCTAGTTCGCCAATTCGAAAACCTTGCTAACCCAGAAATTCACCGCAAGACCACTGCTCTTGAAATCTGGAATGACACCGATGGAAAAGTTGCAGCGCTTGTTGCAGGTATCGGAACCGGCGGAACAATCACTGGTGTTGGACAGGTACTCAAAGAGAAGAATCCTGATATCAAGGTATTTGCAGTTGAACCTGCAGCTTCACCGATTCTTAATGGTGGTTCTCCTTCGGGCCATCCAATTCAGGGCATTGGTCCAAACTTTGTTCCAGCAATTCTTGATACAAAGGTTTATGACGAAGTTCTTGATGCACCAAACGATGAAGCACTTAACTATGCACGTCGCGCAGCAAAAGAAGAAGGTCTATTAGTAGGTATCTCATCTGGCGCAGCTCTTTGGGGCGCATCTCAGATTGCTAAGCGACCTGAATTTGCTGGCAAGATTATTGTCGTTATTATCCCTTCATTCGGTGAGCGCTATCTTTCAACAGTGCTTTACCAAGATTTAATGGACTAATAAGGATATTAATTGTTTAAATTTCTAGGTTATGTAAGAGAAGACTTAACGAATGCGTTAAAGCGCGATCCTGCTGCTCGCAATAAGTTAGAAGTCTTCCTTACCTACCCTGGAGTTCACGCAGTTTGGAACTACCGAATTTCGCATTGGCTTTGGCAACATAACATCAAGCTAATCGCGAGAATTTTTTCTAACCGCGCTCGTCGTCGCACCGGAATTGAAATCCACCCTGGCGCAACAATTGGCCGTCGCTTCTTTATCGATCACGGCATCGGCGTTGTGGTTGGAGAAACTACAGAAATTGGCGACGATGTAATGCTCTATCACAACGTAACTTTGGGAGCTCGTCGCTTTGCAACAGGTAAGCGCCACCCGACCATTGGCAATCGCGTGATCATCGGTGCTGGCGCAAAGATTCTTGGCCCTATTAATGTCGCTGACGATGCACGCGTTTCTTATAATTCTGTTGTCATTGAAGATGTTCGTAAAACTAATGATTCAGATATTTTCTATATCTAACTATTCAAAACTTTCTTGAGTTTTATAGAAATCATCTAATTTCTCTTTTTCTGATTGTTCTTCTTCTACTAGTTGCATTTCATCATCTAAGTCACCGCAAAGTTTGCACTTCACTTGACCATCTGTTTTATCCATTTCAAAGATATGTTCACATTGGCTCATGAAGCACCTCCTGTTTGTGTTTCAGGTTACTCCTCTAAACACTAAATAGACAGGTCGTAATATTCGGCGTACCTTTAAACCAGTAATTCACTATTAATTACTAGTCAGGTATCTGAATATGGCGGGGTTTGGTAATTTCCCAGGCATGGCAAAGAATGTAAGCACCCGCGCCAAATGTCCTTTACAACCAGGTCAACCATGCAATTTGTGTAATGCGGACGCGTATAACGGTCCGCAAGATTGCCCTTTAGTTGCGATCGTTATGGAAGATCCAGATTTAAAAGAATTAATGAATCAAAGTCGTCTAAAGAAATTAAATTCTTAACCTTTAAATTTACGAACTTCCTGTGGCCAACCACAAGCTTGTGCAATTTTCGCGCCCCACATATTTGCATCTTCATCTGTCGCAACATCAATAATGGTCAAGCCGCCAAGAAATTCACCGTCTGTAGTAATTGGAGAACCAGCTTTTCCATTTTCATCTAACCCAATTGCTAATTCGATTTCCTCGACCAATCCACCGGCAAAAACCAAAGCACCAGCATCTTTGAGTTCCGAAACAACTGCTCGCGCAAGTGGTCCCCTAGATTGAAACCATTCAGAACTGTGATCGCCGACCCATTGCTGATTGAAGTAAATAATGTATTGCGCCATGTGATGAGTTTATGGCTAGATTCATTTATTCGAAACTCTCTTGAGTTTTATAAAAGGCATCTCTCTGTTCTTTAGTAGAGACTTCCTTATAATCCACTTCCATCTCATCGTCAAAATCCCCGCATAATTTACATTTCACCTGACCATCAGTCGGATCAACTTCGAAGATATGCTCGCATTGACTCATAGCACCCTCCTTGTTCCCTTTGAGGCTACTACTGTTTTACACTTTTGCAGGTCCCAAATAAGTCACAATTAAAAGGAGAAGGCCACCTCTTTTTAAGAAGTGGCCTTCATGTTTATTGAGTCGCCCTATAAGCCGGACGCTCATTCCTCTAGATGGATTCGCGGAAGCCTTTTATCTAGAGATTTAGGGAAGTACCAGTTCCATTTTGCAGTTAGCTGCATAAAGGCAGGTACAAGGGTTGACCGAATAATCGTTGCATCGATTAATACAGCCGAAGCTAAGCCGACGCCGAATAATTGGATTGTTCTTTCTCCTAAGAATACGAAGGCAAAGAAGACCACGATCATGATTGAAGCAGCGGCAGTGATGATTGAGCCAGTTGCTGCTAGACCCTTTGAGATAGCATCTTTTGAATTACCTGATTTCAACCATTCTTCGTGGATTCGAGATACCAAAAAGACTTCGTAGTCCATTGATAGACCGAACAATATTGCGAAGAGCATGATCGGCAAGAATGACTCAATTGGTCCACCTGGGGTACCAAAGATAGGTTCGAACCAGCCCCATTGGAAACCTGCCACGACTACCCCAAAGGCTGCTGCGATAGATAGGAGATTCATAATTGCTGCCTTAATCGGAATCAAAATACTTCTGAAGAGCAGCATCAATAGAAGGAAACTCAACAAAACTACAGTCGAGATGAATTGAGGTAATTTACTGGTCAGAAGGGATCCAAAGTCTTCATAAGTTGCAACGGATCCACCGACCATGGTGATAATGCCCGTATCTTTCGCAACGCTTGGTAAAACCGTTGACCGTAATCGCTTGATTAAATCAGTCGTCTCCTCCGCCTGAGGTGAACTCTTTGGATAAAAATTGATAATTTGGTAACGACCATCTTTGGTTGGGATAGCCGGAAGAACTTGTGCCACATCCTCATCCTTTGAGATAGCTTGAACTAGTCCAGATATATCGTTTCCGGATTTAGAATTAGACATATCCGCAAGCAAAGTAATAGGTCCGTTGTAACCTGGCCCAAATCCCTTTGCGAGTGTGTCTTAGGCAATTCTCGTTGTAGTTCCTGCTTGGTCATTTCCTGAATCAGCCAGACCAAGGCGAATTTGGGTAGCAGGGATGCATAATATTAAAAGAACTAAAGATGCACTGACACCCCACTTAAGCGGCTTTTCTTGAATCTTCTCTGCCCAAGCTCTCCAACCTTCACCACCTTCAGTAGATTGATGTAGCTTCTTGAATGGAATTCGAAGTCGATCGATGTTCTTGCCCACGATTGATAGCACTGCTGGTAATAACGTCAACGCTGCTGCCATTGAGAACAGTACAGAGAGCGCTGCCGCAACACCTACTCCGTTGAGGAAGGACACTCCCACTGTAATTAAACCCAACATGGAAATGCAGACAATAATTCCTGCAAACAAAACCGAACGACCTGAAGTATTCAATGACTTTACAACTGACTCTTCGACAGAAAGCCCTTCAAAAAGTGATCGCCTAAAGCGGGTCACGATAAAGAGTGCGTAATCAATACCAACTCCTAGCCCAACGAGGGCTGCCAAAGTTGGAGCAAATTCTGCAATACCCATCAGATTACTTGCCAAACTCACGGAAGAATTCCCAATCGCCAGTGCAAATACGGCAACTACAAGCGGAATGAGTGTTGCGACAAAACTTCCAAATGTGAAGAGAAGGACAACAAAAGCTGCCAATATTGCAATTACTTCACTCGAACTTGGTTCAACTTGGTTAGCTTGTTTGATGACCTGCCCAGAAAGGTTTACAGCAAGATCTTTTGAGTCATACGATTTTGCGGAAGAAATGAGATCTTTTATATCTTCTTTAGAAATGTTTTGAGCGGTTTCCTTAAAATAGAGAGTGGCAAAACCAATTTTTTCATCTTCACTCAAGGATTTCGAAGATCCTTCAAAAGGAGAATCAACTGAAGCGACATATGGCTTGGACTTTAGAGAATCGACTAGCTCAGCAATCTTCTGCTGATTTTCAGGGGAAGTAAGCTTTGAGGAGCCTTCGAAAACGATTTGAGATGAGTCGCCACCTTGCGCTGGTAACTCCTTCTTGAGGACATCAAAAACTTTAGAGCTCTCCGTGTCAGGCAGGGAAAATGAGGAACTAAATGCCGAACCAACCGAATTGCTCAGACCAGTCATACCGATCATGAGAAGAATCCAAGCAATAAGCACTATCCAGCGCTTCTTATAGGTAAATCTAGCTAGTACCTTCACAATTTCTCCCTGTAACTGACCGACCGTTCGGTTGCTAAGATACACTCATGCCCAGAGCCAGTCAACCAAGAGATGCAGAGAAGACAAGAGTCGCAATTCTGGCGTCGGCAACAACGCTTTTTGCCGACAAGGGATATATCGGCGCATCGATATCAGATATCGCAGAAGTAGTGGGGGTTTCAAAAAGCACTATCTACCATTATTTCGCTTCCAAAGAGGAAATTCTTCATTCTTTAATTGATGCGTTTGGAAGTGAAGTTGCAAACCTGAATGTAGCCGCCTCAAAATATAAACTTGATGACAAAGCTATTCTGACAGAATTTGCTGAAATCACGTTGAAGCATAAAGAAATTCTGCGGCTCGCACCTATGATCATGCCTGGGGCACCCAAGGAAATTAAAGATGTTATTCTCAAGCAACAAAAAATCATGGTGCGGCTACTAATCACTGGGTTGCCTACAAAGGAAAAATTGATGCGGGCAATGCTTGCCATCATGGGAATTATCATGTCAATAGCGCCACCACCTGGTGCTCCAAGTGGACCTCTCTTGAAGCCTGATATAAAGCTCATTGTTAAAATAGCTCTAGACACTCTTGGGAAGAATTAACTCGGTTGCGACAAATCATTCTCGAGTTTTCGATTTTGCTTCCAAATCAAGAGATGATTCGCCCTATTTGCCTCAAAATTAATCTAGCATCCAAACAATTTTTCGGAGTTGTTTTATGTCAGTAACTGCCCATAAAACTGCCCATATTTGCCAATAGTTTCCCCATAAAAACATTCAATTCTGCGACTGGTTACGTAACTACTTGTACAACGAAAATGCAGAAAGGTGAGCGCAGTTTTAACCTGCGCCCACCTAATTGGAAGAAGAGTCGCCCTGTAAGCCGGAATTTTCCTGCACGATTTTTGGTGGACATTTTGAATCTGAAAACGAGCAAAAGACACAGCAATCACCTGCTGAAGGCTTCAAGACCTCATTGCAATTGGTGCATTTATAGAAAAATTGGCAAGCATCTTCGGGCATCAATTCGATTTTTGAAAAGTTACAATGTGGACAGGTAATCGATGCGTTTATGTTCATAGGTTTAGACAACTCGCATGGGTCGTAGTAAACATAAGTCTTGATTGAAAAAGACATTCAGTCATGTTTGAATATTCGCCCAGCTCTAATGCCATTTGCGATGACAAAAATCTCTGCAACTTCATGGATAAGTACAACCGTTGCCAGTCCTAAAATTCCAAACATAGCTAAAGGTATGAGCGAGCCTATCAATGCAAGCGACATTCCAACATTTTGAAGCATAATCTTTCTAGTTCGCCGTGCGTGATCTAGTACTTCGAACAAACTCTGAAGGTTTTCACCCATTAATGCAACGTCCGCAGTCTCAATTGCAACGTCGGCACCCATGGCACCCATTGCGATTCCTACATCAGCAGTGGCAAGTGCTGGTGCATCATTTATTCCATCACCCACCATCGCAGTAATGTTTTGTGATCTGAAGGTTCTTACTAACTCAGCTTTTTCCTCAGGGCGCAAATCAGCATGCACTTGAGACATTCCAAGGCTTGCACCTAGTGAACTTGCCACCCTTTGGTTGTCGCCCGTAAGCATTATCGTGGTGTAACCATCTTCGTTGAGATGGGAAATTACATCTTTGGCTTCGGGTCGTAACTCATCGCGAACTGCAATGACGCCGATAACTTTTCCATCTTCCTCAACCAGCACTGCAGTGGCTCCCAAATCTTGCAATCTCGAAACTTCTTGAGAGAGAGAACCAGCATCAATCCAACCCGGGCGACCAAGGCGAATAGTTCGACCCCGATACTTGCCTTGGATCCCTTCTCCTGAAACATTTTCGACATCTAGAATTTCAGACTTTTCTGAAGTGGCTGCGATGATTGCAGCAGCTAATGGGTGTTCACTGCGGGACTCTAAACCCGCTGCGATTGAAAGTAGATACTCCCTACTCACAGAATCCACGGTTGCAACATCAATTACAACCGGCTTGTTGGCAGTCAAGGTTCCAGTTTTATCCAATGCAATTGTGCGCACTTTTCCCAATGATTCGAGTGCTCCGCCGCCTTTAATCAGAACTCCGATTCTTGTTGAGGCACCGACAGCAGCCACCACAGTGATGGGAATCGAAATTGCAAGTGCACATGGCGAGGCTGCGACTAGGACTACTAAGGCTCTCTCCAACCAAAGAATCGGTTCATGAACGATGAATCCGTAGATGATGATCATTGATGAGAGGACCATGATTCCCGGAACGAGCTTTCCTGCAATTGTGTCAGCCAAACGTTGGCTTGGGCCCCTACGAGACTGTTCCTTCTCAACAATGTGAACAATTTTTGCCAATGAATTGTTCTCTGCCGTTGTTGTAACCTCTACCTCAAGAGGTCCACTACCGTTAATCGTTCCCGCAAAAACTTCATCACCGACGGTGGCTTCAACGGGCATGGATTCACCAGTCAATGCAGATGTATCCAACGAGGTTCGGCCAGTAATTATTCGACAATCTGCTGCAAAACGCTCCCCGGGGCGAATTACTAGGTGATCACCCGGTACCAAATCGTTTGGGGATATTTTTATTTCCTTGCCATCTCGAAGGAGCGTTGCTTCAAGTGGAACAAGATCAAGCAAGGAGCGAAGACCTCTTTTTGTTTTTTCTAATGAGAATTCTTCAAGTCCTTCAGAAATCGTGTACAGGAATGAAAGCAAAGCCGCCTCTTCGATTTTTCCTAATGCGACGGCTCCAATCGCAGCAATCGTCATCAGTGTACCTACTCCAATTTCGCCACGAAATATCGAAGTAAAGGCGTGAGGGGTAAATGTAGATGCAGCCATTACCAATGCGGCAATTTCTATTATTGAAATTAATAGAGAAGGAGTGCTCAAAGTTTCGATAACTTTCGCAATTAGAATTAAGATGCCTGCGAAACTAGCAATTCGAATTTCAGTAACTCGCCACAAATCAGCCTTCAATTGAGTTCTCCTAGCTTGACTCGTTGGCAGTCATATGGTTTTAAGTCTACTAATGGCTCAGCGAGCAAACCGCCCATAAGACTGCCCATAAGACTGCCCATATTTGCCCATCGTTTCCCCATAAAAACTCCTAAATCTGCGACAGGTTGTGTAAAAACTTGTACAAGCAATATATGGGAAAGTGAGCGGGGATTTAGCCCCCGCTCACTTATGTTGAAGAAGAGTCGCCCTATAAGCCGGATTCTGTGATCGATCACCATCCATCTAGGTTTGTTATTGCTAACAAACTCAAGCAACCTACCCGTTAACTCGAGCGAGCAGCCCTCAAACGTTAACTACATGGTCTTGCTCCAAGCGAGGTTTACCTAGCTACACACATCGCTGCATGTACTGGTGGTCTCTTACACCACCCTTTCACCCTTACCAATTTTCATTGGCGGTTTACTCTCTGTTGCACTTGCTCGCGGATTGCTCCGGGTGGGCGTTACCCACCGCTTTGCTCTGTGGAGTCCGGACTTTCCTCGGTAATTTCTTAACGCGGTGATCCGGGCGACTCGTTAATAACTTTACACCAAGTACCCTTAAGACATGAAGCCGGCAAATAGGTTTGCGTTGCCCTTAGGCGCAATCGGCGTGGCAATGGCATTTTTATTTAGCCCAATTTATGACTTAGCAACAAGTGCTTATGACAGTACCCCTGTTTCAATAAAGATTTGTCATGAATTAGGAAGTAGCAAGGTTCGAATTGCGCTCTCATGTAATTCAAATGAAGAGGATCTAATCTATAAATTTGTTGGCCCAGAAGGTCCTCGTGGATTGGGTTATGCAGATACTTACTCAAATACCTTAGTCAACGTTTCGGTCGGCGAAAAAACATTTGAAGTAAAAGATACTGGCGCATTTAAAATTGGAATGCGAGTAAGAGTGATTGCAGAAACTGGACCAATGAGTGCAACTGAAGTTTTGCTTGCATGCCCTATTGCATATCTTGAAGGAACAATTATTGATATCTCTGGGAAAAAGATCATCGTAAGCGTTGATTCAACTACCGGAACTGGTTCTTACAATGGTTGGCAATTTACTGTAGCTGGAAATGTTGGCGCGACCGGAGCTAAAGGCGAGAAGGGCGACACTGGAGCGACCGGAGCTAAAGGCGACAAGGGAGATAAAGGCGAGACTGGTCCGCAAGGTCCATCTGGCGGAAGTGGTTCAACGGGATCAACAGGAGCTACTGGTGCAACTGGTGCAACTGGTGCAACTGGAACTACGACAATTGGTGACTTCGCATCATTCACATCTGATCAAACTCAGACTGTAATTGGCAATGCACCTACTCCAGTTACTTACAACGGTGCTGGTACTGCACAAGGAATAATCGTTACTAATAATTCGCGCATCACCTTTACTAAAGCTGGCCAATACAACATCTCGTTTTCATTCCAAATTGCCGACTCTGCAAAATCCTCAGCAATTGATATTTGGATTCGAAAAGGTGGACAAGATGTTCCGCTTACAAATACCACCGTGTACATGGATCGCTACAACACTAGATATGTGGCAGCCTGGAACTTCTTTGTTGATGTAGTAAACCCTGCAACTGATTACTATCAAATAATGTGGTACTCAACTTCAACCACCGCACAGTTGCTTTACGAGCCAGCTCAAACAAACCCGGCAGTTCCTGCAATTCCATCTGCCATCGTTACTGTTAATCAGGTAGGCTGTTAATTATGAAGAAGACAGCGTTAGTTTTGGTTTTGCTATTAACTTTAACTGCATGCGGATCATCCAAGCCTGTCGCCACCAATTCAGCTTCGCCGTCACCTTCCGTAGCGGATCGTGCGGTACCAACAACTTGTGAATTGCCCGATGTGAATGCAGCCTTTGCGCGAGTTATTCCACCTTCCAAGTACATCCCAACAGAATGGAAACCAGCTGCTGGTACAGATTTATTCGAAGCAATCAATGCAGGTGGCATCGCATGTACATACGGTGATCAAGATGCGGAAGTTGGCGGAACCGTAATCTGGGCCTTAGATAAAAATGGTTTATGGGATGCACGCGTTAAGCAGTGGGCAGCCGATGGAATGGTTCGAGTAGATATTCCAAATATTGATGAGATGGATGCCTATCGCCTGCCAGATGGTTCAACATCTGCCGATGGCATGCCCGCATGGAAAGTCAACTTAAAAATCCATGGGGTTTGGATTCAATTAGGTGCAGCATTTATCCAATCTTGGGATGAAGCAACACCAAT
>CAZMDJ010000014.1:8583-18484 GCA_964565165.1 uncultured Actinomycetes bacterium | reverse complement strand
ATGAGCAAGATCAATACCTTCAAAGGACACGGAATCGCAGCTGGCATCGGTGTTGCGACGCCATTCTGTTCATGCAGCGCGGTTCCGGTATTTACCGGTTTTGTGCGATCAGGAGTTCCAGTAAGTCAGGCGATCTCGTTCTTAGTCGCCAGTCCTTTAGTAAATGAAATTGCAGTAGTAATGCTTGCGACTTGGTCTGGTTGGGCTATTGCCGGTGCTTATGCAGCAGCCGGTTTCGCTATTGCAGTGATTGCTGGAATCGCACTTCGTCGTTTTGCAAAACCAGAGTTAACAGCAATTCTTCCAGCGCGAAATTTATTAAATATGGTTACCGAAGATGGAGTAAAAGTTCGCCCAACAACTGCGCAGCGTCTAAATGCAGCAGTCGACGAAGCTAAAGAAACTGTTTCAAAGACTTGGATTTATGTATTAATTGGTGTGGGCGCTGGCGCCGTAATTCATGGCTACTTACCAATTTCAGTAATCGAAAAACTTGATTCTTATGGTCCAGTAATTGGCGTATTAGTCGCTGTTTTGGTTGGTATGCCGCTTTATTCTGGAATCGCAACTGTAGTTCCGGTAATTAGCGCTTTGGCAGAGAAGGGCATGCCTATGGGCACACTCCTTGCCTTTGCAATGGCGGTCACCGGATTATCTTTACCTGAAGCAATGTTGCTACGTAGCGTCATGAAGCCAAAGCTTCTTACGCTCTACTTTGCAACTGTTGCAATCGGAATTGTTGTCGTCGGTATTGCCTTCAATTTATTGGTGGGGTAAATGAAAACCGTCCTTTTTGTATGTGTTCATAATGCAGGTCGCTCTCAGATGGCAGCTGGTTTCATGCAGACACTAGGCGCTGGCAAAGTTGAAGTGCTCTCAGCCGGAAGTGCACCTAAGGATTCGATTAATCCTGTTGCAGTTGAAGCAATGGCAGAAGTCGGAATCGATATCGCAAATAACACTCCAAAGATTCTGACAGATGAAGCGGTGATTGCATCAGATGTTGTAATCACTATGGGTTGTGGCGATACCTGCAAGTTCTATCCAGGTAAGCGATATGACGATTGGCAGCTTGATGATCCTGCAGGACAGGGAATCGAACCAGTTCGAGTTATTAGAGATGAAATAAAAAAGAGAGTAGAAGATCTACTCTCTAGTTTGTAACTAACTGCTGGTGCGGAAGGTGGGACTTGAACCCACACGCCGTAAAGCACAGGTTCCTAAGACCTGCGTGTCTGCCATTTCACCACTCCCGCGAGTGATTCCATAAGGAACGGGAGAAGGTTAGTTTGTAGGCGTAACTTTTCCAAATCCGGTTAATTTTGCGCTTCAAGTTAGACTAAGCAAATGTCTTCACCTCAAGATCAGCTGATTGCGCAGATTCGCGCCGCTATTAGTGAAGCCCTAAATATCCAGTTCGATGGGGAGATCCCATTAGAACGCCCTAAGAATCGTGACCATGGAGATTACGCATCTTCTATTGCGCTGCAGCTAACTAAGTTAGCGGGCAAGCCTCCTCGTGAAATCGCAACTGCGCTTCAGACAGCGCTCTCTGCCGAACCGAATATTTCCAAAGTAGATATCGCTGGCCCTGGATTTATTAACTTCACACTTAACCGTGCAAGCCAAGCCGAACTTGTTAACACAATTAATAAGGCAGGTAAGAGCTACGGAAATGGCACTTCACTTGCCGGCAAAAACTTTAACGTTGAGTTTATTAGCGCCAACCCAACCGGTCCACTTCATTTAGGTCATACCCGTTGGGCTGCAGTCGGCGATGTAATTGCGCGAATTCTTTCGGCGGCAGGTGCAAATGTAACTCGCGAGTTTTATATTAACGATCGCGGTGTTCAGATGGATCTTTTCGGAGAATCTGTTCGCGCTGCAGCCCTTGGCAAGCCTATTCCTGAAGATGGGTATCAAGGCGAATACATCAAAGATATTGCTGCACATTTAATCGAACAAGATGCCGGAATTCTTGAACTTCCAGAAGATGAGCAGAGATTTGAATTTCGCGAACGCGCATATACCTGGCAACTTGGAGATCAACAACGCGTATTAAAAACTTTCAACACCGAATTCGATGTCTGGTTTTCAGAGCGCTCGCTTCATGAAAGTGGAGCAGTCGAACACGGCTTAGATGAATTAAAGAAGAAGGGCCATGTCTTCGAAGCAGATGGCGCTACTTGGTTACGAACAACTGACTTTGGCGATGATAAAGATCGTGTACTTCTTAAAGCAGATGGCACTTATACATATTTCACTTCTGATACCGCTTATTACATCAATAAGCGCGAACGTGGTTTTGATATCTGCATCTACTTATTAGGCGCTGATCACCACGGATATGTAGGCCGTTTAAAGGCTGTTGCGCAGTGCAATAACGACAATCCAGATAATGTCGAAGTACTTATTGGCCAGATGGTAAAGATTATGAAGAACGGCGAGGAAGTTAAGCTTTCAAAGCGCGCCGGAACCATTATTACCTTAGAAGATATTGTTGAAGAAGTTGGCGTAGATGCAGCGCGCTACACCTTGCTTCGTTACCCAACAGATTCACCAATGGTTATGGATGTTGAAGTTCTAAAGTCACGCACCAATGACAATCCGGTTTATTACGTTCAATATGCGCATGCTCGTATTGCAGCGCTACTTCGTAATGCCGAAGAGTTGGGTATGAAAGTCGGATCTTTTAATACTTCCGAACTGACACATGAGCGCGAAATTGAATTAATGGGTGCGCTCTCTGATTTCCCAATCGTGGTTAATACCGCCGCAGAACTTCGCGAAGCGCACCGTATTGCTCGTTACCTAGAAGAACTTGCAGGTGTTTATCACCGCTTCTATGCAGATTGCCGCGTTTTGCCAATGGGCGATGAAGCAGCAAGCGATGTACATGTTGCTCGCGTAAATCTATGTGCAGCAACTCGCCAAGTGTTAGACAATGGGCTCACATTATTAGGCGTTAGCGCGCCGGAGAGAATGTAATGACACATAGCGCATGGGCATCAAACGTAAAGTTTGAAAACGGCCAACTAACTGTTGCAGGAATGACTGCAACCGATTTAGCGCGCGAATACGGAACACCTGCATTCATTCTTGATGAAGATGATTTCAAAGCACGCGCTTGGGGCTTTGTTAAAGCAATGGAAAAATCATTTGATTCATCAATTGTTTATTACGCATCAAAAGCATTTACCTGCAAGCAAGTTGCGCGTTGGTGCGAAGAGCTTGGCATGGGTATGGATGTGGCAACTGGCGGAGAGCTTGAAGTAGCTCTATCTGTTAATTTTCCAGCGCACCGTATTCAAGTACATGGAAACAATAAATCTTTAGCGGAAATCAATCGCGCAGTTGAAGTTGGCGTAGGCAACATTGTTATTGACTCGCTTCAGGAAATTCCTCGAGTTGCAGAAGCCGCAAAGAAACACGGCAAAACACAATCGGTAATGATCCGCCTAAACCCTGGCGTTGAAGCACACACAATTGAAGCAATTGCGACTGCGCATACAGATGTGAAGTTTGGTCTCTCAATTTCAAGCGGTATGGCATGGGAAGCAGTAAAAGAGATTTCAAAGTATCGCGAATTAGATTTCCGCGGGGTACATGCACATATCGGTTCGCAGATTTTCAATATGGACGGCCACCGATTAACTATTGATCGCATGCTTGATTTCATGGCGCGCTATCGCGACGAATTTGATCTCGAACTTCCAGATGTTGATTTCGGTGGTGGCTTCGGAATTGTTTACACATCTGAAGATGCACCTCTTGCAATCGAAGATGCAGTTGCGCAGATTAAAGATGCAGTTGTCGAAGGTTGCGCTGCTCGCAATTTAAAAGTGCCAAAAGTTGCTATTGAACCTGGTCGATCAATTGTTGGTCCAACAATGTTTACGCTTTATGAAGTTGGTACTACAAAGCAGGTGCAATTAGATAACGGCACTCGCAATTACATCTCTGTTGATGGCGGAATGTCAGACAATATTCGTCCAGGTCTATATGGTGCGATTTATGAAGCACATTTAGCTAATCGCACCTCTAATGCACTTCCAGAAGCGTCACGTTTAGTTGGAAAGCATTGCGAAACTGGCGATATTTTGATTCGCGATATTGATCTACCTTCAGATGTTGCTCCTGGAGATTTATTGGCGATTCCAGCAACTGGCGCCTATAACCGAAGCATGGCGAATAATTACAACCATGTGCCACGCCCACCTGTGATCGCGGTGCGAAATGGCGCTGCAAAAGTGATTGTTAGACGCGAGACCTTCGAAGATTTACTGCACTTGGATATTTAGTTGACCTTCATGAGTTATGAAAGAATACGCACCATGAAAACCCTCAAAATCGGCATGCTTGGTTGCGGCGTAGTTGGCGGAGCTGTAGCCCGTGAACTTGCAACCAATGGCGCAGATTTAGCTGCCCGTGCTGGCGCGAAGCTTGAGCTAACTAAGGTCGCCGTACGTAACCTTTCAAAGCGCGATGGTATTTCTGATTCAATTCTTACTACCGATGCAGACTCAGTTGTAACTGATCCTGAAATCTCTTTAGTTATTGAAGTTATGGGCGGCATCGAACCTGCCCGTGAATTAATTTTAAAAGCAATCGCTAATGGCAAATCAGTAGTTACCGCAAATAAAGCGCTGCTTGCATCTCATGGTGCTGATCTTTATGACGCTGCTGAGAAAGCTGGCGTAGATCTTTACTACGAAGCAGCGGTTGCTGGTGCGATTCCAATTATTCGCCCACTTCGCGAATCACTAATCGGCGATCGCATTAATCGCGTAATGGGAATTGTTAACGGAACTACCAACTTCATCCTTACAAAGATGGACGAAGAAGGCCTGCCATTTGATGTTGTTTTAAAAGAGGCTCAAGCACTTGGTTATGCAGAGGCAGATCCAACTGCAGATGTTGAAGGACATGACGCCGCTGCAAAGGCTGCAATTCTTGCTGGTCTTGCATTCCACACACGTGTTACTGCAAACGATGTGGCATGCGAAGGAATTACAAAGTTAAGTGCGCAAGATGTAGCAACCGCTAAATCAATGGGCAAGGTAATTAAATTAATCGCAGAGGCAAAGCGCACTGATGCAGGTATTTCAGTTCGTGTAGCTCCGATGATGTTAGATCGCAGCCATCCACTTGCTGCAGTTCGCGAAGCATTTAACGCGGTATTCGTAGAATCTGAAGGCGCTGGACAGCTAATGTTCTATGGTCGTGGCGCAGGTGGAGCACCAACTGCATCAGCAGTGTTAGGTGATGTTGTAGCTGTTGCTCGTCATATTGTTGCTGGTAGCAAGGGACCTGCAGAATCAGATTACGCAGATTTAGGAATTGCTCCAAAAGGCGCATCAATTACTAAGTATGCAATCCGTTTAGCAGTTCACGATAAGCCTGGTGTGCTTGCAAATGTAGCTAATACCTTCGCATCTGAAGATGTTTCAATTCAAACAGTTCTTCAAAAAGGTCGCGGGGATGAAGCAGAAATTACTGTTGTAACTCACCGCGCAACTGAAGCGCACTTAGCTGCAACAGTTGAGAAGTTATCTAAGTCAGATGTAGTTCGTGAAGTTGAGAGCGTAATTCGAGTAGAAGGATCAGCATCTTGAGTATCTTCGGAAAGAAATCATCTGGCGCACATCAATGGCGCGGAGTGATCGAGGAATATCGCGACCGACTTCCTGTTTCTTCAAAGACACCAGTTGTAACACTTCGCGAAGGCGGCACTCCACTAGTAGAAGCGACAAACCTTTCAAAGATTTTTGGAAATGAAATCTGGTTGAAGTACGAAGGCACCAACCCAACCGGTTCATTTAAAGATCGCGGTATGACTATGGCGATCTCAAAAGCTGCAGAAGATGGCGCAAAGGCAATTATCTGCGCATCGACTGGAAATACCTCTGCATCAGCTGCTGCATATGCAGCGCATGCAAATATGGTTCCGGCAGTACTGATTCCGCAAGGAAAGATTGCAATGGGCAAGTTAGCGCAAGCTGTTGTTCACGGTTCAAAGATTCTGCAAGTAGATGGAAACTTTGATGATTGTTTAGATCTTGCTCGCGAACTTTCTGAGAACTATCCAGTGGCCCTTGTTAACTCGGTTAATCCTTACCGAATCGAAGGGCAAAAGACCGCTTCTTTTGAAGTTATCGATTTCCTAAATGATGCGCCTGATTATCACGTGCTTCCAGTTGGTAACGCAGGAAATATCACTGCATATTGGAAGGGTTATCTTGAATATCGCGAAGATCGTAAATCTTCACGCCTGCCAAAGATGTGGGGTTTTCAAGCAGAAGGCGCTGCGCCAATTGTTCGCGGTGAAGTTGTTAAGAATCCAGAGACAATTGCAACTGCAATTCGTATTGGTAATCCAGCTTCTTGGCAGGGTGCAACGAATGCACGCGATATGTCCGGTGGCTTAATTGATTCTGTAACTGATGAAGAGATTTTGAGCGCATATCGCTTACTTGCAGCTAAAGAAGGCGTTTTCGTTGAACCTTCATCCGCAGCAGGTATTGCAGGTTTGTTGAAGCATCAAGCAAACGGCAATCTACCTAAAGGTAAGCGCATTGTTGTGACCGTTACTGGTCATGGCTTAAAAGATATTCATTGGGCGCTTGAATCTGCAGCGGATCCAATTGTGGTTCCGGTTAATGCAAAGGTTGCAGCTGAAGCGTTAGGTCTTGCATAAAGAATGTCACGTCTTACTTTTCGCGCAAGCGCATATGAAGTTAAAGTTCCAGCGAGCTCTGCAAATTTAGGTCCTGGCTTTGATTCTTTTGCTTTGGCGTTAGAGAAGCGCGACCGTTACATCGCACAAGTGTTGGACGATAAGACTTTAGATATCGATGTAGTCGGAGAAGGTTCCGAAGAAGTACCTCGCGATGAGAAGAATTTAGTTGTTAAAGCAATCCATAAAGGTTGGGAGTTCCTAGGTTTACCTAAGAAGGAATACCCAGGTCTGGCACTTCGCGCACTTAATTCATTGCCACACGGCCGTGGACTTGGTTCATCAGCCAGCGCAATCATCGGTGGGTTAATTCTTTCTCGTTCATTAGTAGTTGGCGGAGCAGACCGCATGAGTGATAACGATGTATTAACTCTTGCCACAGAGATGGAAGGCCATCCAGATAACGTAGCTGCGGCGCTATACGGCGGGGCAGTGCTCTCTTGGCAGGGCGAAGATTTTGCTGATGCGATAAAACTAGAAGTTTCTCCGCGTATTACTGCGGTGGCTTTTGTGCCATCAAATCATGTGCCAACTTCAAAAGCGCGCAAGATGTTGCCAGAGACAATTCCGCATAAAGATGCCGTTCAGAATTCAATTAATACTGCGCTACTTACTCAAGCGCTAACTGTTCGCCCTGACTTGCTTCTCACTGCAACTGAAGATTTCTTACATCAGTCTTATCGCGAAGCTGCGATGCCAAAGTCATATGCGTTGATGCAGAAACTTCGCGCCGCAGGTGTTGCTGCATTTATTTCTGGCGCTGGCCCAACTGTTCTTGCGCTATTAGTTGATGCTGATTTAAATCATGAATTAGAAGATTTAGTTCGCGCAGCTGGCGCAGGTTTTGAGGTAGAAAACCTTGATATTTCAGGGGTTGGCTACCAGGTTTCCAATATCTAAAGCCCTCTGCTACGCTTCATCCATCAGTTGGGCCTCTGGCCGAGATTTAAATACTGATAAATCAAAAAATCCAAGAAATTTTCCCATTGGGATTTTTCTCTTAATACAAGGATATAAATGTCAGAAGAAACAAAGGTACGTTCCGAAAGCCCTGAGCTCGCTGCGATGACACTTCCGCAGTTGAAGAAGGTTGCTGCACAACTCGGAATCGACGGCGCTGCAAAGATGGCAAAGGGTTCATTGGTAGATGCAATTGCAGATCTACAGGCAAAGAACCGCGAACAAGCAAAGGCAGAGAAGGAAGCAGCACGCGCAGAACGCGATGCTCGCCGTGCAGAACGTAATAACGATAAGAAGCAAGATAAAGAAGATTCAAATAACAACCGCGAAGAGCGCAATGATCGTAACGATCGTTCTGATCGCGACGATAACAATGATGGCGATTCACGTCGCAACCGTGATCGTCACCGTGGCCGTGACCGTAACCGCAATCGCGAAGAGCGCGGCGAACCAACAATCTCAGAAGATGATGTTCTGGTTCCAGTTGGCGGTTTACTAGATATTCTCGAAAACTACGCATTCGTTCGTACAAGTGGCTACCTACCAAGCCCGAACGATGTTTACGTTTCTATGCAGCAGGTTCGTAAGTTTGCACTTCGCAAAGGCGATGTTCTTACCGGTGCGATTAAGCAACCACGTGAAGGCGAGCGTCGTGAAAAGTTCAATGCGTTAGTTCGTATCGATACTATTAACGGTGTAGCTCCAGAAGAGTCACGCAATCGCGTTGAATTCTCAAAACTGGTACCGCTTTATCCTCAAGAGCGTCTTCGCCTTGAAACACAGCCAAACATCCTTACAACTCGTGTAATCGATTTGATCGCACCAATTGGTAAGGGTCAGCGCGGACTTATTGTTTCGCCACCTAAGGCTGGTAAGACCATGGTGCTTCAATCAATCGCAAATGCGATTACTGAAAATAATCCAGAGTGTCACTTAATGGTTGTTCTTGTTGACGAGCGTCCTGAAGAAGTTACAGATATGCAGCGCTCAGTAAAGGGCGAAGTTATCGCTTCAACATTCGATCGCCCAGCAGATGATCACACCACTGTTGCAGAACTAGCTATCGAACGCGCAAAGCGTTTAGTTGAGATGGGACATGACGTAGTCGTGCTTCTAGATTCAATTACTCGTCTTGGTCGTGCATACAACATTGCAGCTCCAGCATCTGGTCGTATCTTGTCTGGTGGTGTTGATTCAGCAGCTCTATATCCACCAAAGAAATTCTTCGGTGCAGCTCGTAACATTGAAGATGGCGGATCACTAACAATTCTTGCAACAGCTCTTGTTGAAACTGGTTCGAAGATGGATGAAGTTATCTTCGAAGAGTTCAAGGGCACCGGTAACATGGAATTAAAGCTTGATCGCAAACTTGCAGATAAGCGCATCTTCCCAGCGGTTGATGTTGATTCATCAGGTACACGTAAGGAAGAAATTCTTATGGGTACAGAAGAGCTCAATATTGTTTGGAAGTTACGTCGCGTTCTACATGCACTTGATTCTCAAGCAGCTCTTGAACTTCTCCTTGAGAAGATGAAGGGCACTAAGAGCAACGTGGAATTCTTGATGCAGATTCAGAAGACCACTTTGGGCTCTGACGAGAAGTAATTACGCTTAAATAAATAGCAATTTGGTCGGAGGGTAGCCGCACGGTTACCCTTTACCCCTGATCCCGATGTGGTTCACGAAAGAAATTTCGACCCACATCTAGTTAAAAAGGAACCATCATGAAGCCAGAGATTCACCCAGAGTACGTCGAGACAACTGTTAACTGCGGTTGCGGCGAATCATTTAAGACTCGATCAACCGTTGCTAGCGGTTCTATCTACGTTGAAGTTTGCGATAAGTGCCACCCGTTCTACACAGGTAAGCAGCGCATCCTTGATACTGGTGGACGCGTCGCTAAGTTTGAAGAGCGTTTCGGTAAGAAGTCTAAGTAGCTTTTTTAAAAGACCGCAATCTCAACTTCATGTTGGGGTGCGGTCTTTTTATTTTTAGTTGAATTTCTAGAGGGGGAATAGTGAGCGAACGTTTCGCATCAGCGATCGAGTTGGTTAATGAATATGCCGAACTCGAAAAGCAGATGGCAGATCCTGGCATTCATGCCGATGCTAATAACGCGCGCAAGCTTGGTCGCCGTTACGCACAACTTGGTCCTGTTGTTGCTGGTTACCGTAAATGGAAACAGAGCGTTGATGATTTAGCAGC
>CAZMDJ010000014.1:0-8483 GCA_964565165.1 uncultured Actinomycetes bacterium | reverse complement strand
TTATCGATGTAACTGAATCTGATCTAGGTGGATATAAAGACATCTCTATCGCGGTTAAATCAAAGGGAACTCCAGCGCCAGGACAATCACCATATGCAAAATTAAAGTTTGAAGGCGGCGTACATCGTGTGCAGCGCGTGCCAGAGACAGAATCACAGGGTCGAATTCATACATCTGCGGCAGGTGTACTTGTATTACCTGAAGCTGAAGAAGTTGATGTTGAGCTAAATATGAACGATGTACGCGTAGATGTTTACCGTTCATCAGGCCCTGGCGGACAGAGCGTTAATACAACTGACTCTGCAGTTCGTTTAACTCACGTGCCAACTGGAATTGTGGTTAGCTGCCAGAACGAAAAATCTCAGCTACAAAATAAGGAATCTGCGATGCGTATCTTGCGTGCTCGTTTACTTGCAGATGCACAAGAGAAGGCAGAAGCTGCGGCATCTGCAGAGCGCAAATCACAGGTTCGTACAGTTGATCGATCTGAACGTATCCGCACTTATAACTTCCCAGAGAATCGCTTAAGCGATCACCGCGTAAATTACAAAGCAAATAACCTAGATGCAGTATTAAACGGCGAACTAGAACCCGTCATCCAATCACTTCTTGATGCTGACAAGGCAGCGAAGTTAGCCGGTAACTAATGGTTCGCGATTTAATCCGCGGCGCTAAAGATAATTTAGCGAAAGCTGGATATTCCGAAGTTGATGCAGAGATTTTATTTGCGCATCTCTTAGGAATTAATCGCATGGAACTTCATAACCCAATTGCTTTAGAAAAGGCGATGGAAAATATCGGCGATATCGCTGAGGATTATCATCAATTGGTAAACCGTCGCTTGTCACATGAACCTCTGCAATACATAACTGGTGAAGCACATTTCCGCGATTTAACTTTGGAAGTTGGCCCAGGAGTATTTGTACCTCGTCCTGAATCAGAGTTAATGGTCTCTTATCTTCTTGCGCTAATTGAGCAGAAGGAAGGGTTAGTTAGCGTTATTGATTTGGGTGCCGGTAGCGGTGCTTTATCAATTGCACTTTCAACCGAATGTGATCGCGTCCGCGCAGTTGCAGTTGAGAAAAGTCCAGAAGCGCTTCTCTGGTTACGTAAAAACGTTGCTAGATATGTCGAAGAGATGCGCGTTGTTGAAGGCGATGTAAAGGACGCATTGCCAGGAGTAAAAGCTGACTTTGTAATCGCAAATCCACCGTATGTTCCAGATGATCAAGAGCTACTTGCAGATGTAAAGAACGAACCTGGGGAAGCGCTATTTGGCGGCGCTACCGGTCTTGAAATCCCAAAGGTTTTTATCGAATCTGCAGCCCGTTTATTGAAATCTGGCGGAGTTTTAGCAATCGAACATACTGAGCTACAGGGTCAGGGAATATCTGGGTTACTTGAAGAGATGTTCACAAATATTGAATTACATTACGATTTAAACGATAGACCTCGATGGACAAGTGCGGTGCGAAAGTAATGCAGATTGTAGATATCAAGAAGGGCCAATTGGCTCGTCACGTTTCGCGCGCAGTTAAAGCTATCAATGATGGTTATGTCATCGCAGTTCCACTTGAAAATGCTTATGCGTATTTATGCGACGCCTTCAATCATGATGCGGTACGTGCGATGCATGTTTTACGTGGTGATGAAATCGGAGTAAAGGCTCAAGTTTTAGTCCGTAACTTTAAAATGTCTGAAGGCATTACTAGAAACATTGATCCAAAGACTGTTATCGCAATGAAGAAATATTGGCCAGGTAAAGTAACTTTCCAAGTTTTTCCAAGCGCATTACTAAGTTGGGATCTTGGCGATAACAATGAATTAGATGAAGTTGCAGTACGCGTACCAAGCGCCGCATTTGTAAAAGCTATTTTGGCTAAGACGGGACCACTTGCAACTGCATCGGTGGCGAAGGTTGGTCAACCTCCAGTCACTGCAAGCTCTGAAGTTCCAACTGATGGAATTGAAATCTTCTTTGCAAACGGAAAATTACGTAAAGGCGAACCTTCGACAATCGTTCAAGCGTTATCAGGAATTCATACCGTAATTAGAAGAGGCGCAGTAGACTTTCGTCTATGACTGATGCGCGTAAATACGGACCAGATTTCGATTTATTAGAGAAGCAAGACCCAGAAATTGCAAGCATTCTGCTTGCAGAAGTTAAACGTCAACAGACGGGATTGCAGTTAATTGCATCTGAAAACTTCACATCTGGAGCTGTTCTTGCAGCATTAGGAACACCACTAAGTAATAAGTACGCCGAAGGTTATCCAGGCAAGCGTTACTACGGTGGTTGCGAAGTTGTTGACCGTGCAGAGAACATTGCAATCGAACGCGCAAAGCAATTATTCGGCGCAGATCATGCAAACGTACAGCCACATTCAGGCGCATCAGCAAATATCGCTGTATACGCAGCTTTCACAAAACCTGGCGACAAAGTTATGGCGATGTCACTTCCACACGGTGGCCACTTAACACATGGTTCAAAAGTTAACTTCTCAGGTAAGTGGTTCGACATCGTCTCTTATGGTGTTCGCCAAGATACAGAGTTGATTGATTACGACGAGATGCGCGATGTCGCACTTCGTGAAAAGCCAAAGATGATCTGTACTGGTGCAACTGCATATCCAAGCCTTGTCGATTTTGAAAAGGTTCGTCAGATCTGCGATGAAGTTGGCGCAATCATGTGGGTGGATGCGGCGCACTTCATTGGATTAGTTGCAGGCAAAGCAATTCCTTCACCAGTTCCTTATGCGGACGTAGTTTCATTTACAACACATAAAGTTTTACGCGGCCCTCGCGGCGGCATGATCTTGTCTAAGGCAGAGCATGCAGCGGCGATTGATAAAGCGGTATTCCCAGGAATGCAGGGCGGCCCAATCATGTCTGCAGTTGCGGCAAAGGCAGTTGCGCTACATGAATGCCAACAAGCTTCATATCAGCAGTATGCAAAGAACGTTATTGCTAACGCAAAGGCGCTTGCTGCAGGGCTAGTTTCAGAAGGTATGCGTGCAATCTCTGGCGGCACCGAAACACATTTAGCTCTTATCGATGTCACTGGCGTTGGTGTCACTGGAAAAGTTGCTGACGAACGTTGTGGAGCAGCAGGAATTACTCTGAATAAGAATTCAATTCCATTTGATCCAAATCCACCTGCAGTTTCAAGTGGTATTCGCGTTGGAACACCATCAACAACGACTCAGGGAATGGGTACTGCTGAGATGGCGATCATCGCGCAATTGATTACACGTGCGATTAAGACAGATGATGCTGCTGAACACGCAAAGATTAAGTCTGAAGTTCAAGCCTTAGTAGCAAAGTTCCCAATTTACGCATAACCTGTAATAACCTTTATCGGTGCGCGAATATCTTTTAACGATGCTGCTTGCCGCAGCTATCTGTTATTTGGTGACGCCGTATGTCGAAACCTATGCGCTCCGCTTCGGTGCAATTGCTCGAGTTCGTAAGCGCGACATTCACACTGAAACCACGCCTCGTTGGGGCGGGGTGGCGATGTGGTTTGCCACTTCATTTACCTTTGTAGTTGTCTCGCATCTGCCTTTAGTTGGTAAATCTTTCGGTAGAGAAGCGCAAGGAATTTTCTTAGCGGGAACCTTCGTAGTTCTCCTTGGAATGATCGACGATATGTACGAACTTGATGCGCTAACAAAGTTAGCGGGCCAAGCGCTCGCAGCGGGAATTTTGCTCACCTTTGGCGTGCAACTTCTTTGGTTACCGATTAACGGGCTTATTACTCTTCCGCCATCTATTGGGCAGTTCTTAACCGTTTTGGTAATTCTGGTCGCCATAAATGCCGTTAATTTCATCGATGGAATGGATGGTTTAGCTAGCGGAATTGTGGCTGTAGCTGCGACTGCCTTCTTTATCTTTGCCTATGTTTTAGCGGTTGTTTATGGCTTTAATCGCGCAGGTGCGCCATCAACGATGTCAGCGGTTTTAATCGGTGTTTGCTTAGGTTTCTTGCCGCATAACGCATATCCAGCAAAGATCTTTATGGGTGACTCAGGATCTATGTTCTTAGGGCTAATGCTTGGCGCATCTGCAATTACTTTAACCGGACAGTTCGATCCAAATGCAATTTCATCAGAATCAACTGGACCAACATTCTTACCGCTTTTACTTCCATTCGCAGTTCTCGCGATTCCATTGGCAGATTTTGGTTCAGCCGTTATTAGACGCGTTCGTGCAGGTCGTTCACCGTTCGCGCCAGATAATGAACACTTGCACCATAAATTATTTAAAGCGGGCAATTCACAACTGCGCACCACAATCATTATGTATCTATGGACTGCAGCGATTGCATTCCCGGTAACTACTTGGGCATTCGCACCACTTTGGGCGGCGGTATTAGTTGGTTTAGTTTTTGGTGGCGGATCAATTCTGCTGATGAAGAGAAAAGGGCAGAAAGTTGGATAAAGATCCCAATGTTGTAATGATGAAGGGTGCGCTTATTCCTTCATTGGTTGTTGGCGTAATTGGAGTAATCGTTGCAACTTTAGTTAAAGGAAGCGCAGGTTTATATGGCGCACTCCTTGCGCAATTAGTTGTCTTAGTTTTCTTCTTAGTAAATATCGCAGTTGCATCAATGACTAAGAACGTTGATCCAATTGCAACGATGGCTTTTGCGATGTTCTCTTACTTTTCGAAGATTCTGATTCTGGGCGCAATGATGTTTGCAATTGGAAAATTTACAAATGACAGCGATATCAACCGCATGAGTTTCGGGCTAGTTGCCATTGCACTGACCTTTGCTTGGCTAGGCGGGGAGATTCGCGCTTACCTAAAGCTCAAACTTCACCTTCCGCTTCCGGGAAAGTAGGATGCCGGCTATGAATAAGGACGAGAACGCTCTCTGGTCGATCTTCGGATATCTCCTTTCCGGACTACTGGTCTGGGGCGGAGTTGGTTGGGCGCTGGATCGCTTCCTGGGCACCGGATTCTTCCTACTTATCGGCTTGGTTGTAGGCGCAGGCGCGGCGATTACCATCATCTGGTTCCGCTTCGGCCGCGAGTAATTTCACCATCCGCCGATTTCGTAAATACGTCTATTTTCAATAAGGTTTCCCTGCTTCCCCCAAAAGCAGCCACCTTAGTGTTGATGAGGAGACTCTAAACGTGCTCAACCTCCGTCTTGAAGGAGAGGGTTTTACCCCACCAGGCACCAAAGACTTTAACCTCCCATCTTTAATTGAAGGCAATCCATATTTCACAAAGCCAATTCTCCAATTGTTCTTGGCAGTTATTTTAATTTCAATTTTTTTCATTTTAGCTTCACGTAAAGCAGCGGTAGTTCCATCTAAATTGCAGTTTGCTGGAGAATCAATTTACGGCTTCGTTCGTAAGGGTCTCGGCGAAGACATCATTGGCCATGAATTTATGCGATTCGTGCCATTTCTATTTACATTATTTACTTTCATTTTAGTTAACAACATTTTCGGAATTGTTCCGCTAATTCAATTCCCTTCAATGTCGCACGTTTCTTTCCCGTATGTACTTGCGATTTTTGCTTACGGAGTTTTCCACTGGATTGGAATCAAGAAGCAAGGTTTCTTCCACTACATGAAGGGCATCATGTTCCTTCCAGGAGTTCCAAAGTGGTCTTATGTACTTCTTACACCACTTGAAATTGCTACTTATTTCTTAATCCGCCCACTAACTCTTTCGCTTCGTTTGTTTGCGAATATGTTTGCGGGCCACTTGTTGTTGCTTGTGTTCATCCTCGGAGGCGAACACATGCTCATGTCAGATGCAATTGGCTTGAAGATCGTTTCAATCTTCGGTTTCTCACTCGGAATCGTGATGACGTTCTTTGAGTTCATGGTCCAATGTCTACAGGCGTACATCTTTACTCTGTTGACAGCGCTTTACATCGCCGGCGCCCTTGCCGACGAGCACTAATAAGAAAAGGAAGAAACATGTCAGGCACACTCAACCTGGTCGGTTATGGCCTCTCAGCAATCGGTCCTGCTATTGCAACAGGTCTGATTTTCGCGGCTTACATCAACGGCGTAGCACGCCAGCCAGAAGCACGTTCAGTTCTACAGCCACTAGCGTTCCTTGGCTTCGCTCTTGCAGAAGCTCTTGCGCTATTCGGTCTAGTTCTAGCGTTCATCCTCTAATACAACGAATAAAACATTTTAAAAACTAGAAAATAGGTAGAGATAATGTTTAAGGCATCAGAGGCAGCGGCTAATCCGCTGATTCCTCAAACCGCCGAACTGATCGTCGGAACAATTGCTTTCGCTATCTTGTTCATGGTGCTACGCAAAGCAGTAGTTCCAATGTTCGAGAAGGCTTATGCAGAACGTACCGAGGCGATTCAGGGTGGTATTGAGAAAGCTGAAAAGGCACAGCTAGAAGCAGCTCAAGCACTTGAGAAGTACAACTCGCAACTAGCATCTGCCCGCGATGAAGCTGCACGTCTTCGTGAAGAAGCTCGTGCACAGGCTGCAAATATTGCAGACGAGATTCGCGCAAAGGCACAAGAAGAAGCCTCACGCATTGTCGCAACCGCACATGCATCGATCGAAGCAGAGCGCCAACAAGCAATTACATCTCTACGTAATGAAGTTGGAACTTTGGCTGTCGAACTCGCTTCAAAGATTGTCGGCGAAGCGTTAGATGACCAGGCTCGACAGTCACGCATTGTCGAACGATTCATGGCGGATTTGGAGAAGTAAAAAATAATGGCAATTCATTTGGGAGGCAGTAGTCGCATTTCATTAGCGGCTACCCGCGACGTTCTAGATAAATCTCTTGCTGGTTTGTCTGGCGATGCTGCATCTGCGCTCTCAACTGATTTGTTTGCAGTTGTGAATGTGTTGGGTCAGAACGTTGCACTTCGTCGTGCAATCACTGATCCTTCACGTAGCGCTGACGAGAAGGAATCATTACTAAAAGATCTCTTCGCATCACGCATCTCAGATAAGGCGCTTGCAATCGCAGCTAGCGCTGTTTCTAAGCGTTGGTCAGCACCTTCTGATTTGTTAATCGCGATGGAACAAGTTGCGATTCAAGCAGAGGCTGGGGCTGCAAATTCACGTGGCGAGCTAGATAAATTAGAAGATGAAATCTTCACATTTAGCCGCGTGCTTGTAACCAACCAAGAACTTCGAAATGCGTTAAATGGCAACCCCGATGCAGTTGCAGAGAAGAAGGCGCTAGTAGACCAGGTGTTAAAGAGCGCAACAACTTCAACTCGTGCACTCGTAGGGCAAGTTGTAAACGGCCTTTGGGGTCGAAGCATTGAAGGCGCGCTTTCAGATATTGCACATGCAACCGCTGAACATCGCAACCTTGTTGTTGCACACGTACAGAGCGCAATTGAATTAACCGCAGACCAGAAAGCAAAGCTAGCTACAGCGCTAAGCAAGCAAGTTGGTCAAGCAGTTCGAGTAAACGTAGAAACAAATCCAAAAGTTGTTGGTGGAGTTTCAATCCGTTTCCGTGATGAATTGATTGATGGCACCGTCATCAGTCGTATGGCCGAAGCAAGCCAAGCGCTTGCAGGAAAGTAAGGAGAAACAAATGGCGGAACTCACGATCCGACCAGAAGAAGTTCGCGATGCATTAGCGAATTTTGTTAAGTCGTATCAGCCAACCGGAGCTGGCCGCGAAGAGATCGGTTTTGTTACCGAAGCTTCAGACGGTATCGCTCGCGTAGAAGGCTTGCCTTCAACAATGACTAATGAGTTGTTGAAGTTTGAAAACGGAACTTTAGGTCTTGCACTTAACCTCGATGTTCGTGAGATCGGTGTGGTTATTCTTGGTGCGTTCTCTGGCATCGAAGAAGGAACAAAGGTTTACCGCACGGGTGAAATTCTCTCTGTTCCAGTTGGCGATGCATTCTTAGGTCGCGTCGTTGATGCACTTGGTCGTCCAGTAGATGGCAAGGGGCCAATCGCTGCAGATACAAACCGCGCACTAGAACTACAAGCACCAACAGTGGTTCAGCGCCAACCAGTTAAAGAACCTTTGATGACAGGTATCAAAGCGATCGACTCTATGACCGCAATCGGCCGCGGTCAGCGTCAGTTGATCATCGGTGACCGTCAGACAGGTAAAACTGCGGTTGCCGTAGACACAATTATTAATCAGCTTGAAAACTGGAAGTCTGGCGATAAGAAGAAGCGCGTCAAGTGCATCTATGTTGCTATCGGACAGAAGGGTTCAACTGTTGCATCAGTTCGCGCAGCTTTAGAAGAAGCTGGCGCGATGGAGTACACAACTATTGTTTCTGCTCCAGCATCTGATCCAGCAGGTTTCAAGTACCTAGCTCCTTACACCGGTTCTGCAATTGGTCAGCACTGGATGTACTCAGGCGATCACGTGCTAATTGTTTTTGATGATCTATCAAAGCAGGCAGAGGCTTATCGTTCAGTTTCATTGCTACTTCGCCGTCCACCAGGTCGCGAAGCGTATCCAGGAGACGTTTTCTACTTACACTCACGTTTGCTAGA
>CAZMDJ010000013.1:0-19310 GCA_964565165.1 uncultured Actinomycetes bacterium | reverse complement strand
TTTTCAATCTACTAAATCCATATTCACTACTTGGTGGCGTGGTAACTCTTACGGTCTTCCTTACTCACGGAGCGATCTTCTTATCACTGAAGACTGCAGGGGAGATTCGTAAGAAGTCACGTGCGCTTGCTACAAGATATGGGCTAGTTGCCGCAGTCGCAGCGGTGGCTTATTTAATTTGGACCATTGCATCTATGCCAGAGAAGAAAACTGTCGTCCTTATTCTCTCTGCACTTGTTGCAATCTTCTGGTTGGCAGCTCTAGGAATGAACTTGAAGGGACGCGAGGGATGGGCCTTCATCTTCTCGGCGCTTGCAATTCTTTCCTTTGTAAGCGACCTCTTTAATGCGCTATATCCGCGAGTTATGCCAAGCTCAGTTAGCTCTGCATTTGATTTAACAATTACAAATGCATCAAGTACTGATTACACCCTTAAGACAATGACCGTAGTTGCGGTAATCATGACCCCAGTAGTTTTGGTTTATCAGGGCTGGACTTATTGGGTATTCCGCAAACGCGTGAGCGCAGATCAGATCGCCCACCCAGAGCGTGGCGTTCTAGATGGCGATAAATTGCCTCTGTGAGGATAGATCTACGGCTGCTACTTAAAGGTAGCAGCCGTTATCTTTTTCTGGCCTCTGTATTTGCAAGTTTAATTTGGTCAGCTTTATTAATCACCAATGCCTGGTTGATTTCAGATTTAATCATTCGAATTATCGACCTAGAAAGTATCTATCCGCATATCTATTATTTGCTAGCGCTCTGGGTATTTAGATCGCTCTTCTTGGCAGGGTTCGAGAATTGGACTTTAAATCAAGCCATTGATGCAAAGCTAGAATTTCGAAATCGCGCGACCTCCAATTCATATGGAATGCGCCAATTCTCACCAGCTGTAATGAGTAATTTGCTGACTAAGGGTTTAAATTCAATCGATACCTATTACGGCAGATTTATTCCGCAGTTACTTTTTTCGGTATTTGTGCCAACACTGTTTATTATTACTCTCTTAACAAAAGATGTACTAAGCGCGGTTGTGGCAATTCTGACTTTGCCGATAATCCCATTCTTTGGAGCTCTTATCGGTCGCTATACCAATGATGCAGTAGGTAAAAAATGGCGAACTCTCGGAACTTTATCTAGTTACTTTGAAGATTCGCTTAAAGGCTATGCAACGCTAAAAATCTTTGGTCGCACCAAGAGTCAAGGCGAAAGAATCCATGAAATGGGTGAGCGATATAGCGATGAGACCATGAAGGTACTTCGGATCTCATTTCTATCTAGCTTGGCGCTAGAACTTGCGGCAACAATTTCAGTCGCTGTTATTGCAGTTGAGATTGGCTTACGACTTGTCGGCGGTCATATGGAATTTAGCTCAGCGCTGATGATTCTGATTTTGGCGCCAGAAATTTACTTTCCACTTAGAAATGCAGCGTCGTTATTTCATGCCTCAACTGATGGCCAAGAGGCGCTTGTTAAATTAAATGAAATACCTGTAGCTGAAAATGGTGAACCACTGAGCCGTAGCTATCCAAAAGGTTTGCAATTTTGGGTTGGCGAATCAGGGGCAGGTAAAACCACTAAGGCGATGGCTCTAATTAATACTCTTGATAAGAGCGGAATTGGTTGGGTGCCTCAGCATCCGCGATTGGCTCAGGGAAGTATTCGTAAGCAATTCCAGTTAATTAACTCAGTAATTTCTGATGCAGAGATTGAAAGTTACTTAGCTTCGGTTAATTTAAGTATTAATGATCTGCCGAATGGCTTGGATTCAATTCTTGATTCAGGCAGTGAATTAATGAGCGCCGCATCTGGTGGTCAGATTAGAAAAGTTGCACTGGCACGAGCTTTGTCGCATAAACCAGAGTTACTTATTGCAGACGAACCAACCGCTGATTTAGATCCAGTTTCTGCAGCCGAAGTTATTAGAACTTTACGAAATTTAAATTGTGGCGTAATCGTGATTACCCATGACCTTGGAATTCTAAATAGTGGCGATGAAATTGTGAGAATTGAACGATGATTCTTGCCTACATTCTTTCAGCGCTCTCCTACATTGGTGGAGTTGGCTTAAATATCACCAGTGGTTGGTTGATCACTATGGCGTCTTTTATGCCGCCGGTATTAACACTAAGCGTTGCAGTGGTGATGGTTCGCTTCTTCGGTATCGGAAGAGCAGTTGCTAGATACTTAGAACGCATCATTAGCCATAAGTCAGTCTTTAATAAACTGGCTAAATTGCGTAGTGATTTATATAAAAGGATTACTAGTAACCCAGCACAAGTTTTAATTGCAGGCAGCGGTGGAAAGTTAATTAAGCAAGTTGTTGATGATGTCGAACGCGCACAAGAGTATGAACTTCGCGTGACTCTGCCTGGTGCAGCAGCTTTAATAACTATGTCTGCTGCAACCTTTCTTGCCTTCTGGTTGCAACCACTTATTGGATTACTTTGGTTAATAGTCACATTGTTAATGTCGATTCTGATTCCTCGTTTAGCGGTAAGCAAGATGGTTGGCGGCGCAAAAGCAATTGAGAGCCTTGAAAGCCTTTATGCCAATAAAGTTAGAAATTCAGTACACGGAGCGCTTGAGGCTGAGATTTACGGTTATCTAGATGAAGTTCTCGAAGAAGTTAAATCAATTGAAAAAGAGATAAATCGAGAAGAGCGTGCACTACTTAAGGTAATCCGTAGTTACCACTTGGCAATTAATTTAGTAATGACTGCTGCACTTATACTTACTTTTTTATATTCAAATAGCCATTCATTACCACCGGTGCAGGTTTCCATGCTGGTATTCCTTGCGCTAACTGGCTTTGAAGCAATCCTGGCGTGGTATCCAAATTTATTTACCAGCGGCAAATTGCAGCTAGCAAAAGAGAACTTAGAGAGTATCCCGCAGAGCAAGAACTTTGAAAAGAAGAACGTAACTTTTGAATCTCTGGTTGCAACCAATTACTCCGCTTACTGGACCGAACCAACAATCGCGCCGCAGAATTTCCAGTTAAAACTTGGTCAAGTACTGGTACTTCGTGGCGCAAGCGGCGCAGGTAAAACTACCTCGGCGATGGGAATTCTGGATCTAGTTAGATATTCAGGATCATTAACTATAAATGGGGTAGAGGTGAGAGATATTGAAAATCTTCCTCAACTTGCAGTTGGTGCACTTCAAAATGGCCATATCTTCAATACCTCACTTCGAGAGAACTTAAAGATCTCTGGCGCTGAAGAGTTTGATGAAGTTATTAAGTTACTTGAATTAGATCAGTTGGTAACTGAACTACCTGATGGGCTGGATACGATTATTGGAGAATTTGGTCGAGGAATTTCTGGTGGCGAAGCAAAACGAATCATTTTGGCGCGTGCGTTATTAAGTAGCGCTCCATTATTGGTGCTCGATGAACCAACCGAGCATCTTGACCCGGATTTGTCGGAGCGCATTACTGCGAGAATTCTTGATAAATATCGCGATCGCGCCTTATTAGTTATTACACACTCAGGTTGGAGCGGTGTGCCGCAACTTCATTTGGAGGCTAAACACTAGAAGATTAGCCGTGGCTAATTTAGAGACAAAACTGGTTGATGTGATCGGAGATCGCACCGCCAAAGTTGTTGCCACCGAATTGGGATGTAAAACTGTCGGAGATTTTCTCCATCATTACCCACGTCGATATGTAAAGCGCGGAGAGTTAACAAATATTGCAGAACTTCGCGAAGGCGAAGAAGCGACTGTTCTGGCAAAGGTATACAGCGTCAAGAGTCGCCGAATGGCTAATCGCAAACAAGTAATTGTCGAAGCGATTATCGAAGATAACAATCGCGAAAAGATGTCTCTTACTTTCTTTAACCAAGCCTGGCGTGAGAAAGAGATGCGTGTTGGTCGACAGGGCTTATTTGCGGGCAAAGTCGGAACTTTTAAAGGGATGCGCCAATTAGCTCATCCAGAACTTGAATGGTTACCTGGCGATAGCGATGTCGAAGATGCGATCGAATCCTTTGCAGATAAATACTTACCGATTTATCCGGCAACTGGAAAGTTTGCATCTTGGAAAATTGCTAAAGCGCTAGAAATCGTCCTTGATTCACTTGATGATGTACAAGATTTTCTTCCTGAGGAGATTAAATCGCAATATAAATTCCCAGACCTAACTGATGCATATAAGGAAGTTCATCGCCCGACAGATATCAAATTGGCAGAATCCGCACGCGCACGTCTAACTTTCGATGAAGCATTCTTGCTGCAATTAACCATGTTGCAAAGAAAGCGTGCCATGGCATCTGTTCATACCATTGCACGTATTCCAAAGGCAGATGGAGTCTTATCTGAATTTGATAAGAGGTTGCCATTTAAATTAACGCCAGGTCAGACCACAGTTTCAAATGAGATCTTCTCTGATTTACGCGCGGAACATCCGATGCATCGCTTATTACAAGGTGAAGTAGGTTCCGGTAAAACAATCGTTGCGCTACGTGCAGCACTTAGCGTGATTGATGCCGAAGGACAGGTTGCACTTCTTGCGCCGACCGAAGTTTTGGCACAGCAGCATCACCGCACAATTACAAAACAATTAGGTGATTTAGCAAGCAAAGGCACTTTAGATGCACACGAAGAAGCGATAAATGTCGCGCTACTTACTGGCTCTATGAGCGCAGGAGAGAAGAAGGAAATTCAGGCGCGAGTAAAGAGCGGAGAAGTTGATCTGCTAATCGGTACCCATGCGCTTTTATCTGATGCCGTTGGTTTTAAAGATCTTGCTTTAATAATTGTTGACGAACAACACCGCTTTGGCGTTGAACAACGAGATGCGTTACGTGCAAAGGCAGAGACACCGCCACATCTATTAGTTATGACGGCGACACCTATTCCACGAACTGTGGCAATTACTGTCTTTGGTGATTTAGATATCTCGACATTGAGTGAACTGCCATTAGGTCGAACACCAATTACTTCACATCTTGTAAACGCTATGAGTAAACCTGCATATGTTGAGCGCGCTTGGCAGCGAATTCGAGAAGAGGTTGCTGAAGGTCATCAGGCTTATGTGGTTGCACCGCGAATTAGCGCAGGTACGCCAGAAGATGCTGATATGGATTTCTTATACGGTACCGAGAGTAAAGAGATGGCAGCAGTAACTGAGTTGGCACCCGAATTAGCTACGGGTCCGTTAAAAGGTTTGCGAGTTGCCGAACTTCACGGAAAGCAGAGCGCCGATGAGAAAGAAGCAACCATGCAAGCATTCTCAGCACATGAATTAGATGTGCTGGTCTCTACAACAGTCATTGAAGTTGGCGTCGACGTTCCTAATGCAACAGTCATGGTGATTATGGATGCTGATCGATTTGGTATTTCACAACTACATCAATTACGTGGACGTATCGGTCGAGGCCAGGCGCCTGGTTTATGTTTATTAATAACCAAAGTTCCTGAAGATTCTTTGGCATATGAGCGATTAACTGCTGTTGCAAATACCTTGGATGGCTTTGAATTAGCGCGAATCGATTTAGATCAACGTCGCGAAGGCGATGTACTTGGCGTATCTCAAAGTGGATCTCGCTCTCACCTTAAGTTATTACGTGTGCTGCGCGATGAAGAGATTATTATTCAAGCGCGTGAAGCGGCAGAAATTACGTTAGATAAGGGGATTGGCTCTACGCTAGAGCGCGAAATCAAGAAGCTCTTAATTGAGCGCGAAGTCGAGTATTTAGATAAGGGTTAAAAGATGCGAATCATTGCAGGTGTAGCTAAAGGTCGTAACCTCGCTACCGTTGCAGGTGCAACTAGACCGACATCTGATCGCGCACGCGAAGCTCTTTTCTCAACGCTTCTTTCAGAATTCGGTGAATTCGAAAACTTAAAGTTTTTAGATTTATTTGCAGGTAGTGGAGCCGTCGGATTAGAAGCGTTATCTCGCGGAGCATCCCTGGTGCATGCAGTTGAAAAGGATGATTCTGCTGCGAAAACAATTCGAGCAAATCAAGAGATTGTCGAGAAAGCAAACCCTGAAGGTAAATTTCATTTATATGCAATGAGCGCACAGAAGTTTCTAGGAAATTCAGGTCAGCAGTACGACATTATCTTTATTGATCCGCCATATGAATTTAGCGATCAAGCAACCCATGAATTACTAGAATTGATTCTGGAAAATAATTTCTGCCGCAGTGGTGCTGTTATTGTGATTGAACGTGCGACTAAGGGTTCATATATAAATTGGCCAGCGCCGTTAAAGGAGCTTCGCACCAAGGAATACGGGGTAGCAACGCTCTACTACGGCGAGATGGGTTAACCTTTACCTATGAGACGCGCTGTATGCCCTGGGTCATTCGATCCAGTTACTTATGGACACTTAGACATCATCAAGCGCGCCAGCGCACACTTTGATGAAGTTGTGGTTGCGGTTTTTATAAATAGCACCAAAGAAGGTCTCTTCTCGGTCGAAGAACGTATCGAGATGATCAAAGAGACCACAAAAGATCTACCAAATATTAAGGTGGATTCATGGAGCGGTCTAACAGTCGAATATTGCAAGCGAAATAATATTGATGTGATTACTAAGGGACTTCGAGCTGTTTCTGACTTTGATTACGAATTACAGCAGGCGCAAGTTAACCTCCAAGCAGGCGTAGACACTATGTTTATGGCGACCGACCCAGCTCACTCTTTCCTCTCATCTTCATTGGTTAAAGAATTGGCTAAATACAGCGGTGATATTTCAAAGATGGTTCCTCCATCTGTTCAAGCAGCGCTAGCTAAGAAAGTTGCAGGTAAGTAAATGGATGCAGTTGAGAAATTAGCTTCAGCAATCAAGATGGTTGAAGAGGCGCGAGGCGTCCCGCTATCTGCTTCATGCGTTGTGCACCGCGGCGAAATGCTTGGCGTTCTAGATGAAGCCAAGGCAGCATTCCCAGATTCTTTTGCAAAGGCAGAATCAATTGTTGCTAATCGCGACAAGGTGATCGAAGAAGGCCGTTTGCAAGCAGAGCAGATGGTTGCGATGGCTCCCGAAGAGGCTGCGCAATTAATCGAACAGACTGCAATCATGCAGCAGGCACGTGATGAGGCAAAGAATATTCTGTCTCAAGCACGTCAAGATGCAGCAGATCAACGCCAAGAGATTGATGAATATATTGATTCTCGACTTGCAACTCTTGAAGTTATTTTAAATAAGACTCAAGATGCAATCACTCGCGGTCGCGAGCGCCTTGCAGGTTCAACAGATAAAGATGTTTTAGCTCAACTATCAGATAAGTAATTACAAAATGTCTAAGGTATTTAAATTAAATACTCATGATCTTCCGCGCCGAGCAGGAGAGATGAAGGAGTATCAATTAGCGCTTGATATTGAGAAGCCAATCGGTATTGATGTTATTGCAGTTCCAGCTGGAATTTTAAATCTAGATTTACGTCTTGAATCTGTGGCAGAGGGAATTCTTGCAACTGGTGAATTCGATGTAATTGCAAAGGGCGAATGCATCCGCTGCCTTGATCCAATCGAATTAGAGCTAGAGCGCAACTTCCAAGAACTTTATGCATATGAAGCAAACCCTGATGAAGAGGAAGAAGATCAACTTCTGATGGATGGCGATGTTATGGATCTAGAGGCGCCAATTCGCGATTCGATTGTTCTTGCGCTTCCAATCAATCCTGTCTGCGATGAAGATTGCCAAGGGCTCTGCCCGGAGTGTGGCCAGAAGTGGGCTGAGCTTCCAGAAGACCACGCGCATGAGCAGGTCGATGCCCGCTGGTCAGCCTTAAAGGGTCTTTTAGGCGAAGAGAAGTAACCCGATTTCACTAATTACGCCTGATGGGCGATAATTCCACCTGCACGCCAAAGCGTGTTCTTAACAAGGAGTAGAGAAGTGCCAGTACCAAAGCGAAAGATGTCGCGATCAAAGACTCGTTCACGTCGTAGCCAATGGAAAACAACTGCTGCAGCGATCTCTACCTGTGCTCAGTGCCAGCAGCCAAAGCTTCAACACACAGCTTGCCCAACCTGCGGTACCTATAACCGTCGCCAAGTCGTAGAGGTTTGATTTCATGTTCGCGCAATTACAAGCGCGACTTGGCTTAGAGATAAGACAAGAGCTTCTCGAATTAGCTTTTACTCACCGCTCTTTTGCGTATGAGAATGGATTAACTGAAACTAACGAACGCTTAGAATTTTTAGGCGATTCTGTTTTAGGTTTAGTAGTAACTGAAGCGCTTTATAAAAAATATCCAGATTTAGACGAATCCCGTTTATCACCACTTCGTTCTGGAATCGTAAACATGCGTGCGTTGGCAGATATTGCTCGTACTCTCGAACTTGGCCAATACATGCGAATTGGTAAAGGCGAAGAAGTTACTGGTGGTCGCGATAAAAATTCATTACTTGCAGATTCACTAGAAGCGTTAATCGGCGCGATTTATTTAAGCCACGATTTTGTAGTTAGCCAGCGCGTTGTTGGAAACTTAATTAACGAAACCATGGAGAGCGCAAAAGATCGTGGCGCAGGACTAGATGGCAAGACCGCGCTTCAAGAACTTGCAGCATCACGCAAAATTTCAGCGCCAGAGTATTTAATCTCTGAATCAGGTCCAGATCACGATAAAACATTCGTAGCAACAGCTGTTGTTGGCGGCGCAGAGATTTCAATCGGAGAAGGAAAGAGCAAACGCGAAGCAGAACAGATTGCTGCGCGAATTGCATACGAGAAACTAACTTCGTAATGCCTGAACTTCCTGAGGTCGAAACAGTTAGAGCTGGCCTTGAGAAACATGTAGTTGGCAAGAAGATAACTGCTGTAAAGCAACTACATCCAAGAGCCTTACGTAGCGATTCTCTTAATCGCTTAACAATCTTTAAAAATGCCAAAATTAAAGCGGTTAAACGTCGCGGCAAATTTATGTGGTTGGAATTTGATCGTCCAGAAGTTCTGGTGGCTCACTTGGGAATGAGCGGACAGTTCAAGATTCAAAAGTCTAAGAGCGAATATGAGAAACATTTACGCGCAAACTTTGAACTTTCAAGCGGTAAAGAGATGCGATTCATAGATCAAAGAACTTTTGGCTGGTTATGTGTAGATCAATTAGATCGACATATAAAAAAAAAAAATTCGCATATTGCGCGAGATTTATTCGATCCACTATTCGACAAGAAGTCGACAGTGGCAAAAATTGGCACCAAGCGTGGGCAGATTAAAAAGGTAATTCTTGATCAGGCAGTTCTTAGTGGAATCGGAAATATCTATGCCGATGAAGCGCTCTGGTATGCACGTATTCACCCAGAATCAATTGCAATGGATTTAACTTCTACGCAGATTCTCAATTTGATTACCGCTTCCCAGAAAGTTATGAAGCGCGCCTTGGCCGCCGGTGGCACCAGCTTTGATGAGCTCTATATCAATGTAAATGGCGAGAGCGGATATTTTGAAAGATCTTTAGCCGTTTATGGCCGCGAAGGTGAGCCATGTCGCAGATGTGGGGCAGAAATTGTGAGAATTGCCTTCGCCAACCGCTCGTCGCGGCTCTGTCCAGCCTGCCAAACCCGATAGGTTTTCCGCGTGTATTTGAAGAGTCTGACCATTAAGGGCTTTAAGTCCTTCGCGTCATCAACGACCCTTCTTCTCGAGCCTGGCATTACCTGCGTGGTCGGTCCAAACGGTTCAGGTAAATCAAACGTTGTAGATGCAATCAGCTGGGTAATGGGTGAGCAGGGTGCAAAGTCTCTGCGCGGCGGAAAGATGGAAGACGTTATCTTCGCCGGTACATCTGGTCGCGCACCACTTGGTCGCGCAGAAGTTTCATTAACAATTGATAACTCAGATGGATCTCTACCAATTGATTTCACTGAAGTAACTATCTCTCGTATTTTGTTCCGTAATGGTCAGAGCGAATATCAAATTAACGGAGAAGGCGCACGTCTTCTAGATATTCAAGAGTTGTTATCTGATTCAGGTATCGGCCGCGAAATGCACGTCATCGTTGGTCAGGGACAACTTGATGCAATTTTGATGGCGACTCCAGAAGAGCGCCGCGCATTTATCGAAGAAGCAGCCGGTGTACTTAAGCACCGTAAGCGTAAAGAGAAGGCGCTGCGCAAGCTTGATTCAATGCAAGCAAATATGTCTCGTGTTCAAGATTTAACAGTAGAACTTCGTCGCCAGCTAAAGCCGCTCGGTAAGCAAGCTGAAGTTGCAAAGAAGGCAGCGACAATTCAAGCCGATCTTCGCGATGTGAAGTTACGTCTGCTTGCAGATGATTACATCTCAATGAATAAAGTCTTCTCAACCGAAGTTGCAGATGAAAACGCCCTACGCGAACGTCGTGCAATTGTTGAAGCAGATCTAGAAGGCGTTCGTTCACGTGAAGAATCACTTGATGCTGAGGCGGCTTTCGAAGGACCACTACTTTCTGCAGCACAAGAGACTTACTACGCACTTACCGGTATTCGCGAAAAACTTCGTGCGGTAGCCGCTCTGGCACAGGAGCGAACCCGCTTCTTAACTCAAGAACTTGAAATCACTGCTGGGCGCGATCCTGATGCGCTTGAAGCAGAAGCCGCAATTTTGCGCGAAGAAGAATCAGAACTTCGTACCGGTTTAAATGGAAAGCAAGACGAGCTAAACGCAGCAATCAATGCAATGCGTGCGCTTGAGGCCGATGTAAAAGCTGAAGAAGATCGCATCGCTGCAGCGCTTCGTGCAATTGCAGATCAACGTGAAGGAACAGCGCGTCAAGAAGGCCACATTAAGTCACTTCAAGCACGTCTCGATGCGATGGCGCAAGAGATTACCCGCCTTACTAAGGCTCGCGATGATGCGCAGACTCGCGCTGCAAATGCGCAATCTGAATATGCACAACATGAACTTGAAATCGCAAGTGCCGATAGCGGTGAAATTGGTTTAGATACTCAATTCGAATCTGCGAAGAAAGCGCTTAATGAAGCGAAAGAGATTGTTGCAAAACTTTCTGAAGCAGAGCGCAATGCCGATCGTAAGCGCAATTCTATTGAATCTAAGTTAGAAGCAATCCGCTTAACAACTTCAAATCGTGATGGTGCAAGTGCGCTGCTCTCTGATTCACGTGGTGTAAATATCCTTGGTTCATTGGCATCACTAATTACAGTTGATGCAGGATACGAGGCAGCGGTAGCTGCAGCGCTTGGTTCATTGGCAGATGCAGTTGTAGTTCAGGATATGAACGCAGCGGTTACTGCAATTAGCGCACTTCGTAATGAAAACTTAGGTCAAGCAGAACTTCTAGTTTCAAATAATGCAGTGCTAACAGGCGCACAGGTACCATCTGGTTTAACACCGATTCTTAACCATGTTCGTGGCCAAGAGGTTGCAAGTCTTCTAACTGCGCTACTTGGCAATACTGCTGTTGCAGAAGATGGCCGTAACGCGGCAGAGATTTTAAATAACCACCCACAGGTAAATGTAGTTACACGCGATGGCGATAACTTCACTTCAACTCGAGTTCGTGGTGGTTCAAAGAATTCAAGTACGTTGGTTGAAATTCATGCGCTTATCAATCAGCTATCTGAAGAGTTAACAGGCGCAACTCATGAATGCGAACGACTTGGCTTTGAAATTCAGAATGCGCAGCAAGCGCTAAATAATCGCCAATCAGAATACGATCAGGCGCTTTCACGACTTAATGATTCAGATGCGCGCATCTCAGCTCTTACCGAACAACTTGCAGTTGCTGGCCAGAATATTAAATCTGCAAATGCAGAAGTTGAGCGTTTAAATGTTGCAATTGCAGAAGCTGGTAACGAGCGCATTGCCGATGAACGCGAACTTGAGATTGCTAAGAGCCAACTAGGTCAGCATGGTGAAATCGCAGAACCCGATCATGCACAAGCAGAGGCGCTTCGCGAGAAGTTAACCGCTGCTCGAAGCGTTGAGGTTGAAGCTCGCCTTGCAGTTCGTACCTCTGAAGAGCGCGTTAATTCAATTGCAGAACGTGCACAGGCACTTGAATCAGCAGCAGAATCAGAACGAATTGCAAATGAGAATGCGATTGCACGTCGTGCAAATCGCGCACAAGGCGCAGTTATTTCGCAAGCAATCGGCGAAGCTGCATATGAAACTCTTGTACATATCGAGCGCTCAATCGCTAAAGCTGGCACCGAGCGCACGCGTCTTGAAGAATCTAAGCAGAATCGCGAAGGCGAGACACTTGCGGTTCGTACCCGAAATCGCGAATTAACCCAAGAACTTGAGCAGTTAACATCAAGCGTTCACCGCGACGAATTAGCGCGAAGCGAACAGCGTCTACGTATCGAAGCTCTTGCGCAGAAAGCGCTCGAAGAGTTCGGTGTAGATGTTGATACTTTGCAATCAGAATACGGCCCACATCGCGATGTTCCGACATTCTTTGAAACCGAAGATGGTCAGATTGTTGAAGGCGAGCATGTTCCATACCGCCGCGATCAACAAGAGAAGCGCCTATCTCAAACAGAGAAGCAACTTAATCTTCTGGGCAAGATCAACCCGTTGGCTCTTGAAGAGTACAACTCAGTTGAAGAGCGCTTAAAGTTCTTAACCGAACAACTAGAAGATTTGAAGCGCACCAAGAAAGATCTATTGGACATCGTCAAAGAAGTTGATGATCGCGTCCAATCAATCTTCATGGAAGCATTTACTGAAACTGAGAAGCACTTCAAAGATATCTTTGCTCGACTATTCCCAGGTGGAGAAGGTCGCTTGATTCTTACCAACCCAGATGATCCTTTGACTACGGGCGTTGATATCGAAGCGCGTCCTCCAGGAAAGCGTGTAAAGCGTCTATCTCTTCTATCAGGTGGAGAGAAGTCTCTAACTGTGGTTGCGATGTTAGTTGCAATCTTTAAGTCTCGTCCAAGTCCGTTCTACATCCTCGACGAAGTTGAGGCGGCTCTTGATGATGTTAACTTGCAGCGTCTACTCGGCGTACTTGAAGATCTACGTTCAAGTTCACAGCTAATCATCATTACCCACCAGAAGCGCACCATGGAAGTTGCAGATGCGCTTTATGGCGTGACCATGCGTGGCGATGGCGTTACTGAAGTCATTTCGCAGCGTTTGCGCGAATCTGAAACTGTATGAGCCTCTTCAAAAAATTTGTAAATAAGTTCACTAGCAAGAACGAAGAAGAAACTCCTGCAGTAGCGCAAGAGATCGAAATCAAAGAGTTGCCGAAAGATGATCTTTGGGCACAGCCGATTGTTCGTGAAATCAAAGATTCTGATTGGGATGAACTAACCACCGAATTAATTCAATCTGATTTAGGGCGCGAATTAACTAATGAATTGGTATCAGCAGGGAAGCGCTCAAAAGATAAGCCGCTTGAGGCTATCAAAGAGAAGTTAGAAAGTTCGCTTTCAAAGAAAGAGCGCCAGACAAAGCCAGGTGTAATTCTGATTGTTGGTGTTAATGGAACTGGTAAAACCACATCGGCTGCGAAACTAGCGAATAAATTACCTGGCAAAACTATTTTGGCTGCAGCAGATACCTTCCGTGCGGCAGCGGTTGATCAACTTAAAACTTGGGGCGAGAAAATTGGCATCGAGGTAATTAGCGGTGCCGCTAATTCAGATCCAGCAGCAGTTGCATTTGATGCAGCTAAGAAATTTACCGAAACCGGCGCTGATAATTTAATTATCGATACCGCGGGACGTTTACATAACAAGGCAGATTTAATGGCAGAACTTGGAAAGGTTCGTCGCGTTATTGAAAAGAGTGCGCAAATCTCTGAAGTGCTGTTAGTTGTAGATGCCACCACTGGCCAGAATGGTTTAGCGCAAGCTCAAATTTTCACTGAAGCTGTTGAGGTTACTGGAATTATTCTTACCAAACTTGATGGTTCTGCTCGTGGGGGGATTGCCCTGGCCATTGAGCATAAATTCGATATTCCAATTAAGTGGGTCGGAAGCGGCGAATCTGTTAATGATTTCGAAACATTTGATTCAAAGAATTACATAAACGGGTTGCTCTCTTAACACTTCTGTAACGCAATTACCTGAAGATTCATCCATCTCAGCGTTGAGCAGCCCTTAATTACCCACTTTAAGGATAAAAATGGATGTTGTAATAAATTCCGGCGATACCGCTTGGGTCTTAGCAAGTAGCGCACTGGTTCTACTTATGACCCCTGGCCTTGCATTCTTTTACGGCGGCATGGTCCGCACCAAGAGCGTTTTAAATATGATGATGATGTCCTTTGTGACAATCGGAATTGTTAGCACGCTCTGGGTTTTCTATGGTTACAACTGGGCCTTTGGTTCATCAGCTGATTCAAAATGGATCGGTGGATTTGGTTTTGAAAACTTAGCTAACTTGGTTAATTCATTTACCAATAATGGCGGTATCTATCCGATTCCAACTCTGGCATTTAGCGCATTTCAATTGATGTTTGCGGTAATTACGCCAGCGCTGATTTCTGGTGCAATTGCTGATCGAACAAAATTCGCAACTTGGTCGATTTTCGTTGCTATCTGGGTAACTATCGTTTACTTCCCAGTTGCGCACTGGGTCTTTGATTTCGGCGATAAATTTGGCGATCAACTAAAAGGCGTTGGATACCTTGCAGGTAAAGGCGTTCTAGATTTCGCTGGCGGAACTGCGGTTCATATCAACGCTGGTGCAGCAGGTTTAGCTTTAGCGCTAGTACTTGGAAAACGTAAAGGCTGGCGTAAAGAGCCGATGCGCCCACATTCATTGCCATTAGTTTTACTCGGATCAGGCTTACTTTGGTTTGGTTGGTTTGGCTTTAACGCTGGTAGCGCACTTGGCGCGAATGGAATTGCCTCTCTTGCGCTAATTAATACTCAAGTTGCAACCGGAGCCGCATTAATCGGCTGGTTACTATTTGAAAAATTCCGCGATGGTCATGCAACTTCCCTTGGTGCGGCATCTGGTGCAATCGCAGGTTTAGTTGCGATCACACCTGCATGCGCATTCGTGGCACCTTGGGCAGCGGTAGTAATCGGATTCTTAGCTGGTGCAATCTGTTCGTCTGCAGTTGGATTGAAGTACAAATTTAACTTCGATGATTCACTAGATGTTGTTGGTGTTCACCTTGTAGGTGGAATCTGGGGCTGTCTATCAATCGGACTCTTTGCCACAAAGAGCGTTAACGAACTAGGTGGAGATGGGCTCTTCTATGGCGGCGGAACACATCTATTAGGAGTTCAAGCATTTGGCGCCTTCTTTGTAATGGCTTATTCATTCATCATTACCGCAATCCTTGGTTTTGTATTTAATAAAACTATTGGATTCCGAGTGGATGAAGAATCTGAAGTACTAGGTGTTGACGTTACTGAACATCTAGAAAGTGCATATGAATCATTCGGAGGAGTGAAGCTATGAAATTAATTACCGCAATTCTTAAGCCAGTAAAGGTTGAAGAAGTAAAAGCAGCGCTCCAAGCAATCGGAATATCAGGAATGACAGTTTCGGAAGTATCTGGTTTCGGCAGACAAGGCGGTCACACTGAGGTTTATCGTGGCGCGCAATACACGGTTAATTTGATTCCTAAGATCAAATTAGAAGTTGTCGTCAATAATCATGAAGTTGAAGCAGTCGTGGGGGCGATTGTTACAACTGCACATACCGGAACGATTGGTGATGGCAAGGTTTGGGTCACACCTGTTGAAGATATCGTCCGCGTCCGCACGGGGGAACGTGGCATAGACGCTATCTAACGGCCAATACAATTTGGCTCTATGTTCGAAGGTCTAACTTCCCGTTTCAGCGGTGCGTTCTCAAAGCTACGCAGTCGCGGGAAGTTATCGACCTCGGATATCAACGACACATTCGCAGAGATCCGTGATGCTCTTCTAGATGCAGACGTTGCTTTAGATGTCGTTAATGAATTCGTAGAAAAGGTTCAAGGTAAATCACTTGAACTCCTTAAAGATATTCAGGCCGGAACCAACCAGGCGCAAGCAGTCTTTGATTTAGTTCATGCAGAGTTAGTAGAAATTCTCGGTGGCGCAGCTCGCCGAATCCGTTTTGCTAAGAATCCACCAACTGTAATTCTTCTTGCGGGTTTGCAAGGTGCAGGTAAAACTACTTTGGCAGGAAAACTTGCAAAGCATTTAAAAGAGCAGGGCAATACACCGCTTCTAATTGCATCAGATTTACAGAGACCAAATGCGGTAACTCAGCTACAAGTTGTAGGCGAACAAGTTGGGGTTCCGGTATTTGCACCAGAACCTGGCAATGGCGTTGGCAATCCAGTTAAGGTTGCAAAAGATGGTTTAGATTTTGCAAAGCAGAAGCTTCATAACATGGTGATTGTTGATACTGCTGGTCGCCTTGGCGTTGATGAAGAGCTCATGAAAGAAGCGATTGCGATTCGCGATGCAGTAAACCCAGATGAGATTCTCTTTGTAGTCGATGCAATGATCGGCCAAGATGCGGTTCGCACCGCAAAAGCATTTGGCGATGGCGTTGGATTCGACGGCGTTGTTTTAACAAAGCTTGATGGTGATGCCCGCGGTGGTGCTGCGCTATCAATTGCTAAACAGACCGGCAAACCAATCTTCTTTGCATCAACTGGCGAGAAGCTAAGCGACTTTGATGTCTTCTATCCAGAACGAATGGCTTCTCGCATCTTGGGTATGGGAGATGTGGCAACGCTTGCAGAGCAGGCTAAGAAAGCGCTCGATACCGAAACTTCAAAAAAGCTCGAAGAGAAGTTTGTTAAAGGTGAAGATTTCACATTAGAAGATTTTCTAGAGCAGCTGCAGGGCATTGCAAAGATGGGCAATATGTCGAAGATTCTTTCGATGATGCCAGGAGTTGCTCAGATGAAGAAGCAGATAGAAGCGATCGACGATACTGAAATTACAAAATCAACTGCAATCGTTCAATCAATGACACCTGCAGAACGTCGTGATCCAAAGATTCTTAATGGTTCACGTCGAGCACGAATTGCAAAGGGCAGTGGTCGCCAAGTTTCTGAAGTTAATAATCTGGTTGATCGATTTGGCCAGGCACAGAAAGCTATGAAGATGGCCCGTAATGGTGGCTCGATTCCAGGAATGCCCGCTATGCCTGGAATGCCAGCGCCAAAGCAGCAGATCGTGCATAAGAAGAAATCTAAGAGCGGAAATCCAGCTAAAAGGGCTGCCGAAGAGAGTCGATAGGGTCGATTTGGCCGATTCTGCCACCACTGGCAGAATTACCACCCTGAGCGCGGCCCCTCTACCCGCGTCGGAAGTAATCTTCAAGAAGATTTCACGAACTCCATTGTGAAAATTTCTTGATTCGAAAAGTAATTTTGTTAAGAATTTAGGAGCAATACTTTGGCAACAAAGATTCGTTTAATGCGTCTTGGAAAAATTCGCACACCTTTCTACCGTATCGTCGTTATCGATTCTAAGAAGGCGCGTAATGGTCTATCAATCGAAGAGATTGGTCGCTATGTTCCAGGAAAGAATCCATCAGTAGTAGAGGTCAACTCAGATCGCGCACAGCACTGGCTAAAGGTTGGCGCACAGCCATCTGCAGCAGTGACAAAGCTATTTAAGCTAACAGGCGACTGGGGCAAGTTCACAGGTGAAGGTTCAACAACCAGCACAGTAGAACCACAGAAGCCAGGTTTTGATAAGAAGGCGAACTACGAAGCTGCAGTTAAGGCTGCTGCTAACGAGCCAGCTGAAGGCGCAACTACTGCAAAGAAGAAGGCGCAAGATAAGTTAGCTGCGAAGTCTGCTCCAAAGGCAGAAGAAGCTCCTGTTGTTGAGGCAGTTGTCGAAGAGACACCAGCTGCTGAAGAAGCTCCAGCTGAAGTTGTTGCTGAAGAAGCTGCACCTGCAGCAGAAGAAACTCCAGCGGAATAATTGCTGATTTATGTTAGATGAGGCTCTAGAACATCTCGTTAAGGGAATTGTTGAACACCCTGACGATGTAAATGTAAAAGAGAAGACACATCGTCGTGGCACAACTCTTGAAGTTAATGTCAATCCAGAAGACATTGGCAAGGTAATCGGTCGCAACGGTCGTACCGCGAAAGCGTTACGTACTGTGATGAGCGCGCTTGCAGGTCGTTCAGTACGCGTAGATCTCATCGAGGCCGACGAGATTCGCTAATGCGTTTAAACGTTGGGCGCATTGGTCGCGCTCACGGAATTTTAGGTGAAGCGACGATCGAGGTTCGCACAGATGAACCCGAGCGTCGCTTTGCTATTGGTGCCGAAGTTTTAACTGACGATGGCGTCTTAACCGTTTCTAGCGCTCGCGTTCATAACGGAATTCTCTTGCTTGGTTTTAAAGGAATTAACGATCGCAATGCGATTGAAAAGCTACGTAACACTTTGCTCTATGCCGAAGTTGATATCAACGAATCTGGCGAAGATGAAGATGATTACCACGTACAACAATTAATCGGACTACGCGCTGAACTTGAAGATGGTTCTGAATATGGCGTTGTTACTGATGTTTTAAATCTGCCAGCTCAAGATTGTTTAGCTATTAAGATAAAAGGCGGGGAAGTGTTAATTCCATTTGTTCGCCAACTTGTTCCTACTGTTGATTTAGCAAATAAGAAAGTCGTGGTTATTCCACCGGTGGTCTCATGAAGTTAGATTTCATCTCGATTTTTCCTGAATTCTTCGAACCGCTAAAACTTTCTTTAATCGGCAAAGCACGCGATAAATCGCTGATTGAAATCGGCGTTCATGATTTACGCGATCAAGCTACCAATGTGCATCGCCAAGTAGATGACACACCATATGGTGGCGGCGCTGGAATGGTGATGATGCCTGAAGTTTGGGGCAAAGCAATTGATCCAATTATTACCAAGGCATCTGAACTGATTATTTTGACACCTGCAGGTAAGCGTTTTGATCAGCGAATGGCAGAGGAACTTTCAACTAAAGAGCATTTAATTTTTGCCTGTGGTCGCTATGAAGGTATCGATGATCGCGTCCGTCAATATTATGTAAGCGAAGGTTTTACAGTTCGCGAAGTTTCGATTGGCGATTATGTATTAAATGGCGGAGAGGTCGCTGCGATTGTGATTGCAGAGGCGGTATCACGTTTAATACCGGGTGTTCTTGGTAATCCTGAATCAATCGTTGATGAATCTCATGCCGAAGAGGGCTATATCGAATATCCAGCATTTACAAAGCCAGCAGAGTGGCGTGGAATTAAAGTTCCAGATGTACTTTTATCTGGAAATCATGCAGAGATCGCAAAATGGCGTAAATCAGCCGGCGAATCCCGCGCAAATCACAACAAGTAAAGGGCTTCCACTCGCAAAAGTGCGAAGCCGTATTAATTACTTAATAAACTCCATCCTGTGCGAGTAATTAATTATGAACAGTTAAAGAGCGTTTTATC
>CAZMDJ010000012.1:0-19417 GCA_964565165.1 uncultured Actinomycetes bacterium | reverse complement strand
CCTGATTCAAGGCGATCCTTAAGTGTTACTAAGAAACGCGCTGCATCTGCGCCATCAACGATTCGGTGATCGTATGAAAGTGCAAGGTAAACCATTGAACGGATTGCAATTGTCTCGCCGCCATCTGCACCCTTAACAACCATTGGACGCTTAACAACTGCGCCAAGGCCAAGGATTGCGCTCTGTGGCTGATTGATGATTGGAGTATCGAATAATGCGCCACGTGAACCAGTATTGGTCAATGTAAATGTACCGCCACCTAATTCATCTGGAGTGATCTTATTGTCGCGCGTGCGCGCTGCTAGATCTGAAATCTTTCGTGCAATGCCACCCATATTTAGATCGCCTGCATTATGAATAACCGGAACTAATAGACCGCGTTCGGTATCAACTGCAACGCCTAGGTGTTCTGCACCGTGATAAACAATGTTGTCACCATCGATTGATGAATTAACAACCGGATGCTGCTTAAGCGCTTCGCAAACTGCAACTGCAAAGAATGGAAGGAATGAAAGTTTTACGCCTTCACGCGCTTCGAAGTTGCCCTTTGCCTTATCGCGAAGACGTGCAATCTTTGTAACATCAACTTCAACAACTGTTGTTAGCTGAGCCGAAACTTGTAGTGACTCAACCATGCGAGTAGCGATAACTTTACGTAAGCGAGACATTGGAACTGTTGTTCCGCGAAGTGGTGATGCAGCAACTGGAGCCTTAGGTGCTGATGTTGTAGCTTGAGTTGCTGCAGTTGCAACTGGTGCGGCAGCCACTGGCTTTGCCGCAGCTTCAATATCTTCTTTACGAATACGTCCGCCAACGCCTGTGCCCTTAACAGTTGCGAGATTTACACCAAGCTCTGAAGCGAGCTTACGAACAATTGGAGTTACATATGCATCTGATGGTTGTGAAACAACTTGTGCAGGTGCGGCAACTACAGGCGCAGCTGCAACTGGTGCCGGAGTTGAAACAACAGGCGTTACTGGTGCGGCAACAACTGGTGCAGGAGTCGGAGCAGCAGGAGCTGGCGTTGCCGCTGGAGCACCCGAACCACCAATAACTGCAAGTCGTGCACCAACTGCAACAGTGGTATCTGCTGGAACTTCAATTGCGGTAATAACACCCGCAACTGGTGATGGAATTTCAGTATCGACTTTGTCTGTAGAAACTTCTAGCAGCGCTTCATCAACTGCAACTGAATCGCCAACGTTCTTTAGCCAACGAGTAACAGTTCCTTCTGTAACTGATTCGCCAAGTGCTGGCATTGTTACTACAGTTCCATTTCCATTTGAAGCAGGAGCTGCAGGCGTTGCAGCAACTGGTGCTGGAGTTGCAACTGGTGCAACTGGAGCTGGGGTTACGGCAACTGGTTCCGGAGTCGCAACTACAGGAGGAACCGGTGCAACATTTGCATTGTTACCACCTTCGGACGCGCCAGCAATAATCGCTAACTCTGTTCCAACTGCAACAGTCTGATCTGGACCAACAACAATCTTCTGCAATACACCTGCTGCAGGTGATGGAATCTCTGTATCAACTTTGTCGGTCGATACTTCTAGTAGCGGTTCATCAACTGCAACAACGTCGCCTTCATTCTTGAGCCAACGTGTAACAGTTCCTTCTGTAACTGATTCGCCAAGTGCTGGCATTGTTACTGAAAATGTCATCTAACCGTTTCCTTTTGTTTTCCCTAGTTGCTTATTATCTAAAAATTAACCGTGTGCGTGAAGTGGCTTGCCAGCTAGAGCCATAAATGCTTCGCCCATCGCTTCGTTCATGGTTGGGTGAGCGTGTACGAATGGAGCAACATCCTGTGCATTTGCTTCCCAGTTATAAATAACTTGAGCTTCGCCGATTAGCTCTCCAACGCGATCGCCAACCATATGGATACCAAGAACTGGTCCGCCCTTTTGCTGAACAATCTTGATAGATCCAGCAGTCTTCAAAATCTGAGACTTACCGTTGCCAGCTAAGTCATATGAGATCTCTTCGATCTCATAGCCAAGTTCCTTAGCCTTTGCAGTTGTAAGTCCAACAGATGCAACTTCTGGTTCTGAATAAGTTACGCGAGGTACGCCGTCATAATTAATAGGACGTGGATTTAGCCCAGCAATCTCTTCTGCAACCATGATTCCTTCTTGGAAACCAACGTGTGCAAGTTGAAGAGTTGGAATCAAATCGCCAACCGCCCAGATTCCTGGAACATTTGTACGGCACTTGTTATCAACGATTACATATCCGCGGTCCATAGTTAGACCTTGTTCTTCGTAACCGATGCCAGCAGAGACCGGACCGCGACCAACTGCAACTAGAAGAACTTCAGCGGTAAATGATTTACCGTTCTCAAGATTTACAGTTACTGAATCTGCGTTAACAGTATGTGACTGGAACTTGCTACCAACTTCGAATTCAATCTTGCGCTTACGGAATGCGCGCTCAAGTTGCTTAGATGATGTCTCATCTTCAAGTGCTACAAGTCGTGGCAGACCTTCGATGATTGTTACATCTGCGCCAAATGACTTCCAGACTGAAGCGAATTCACAACCGATAACTCCGCCACCAAGAACAATTGCGCTCTTTGGAACGTAATCCATGTTTAGTGCTTGATCAGATGTGATTACGCGCTTTCCGTCAATATCTAAACCAGGAAGTGTTCGTGCGTATGAACCAGTTGCAAGAACAACATTCTTGCCGGTGTACTGAACGCCATTAACTTCGACTGTATTTGGTGAAACTAACTTGCCCCAACCTTCGACGTAGGTAACGCCATGAGACTTGATCAAACCTGAGAGACCTTTATATAGGCGAGAGATAACGCCATCTTTATATGAATTAACACCATTCATATCGATTGAGTTAAATGTTGCAGAGACGCCGAACTCTGAAGCGTGGCGCGCATTATCAGCGACCTCGCCTGCATGAAGAAGCGCTTTAGTTGGAATACAACCGCGGTGTAAACAAGTACCACCGACTTTATCTGCCTCAATTAAAGCTACTGATAGCCCAAGGCTTGTTGCACGAAGTGCGCATGCATAACCGCCAGAACCGCCGCCTAGAATTACAACGTCATATGACATTTAGTGCTCCATACAGGTTGGATGAAAATCCCTTAGGAGGCCTATCCTGCCACTCGAGCCTTTTTATCGCGAATTAAGGCTTTCTTATCGAGCCATTTCAATCAGTGAACGGACTGTGATACCAGAAGCACCGACTGGGGTATGGCCATAAGCCTTTCCAGTATTGATTTCAACGCCAGCGATATCTAGATGTAACCAAGGTAACTCGTTAGCGATAAATTCTTTTAAGAATAGACCTGCAACAAGTGCGCCGCCCATTCGTTCACCAATGTTTGCAATATCTGCAACAGGTGTATCTAATGATGCACGCAATTCTTCCGGAAGTGGAAGTTGCCAGAATTGTTCGCCGGTCACATCTGTGACATCTAAGAACTCTGCACATAGTTCATCGCTATTAGTCATGACTGCGGAGTAGCGAGTACCGAGCGCAACAACCTTTGCACCGGTAAGAGTTGCAACATCAACGATCGCATCAAGGTTCTTATTCTCTTGAGCTTTAACAATCGCATCTGCAAGAACTAATCGTCCTTCGGCATCTGGATTTAAAACTTCAACAGTCTTGCCGCCATAAATTGTGATGACATCTGATGGGCGAGTAGCGGTATCTGAAACCATATTTTCAGCAAGTGGTGCCCAAGCATCAATTGCAATCGGTAACTTCAACTCTGCGATTGCAAGAAGTGCACCCATCACAGATGCCGCACCTGCCATATCGCCTTTCATCTCATCCATATTTAACGCAGGTTTAAGCGCAAGGCCACCGGTATCAAAAGTAATTCCTTTACCAACATATGCGATGGTGCGCTTTGCTTTAGCCGGCTTATAAGAGAGATGTACAAGGCGCGGAGGATTTGCTGAACCTTGGCCAACTCCGATGATTCCACCAAATCCTTGGCTCTTTAACTGCTTCTCATCCCAAACTTTGATCTTTACTCCAGCAACTTTCTTTGCCTTAGCTGAGACTAACTCCGCAAACTTCTTTGGATTTAAATAGCTCGGCGGCATATTCACTAAGTCGCGGACGAAGAAAGTCCACTTAACTTCAGTTTCAACTTCCTTTAGTAATTTGCTATCGCCATCTGCATCGATATAAATCTCGGAAAGCGGAGCTTTCTGCTCCTTCTTGGAATGGCCGCGGAAATCTGTAAATGAATATGAGCCAAGCGCCGCACCTTCGGCCATTGCGCGAGCATCGTTTTCGATAGCGAAGATTGCGCTCTTATGTCCATGCAAGTTCTGCGCTGCGATACCTGCGGCGCGACGAATATTCTCTGATGAATACTCTTTCGCTGCTTTACCTAAACCGGTAAATAGGATCACCTTGGTTGCAGTGCCAGGTAATTTAATAACTTCATCGGCTTTTCCTGATGCACCTAAATCTGTGAGAGATTGCAGAATCTCTTTCTCATCCAACTTTAGGGTGCTAACAATTTCCAGTCCCTTTGGACCCTTGGCAAGGCCGACGACTAGAGCGTCGCAATTCACTGATTTTTCTAGGTACTTGAGCTTAAGCATTTGCCTATCTTAGGCGGAGTATTCGCTAACCTCCACCTATGAAACATTCACCACTAGATGCAAAACATAAAGCGCTCGGCGCAAAGATGGCTGACTTCGGCGGCTGGGAGATGCCGATCGAATATCCAGGTGGTGGAGTTCTTGCCGAGCATGACGCGGTTCGTAATCGTGTAGGTATCTTCGATGTATCGCACCTTGGCAAAATTTCAATTAAGGGTCCAGGTGCTAAGGACTATATAAATAGCATCCTCACTAATGATTTAGATTTAATTAAGGATGGCGAAGCTCAATACAACTTACTTTGTAATGACAAGGGTGGCGTTATCGATGACATCATTGCTTATCGCAACTCAGTAGATGACATCTTCTTGGTTCCAAATGCAGCTAACTGCGACAAGGTATTTACTGTTCTAACAAAGAGCGCACCGGCAGATTTAACAATCGTTAATCAGCACGAAGAGTATGCAGTTATAGCGGTACAAGGGCCTCGTTCGAAGTCGCTCCTTGAATCACTAGGTTTGAAACTTGATATCGATTACATGGCATTTACGCATGGAATAATTGATGGCTGTCAGGTAATTGTCTGCCGCACCGGTTATTCAGGCGAACATGGTTATGAAGTTCTACCTAAATGGAACGAAGCCTCAAAAGTTTGGGATGCAATCGCTGGCAATTTAGGCGATGGTTTAGTTTGTGGACTTGGTTCTCGCGATACCTTGCGTACAGAGATGGGTTACCCATTACACGGACAAGAACTTTCAGAATCAATTACCGGAACAGTTGGCGGAGCAAAGTGGGCAATCGCTTTTAATAAGCCACATTTCCATGGTGAAGATGCGCTTCGCGCTGAGAATGCAGCGGGTGCACCACGTCGACTTCGCGGAATTAAATTATTAGATCGCGGAATTCCACGCGGCCACATGCCAATTCTTGTTGATGGAAACGTAGTCGGAGAGACAACTTCCGGAACATTCTCGCCAACGCTCAAAGTTGGTATCGCACTTGGTTTAGTTGATAATCAATTTAAAGTGGGCGATAAAGTCACAATTGATGTACGTGGTCGCCAATTGGCTGCAGAGATCGTAAAGATCCCTATGGTCGAGCCACACGTTAAATAAATTTAATCTCGCTAACGAAGCTTGCTTTTCTTGAAGCTCGCTTAAGCGCGCTCAAAACACCAGGGCCAACTGCAACTATTAAAACGGCAGTAAAGATCGCACGCGGCACATTCCATGCCATGGATGATGCAAGATGATAGGTAAAGAAGCGGTGCAAGTTCTCTGTGATCGCTGCGCCAGGAATATATGAAAGCTGAGTTTTTGGACCAAATGCCCAAGGCCAGAACTGTAGATCCATCAAAATTCCAAAAAGTTCTGATGTGATGAGCGCAGTGGTAACTAAGAGCGGAATCTCAAAACGTTTTACCTTTGGCACAGCTCCTGCAATGAAACCAATCCACGCTGCTGCAAATATTTGATATGGAAGCCAAGGCCCAAATCCACCTGTTAGAAATGCCGATAGCAACATCGAAAAAACGCCGAGTAAAAATCCGAAACTAGAACCAAATACGTAACTCGCCAGAATAAGTAAGAACCACATCGGTTCGATTCCTGCAGCGCCTGCGCCAAGCGGACGAAGCGCTGCGATGATTGCACTTAATACTGCAAGCAGCGCCAATGATTTGGCATCAAATTTTGCTCTACCAATTACCGCAAGTAGCAAGAGCAGAGAGAAGCTAGTAGCAATCCAGAAAATAGTTCCGCTCTTATTTTCACTTGATAGAAAAGGCCAGAAGAAGCCCAGCGCGCTGATAACTGAAACTGCGATTAAAGAAAGGGATTGGAAACCTTTAAATCGAAAGATATCTGCAGTTTTCATTCGATTGCTTTCAAGACATCGCCAACTGTTAACCATCTTCGCGGTGACATCACCTTGGTGACTTGTGGTGCAAAAGCAGGAGATGCCAGTAGCACTTCAATCGTTGGTCCATCTGCAACTAAGTCGCCGTCAGCCAGAATCACTATTCGAGTGGCTAGTTCAGCAACCAACTCAACGTCATGAGTTGCGATAAGTACCGCTGCGCCAGATTCAGAACGTGCAATCAACTGCTTTATAAGGAGTTCTTTCGCTGAGTAATCCAAACCTCGGGTCGGTTCATCCAAGATTAAAAGGTCAGGGTTTGGCGCCAACACAATTGCCAGAACTAAAGCTAAACGTTGGCCCTCGGATAGATCTCGTGGATGGGAACTCTCTTTAATATTCGGGGTCAATTGATTAAGCAATTTAAATGTGGCACCGCTAGGTAAATTGTTATCGCGGTCGGTTTGCTGACACTCAGCCGCAACGCTCTGGTGATAGAGCAGATCATTAGCATCTTGCGGAATGTATCCAATCTTGTTGGCGCTCTTCTTAACTTTGCCTTCAAAATCAATTACGCCTAGTAAGGACTTAATAAAAGATGACTTACCGGCTCCGTTACGACCCATCAGCGCCACAATTTCGCCGCCTCGGATTTCCAAATTGAGTGGCTTAAGGGCAACTTTCTCTTGATACTTCACAGAGAGCTTCTCGGTTTCAATAACTTTGCGACCTAGAACTTCATGGCGAGCGTTAATATCTTTACCTGTTTCGCGAACCTTTTCAGTCTGCTTACGAAGTTCGCGAACTGATAACGCAACGGAAGGTAACTTCAAGGCACGTGCAAGTTTCACAATCGGAGGCGCGATCTTTGAATCCTTCAAAATTTCTTCTGGTTTACCGATTCGAGTACTTCCATCTGCACCAATCTCAATGACAGTATCCACGTAGCCAATTACACGTTCCAAACGATGTTCGGCGATGATTACAGTGATTCCTAAGTCATGCACCAGGCGTTGCAAGATTGCCAGAACTTCTTCCGCTGCAACCGGATCAAGGGCACTGGTAGGTTCATCAAGTACCAAGATTTTTGGATGAAGCACCATCGCTGCAGCAATTGCGACACGTTGTTGTTCGCCGCCGGATAACGTGGCAATTTTTCTTGCGCGAACTGGTGCCAAACTAAGTAGATCTAAAACCTCTTCAATGCGCTTACGCATAGTCTCTTGCGGAAGATTTAGCGATTCCATCGAGAAAGCCAGTTCATCTTCAACAACATCAGTTACAAAACCATTAATTGGATTCTGACCGACGATGCCTATTAGTTCAGCTAGCTCTCCAGGTCTCACATCTCTAGTTGAGATTCCACCAACTTCAACGCTACCGGCCAAGATGCCGCCGGTATGGTGCGGCACTAAGCCATTAATTAAGCGCAATACGGAACTCTTACCGATTCCAGTTTCGCCAATTAGGAGAACAAATTCACCTTCGCCGATTTCAAAATTGAGTTTATCCAGAATAGTCTTTTGAGAAGTTGGATAAATCAGTGAAACGTTTTGAAACTTAATCATATTGAGACCGCCAGAAAAGCTATAGAAGTTGAGAGAAAAAGGAGATCGCGAAGAGCAAATTTTTGCGGGCGATATTTACTTCTCTTACGTGATTGTCCATATCCTCGTGAATCCATTGCAGCAGCTAAATCCAGCGCTCTGGCTAATGAATCCTCCAGAAGAGGCATCGCAATCTGTCTCCAAGAAAGGAAGCGATTGGTGGTGATACCACGCATCTTCTGTGCAATCCGAATTCTCTTTAGATTACCTACAAGTTGTGGCGTCAAAGTAGTTGCAATGACCAGAACCATGCCGACTTCATAGAAGACTGGGGGAATTGATCGCAATACTGCTCGAGGATTTGTTAGAGCTGTTGCTGCACCAAAGAGCGCAATAATCGATGCGATATTTAAACTCTCGATTATTGTCGAACTTACGCGTTCCCAAGTAACTGCGCCGCCTAAAGTAATTCCGGCCATCCAATGTGGAAGTGGAATTGTTGGAATCGTGAATAAGACCTGCCCCGGTACTGGAACTCCAATTACAACTCCGATAAATACTCGAAATACAATCACCGCAAAAGCAAGTTTTAACGCCCATTTGTAACTATCAGCCCATGGGCCATCTGATCTAAATTTAATTACCAGAATTGAAACTACACCGATAGTTGCAACTGTTAGCCAACTATTCTGTAGGCGCACCAAAGTGGTGGCTAGGAGAGCGCTCCATAACCACCACGTCAGTGGGTGTAGTTTCTTAATTTATTACTTCTTCAAAAGTGACTTTGGAGTTGTAATTTCAGTGCTGCACTCTTTTGCTGGGTAGTTATTTAGACCGCAGACAAAACCCTCAGATGAGGTACGAACCGGCACAGCCTTATTTAAAATATCTAAGCCGTTGCTACCAGCTTTAACTGAAACGCAACGACGAATTGTCTGTTGAACTGTTTCTCCCTTTGGCGCAATTGCACGTAGTCCGAAATCAACTACAACTGCAACGCGGATTAGCCCCGCCTGTGAAGGAGTACCTGAGCAGATTGCCTTGAAGTTTGGCTTCAAAGTTGGATTGCCGGTATCAACAGTGTTGCTTGAGTACGAGAACTTCCAACCTTCAACCGCGCCATCTTTTGGAGTTGAGCCAGCTGGGCCAGTTAGAGCGTAGTTCCATGCGGTTGAACCAGGTGCTGCCTGGAAGTAACCCCAATAGCGCCAACCTTTTTCGGTTGCTGCGTTAGCTGGAGTAAACGATGTAGCAATAAGTAGGGAAGTAATTACAAGTGAGAAGATCTTCTTCATCAGTTAAGTTTCCTTTAATTAGGGTGTCTAGGAAGACTTACTGGGCTAACAAAAAACTAAATAAAAAAGTCGTTCAATTAGGAAATTAAAGTCCCTAACATGAACGACATATCTGCAAAGTTTGATGACTTAGCCCCGCAAACCTCGGCGGGTGGTCTGTTCTTTCGAAGTGCAGGTAATCCGGCTTTAACGGTTGCGGGTCAGCGTTGGATTCACACCAAACTTCCCCTGTAATTCGAAATATTAAGTTGTAGGCTGGATACAACCATATAAGTGATGGCTTGGCAAGAATCAAGCGGGAGAGTCTCAAATGGAACATCGCAAACTCGGCAATTCAGGAATGTACGTCTCTGAAATCTCTTTCGGAAATTGGCTTACCCATGGTTCGCAAGTTGAACAAGATGCGGCAATCAAATCCGTACGCACTGCACTTGATTGCGGAATTACCACATTAGACACTGCAGATGTTTATGCAGCGACTAAAGCTGAAACAGTTTTAGGTAAAGCGCTTAAAGGTGTTCGCCGTGAATCTTATGAACTATTCACCAAAGTTTATTTTCCAACTGGCGCCGGCAAGAATGATCGCGGACTTTCTCGTAAACACATCATGGAATCAGTCCATGCTTCGCTTAAGCGTTTAAATACAGACCATATTGATCTCTATCAATTCCACCGTTTTGACTACGAAACACCAATTGAAGAATCACTCAGCGCATTTGATGATCTGATTCGCCAAGGAAAAGTTATGTATATCGGCTTCTCCGAATGGAACGCGAAGCAGATCTCGGCAGCGCTAAAGATTCAGAAAGAACTTGGCTACAACCGCTTCGTCTCTAGCCAGCCGCAATACTCAGCTCTTTGGCGCGTAATCGAAAAAGAAGTTGATCCAATCTGTCGCGAAAATGGAATCGGCCACATTGTCTGGTCTCCGATGGCGCAAGGTGTTTTAACCGGAAAGTATCTACCTGGTAAGAAAGCGCCAGCAGGCTCTCGCGCAACCGATAAAAAGGGCGGTGCGGGAATGATTGATCGCTGGATGCGCGATGAAGTCTTGACTGCCGTTCAAAATCTTAAGCCAATCGCTGACCGCGAAGGTTTAACAATGGGGCAGATGTCGATCGCTTGGGTACTTCAAAATCCAAATGTATCTTCAGCAATTATCGGCGCTTCAAAGCCTTCACAAATTAAAGAGAATGTGAAAGCTAGTGGCGTAAAGCTAAGTGCAGAGACGCTAAAAGATATTGATAAAGCTCTAGGAAATTTAATCGAACGCGATCCAGCGAAGACAACTTCGCCAAATCCACGATCTTAATTTTCTAAATTAGAAGTTCTTTTCGCCGCGCTTTACTAAAGGCTTTGGTGCACGCATGCGACGCATCTGAGTTGAACGCAAGAAACCATAAAGAGCTAAGCCCTTGGTATTTTCGTTCGGGAACTTCTCTGCAACGCGCTTCTTGATACGTCGACCCAAGAACCAGCCATCGATAACAGCGACGAACATGATTACGTACATCAAAAGAATCGACATGATTGCAACGGTCTGATTGCGAGTCATTGAAACGATAAGCACGATAAAGATGAAAGGCAAGAAGAATTCGCCGACGTTAATACGTGAATCAACAATGTTGCGAACATACTTACGGACCGGACCACGATCGCGAGCTGGAAGTGCGCTCTCGTCACCGCGCATAAATGCGCTTCGTTGAGCTAGGCGCTGCTGGCGAAGTTCCGCCTTTGCTTGGCGCTTCTCTTCCTTGGTCTTAGCAGGGGCTAGGGATGCGCCGCGCTTTACCGATGCCTCTTTACGCTTCGGGGTTGGGCGGCCTTTTCCGTGTGTGCTCTCAGACTTATCGTTCATGGGGCATATTCTCTTTATCACGGGCGTTATTGTCTAAACGAAACGAAAAACGGGAGTAGCATTTGCTCCAGTAACGCTCACGAAGGAGAGTTTCAATGAGCACAGATACCGGCATCAGCCTTACCGATGTAGCAAGCCAGAAGGTTGCAACCCTTTTAGCTCAAGAAGGTCGCGATGACCTATATCTTCGCGTAGCGGTACAGCCAGGTGGCTGCTCAGGTCTTCGCTATCAGCTTTACTTCGATGATCGCGCAATGGATGACGATGTTGAGCGCTCATTCGGAGCCGTTAAGGTCAAGGTCGACAAGATGAGCGATCCATACCTAGCTGGCGCAACTATCGATTTCGTGGACACTATCGAGAAGCAGGGCTTCACAATCGATAATCCAAACGCTCAAGGCTCATGCGCCTGCGGCGATTCATTCCACTAATCGCTAAATCTCAAGCCAAATCTGTGAGTGACCGCACCACGCGGGAATTCAGCCTTTTTTACGCTTAACACTAAGATTTGCCCATGCAATTTCGCTCTAAGAAAGCGCTGCTCGCAGGTGTGTTTGCCCTCAGCGCATTGGTCTTAACCGGCTGTAAAGATGGTTCGGTTTATGGATACGAATCCGATACCACTAGCGTTAATGAAACATCTTGGCATCTATGGCGCGGAGCTTGGCTCGCTGCTGCAGTTGTCGGAATCTTTACCGCAATTCTGATTCTCTGGCCGGTACTACGTCACCGCCGTAAAGAGGGCGATCCACAATATCCAAAGCAGACTCAGTACAACGTTCCAGTTGAAGTTGCTTACACAGTTATTCCATTTATCATCGTTGCAGTTCTCTTCTATTTCACTGCACGCGACGAAGCAACAATTACTGCAAAAGAACCTACAAAGGTTATGCACACAATTGATGTAACAGGTATTCAGTGGTCTTGGCAGTTCGGTCATCGTGATGGTGGCGCAAAAGCTGTTGTAACCGGAACTCCTGCGCAACCTCCAACACTTGTATTGCCACAAGGGGAGCGCGTTGCATTTGAAATTTACTCAAACGATGTTGTTCATGGATTCTGGATTCCAGCTTTCATGATTCAAATCGAAAATCTTCCTGGCGTACATAACCACCTCGAATTCACCGCAAATAAGTTGGGCGAATTCCCAGGACGATGCAACATTCTCTGCGGACGTAATCACTCGCAGATGGTTTTCAAAGTTAAGGTCGTAACTCCAGCTGAGTACAAGACTTATGTTGAGACACTTAAGGCAGGCGCATAATGACAACTTACGCACAACCACCAGCAACACAAATTACACACGCGCCTCTGAAGCCAACTTCAAAGGGCCGTCTATTTGTAAAGTGGATTACCTCAACTGATCACAAGACCATCGGTTACATGTATCTAATCACTACATTCGTATGGTTCATGATCGGTGGCGTAATGGCGCTATTTCTACGCGCTGAATTAGCTCGCCCAGGTCTGCAATTCTTCTCAAACGAGCAGTACAACCAGTTATTTACTATGCACGCAACCATCATGCTCTTGATGTTTGCAACTCCATTGTTCGTTGGTTTCGCAAACGTAATCATGCCGCTACAAATCGGCGCAGCTGACGTTGCATTCCCTCGTTTAAATATGTTCTCGTTCTGGTTATTCCTCTTCGGCGGAACAATGGCGACTGCAGGTTTCTTCACTCCTGGTGGAGCAGCATCATTTGGTTGGACCGCTTACGCACCTCTTGCTAATGCAGAGTACTCACCAGGAATTGGTGGAGATCTTTGGATCGTTGGTTTGGCTCTTGGTGGTCTTGGAACAATTCTTGGTGGCGTTAACTTCATTACGACCATCTTCACAATGCGTGCACCTGGTATGACCATGTTCCGTATGTCCATCTTTACTTGGAACGTTCTACTTACATCAATTCTGGTTTTGCTTGCATTCCCTCCATTGGCTGCAGCTTTCTTAGGTCTTGAAGCAGATCGTTTATTCGGAACACATATCTTCGATCCAGCAAATGGTGGAGCGATGTTATGGCAACACTTGTTCTGGTTCTTCGGACATCCTGAGGTTTACATCCTTGCACTTCCATTCTTCGGAGTTGCAACAGAGATCCTTCCGGTATTTAGCCGTAAGCCAGTCTTTGGTTACAAGGGATTGATTGCAGCGACAATTGCGATTGCTGCGTTATCTGTTTCAGTATGGGCGCACCACTTGTTCGCAACTGGACAAGTTCTACTTCCATTCTTCTCATTCATGACATTCCTAATCGGCGTTCCAACTGGTGTTAAATTCTTTAACTGGATCGGAACAATGTGGCGCGGTTCTATCTCAATGGATACACCGATGCTATGGATCGTTGGATTCTTGATTACATTCTTATTTGGTGGATTAACCGGAATCATCTTGGCTTCACCGCCGCTAGATTTCGCAGTTTCTGCTTCATATTTCGTAGTTGCACACTTCCATTACGTTCTATTTGGAACAGTGGTCTTTGCAATGTTCGGTGGTTTCTACTTCTGGTGGCCAAAGATGACAGGCAAGATGCTTAACGAGCGTCTTGGCAAGATTCATTTCTGGACTCTCTTCTTCGGTTTCCACATGACATTCCTTGTGCAGCACTGGTTAGGTATTAAGGGCATGCCACGTCGTTATGCTGATTACCTTTCAACAGATGGCTTCACAACTTTAAATATGTTCTCGACTATCGGATCATTCTTGCTAGCGCTTTCAATGATTCCTTGGTTTATCAACGTTTGGATTACACGCAAGTCTCCAAAGGTTGAGGTAAATGATCCTTGGGGTTATGGCCAATCACTTGAGTGGGCGACTACATGTCCACCACCACGCCATAACTTCTTCTCAATGCCACGTATTCGTTCTGAACGTCCGGCTTGGGATGTTAACCATCCAGAAGCTCCGATTGAAAGGCTGCACTAAGCATGAAAACATCTTGGGTACTTTTCGGAGGAATCGGACTCTTCTACGTTTTGATGGGTTCTATCTATTGGGTTATCGGCGGTGAGCCAGTCGGAATTGCATGTTTATTCCTAAGCGCCTCTCTTGCGCTACTTGTTAGTTTCTACGTCTGGTTTACGCAGAAGAAAATCGGCGTAACTCTTCCTGAAGATAATCTAGATGCAGAGATCGCGGATGGCGCAGGCGAACTTGGTTTCTACTCACCACATTCATGGTGGCCACTCCCGGTTGCAGCATTCACAATTCTTGCTGGTCTTGGCTTGATCATCGGTTGGTGGCTAACCGCTATCGCTGTTGGTCTTTTGGTTATCTCAATTATCGGTTTTGTTACCGAATACGAACAACCTGAAACGGCTGCACATCACTAATATTTTCGAGGTAGCGTTTCTGGGGCTGGTTCAAGGCCTTACAGAGTTTCTGCCTATCTCATCGAGTGCTCACATTCGAATCATCGGTGAATTCTTGCCGAATGCTCAAGACCCCGGAGCTGCCTTTACGGCGATTACACAGATTGGTACCGAGCTTGCAGTTCTTCTCTTCTTTCGCGTAGAGATATTTTCAATCGTAAAGAATTGGGTTCGATTTTCAATCTTAAGGAAGAGAAATCTAAGCCAAGAGGAGCGCTCTGATAACAAGCTTGGTTGGATGATCATTATCGGTTCTATTCCAGTATTTGTACTTGGATTTTTACTGCAAGATTCGATTAAAACTACTTTCAGATCCCTGGCTCTTGTCGGAGCGATGATCATTATTTTTGGACTTATTCTCGGATTTGCCGATTATGTGGGGGATAGTGGCAAAGCGATTAAGAACTTAAACATCAAAGAGGTTTTACTGTTAGGTCTTGGTCAATCGCTAGCTTTAATTCCGGGAGTTTCAAGATCGGGTGCGACCATTGCGGTTGGTCGATTACTTGGATACAACCGAAGTGCCGCAACTAAGTTTTCGTTTCTTCTGGCAGTGCCTGCGGTACTAGGTTCTGGTCTATATGAGTTGTACCAAACTATAAAAGACCCAGGAACTGAAATTTACTCGTTGCCAGAGACTTTCCTTGCAACAGCCATTGCTTTCTTTGTTGGCTATGCGGTTATCGCTTGGTTGATGAAATTTATTTCCACAAATAGCTACCGTCCATTTGTAATCTATCGAGTGATATTGGGTAGCGCAGTTATTATTGGAGTGGCAACTAACTTCTTAAACTAAAAACCTCCTGATCGATTTCGACCAAGAGGTTTTTAGTAAAACTAAATTGGTTAGTGGTGTGAACCGTCTTCCAATTCCTTGACTGTAGGCTTTGCAATCTGAACTGCATTAGCTGCAGACCAGCTGGCACGAAGTTTTGACTTCAACTTGCCAGGGCGAGCTACGCCATTTGCATCTACCTCAGGGACTTCAAGTGCACCTCGCTGTTCGTGCGAAGTAAGGGTCCATAGCTTCTCCTTGGAGAGTGGCTCATGAACTTCTACGAATTCACCATGAGGTAGACGTACCAAGCGACCTGTTTCGCGACCATGTAGGACTAGATCGCGATCTGCACGTTGAAGTGAGAGGCAGATTCGCTTTGTGATGAAGAAGGTAATGATCGGTAGAACAATGATTCCAATTCGTGCAAACCACATGATGTGGTTAATTGATGAATCAAAGTGTGTTGCAATTAAGTCGTTACCACCATTTAGTAGTGCAACGAAGAAGAACATCATTACCGCTGCGCCAATAGCGGTGCGGTTTGGCACATTTCGTGGACGATCCAATAGGTGATGTTCGCGCTTATCGCCAGTAATCCAACTTTCAATCCATGGATAGAGCGCCATTGGCGTAAAGACCAAACCAGGAATAATCAAACCTGGAAGCAAGATATTCCAAGAGATTGTGTGGCCAAATGCATGTGTCTCAAGTGGAGGAGCCATGCGAACAAGTCCATCAATCCAACCCATATAGAAGTCAGGTTGCGAACCTGCAGAGATCTGGCCAGGTGTATATGGACCGTATAGCCAGACTGGGTTAATAGATGCGATCGCACCAAGTAGAGCAATTACTCCGAATACAACGAAGAAGAATCCGCCAGCCTTTGCCATGTAAATCGGCATTAGTGGATATCCAACAACATTCTTCTCTGTTCGTCCTGGACCTGGATATTGAGTGTGCTTCTGGTACCAAACCAACATTAAGTGCGCAGTAATCAACGCTAAGAAAATTCCTGGCAGCAGAAGAACGTGCACTGTATAAATACGTGGAATGAATGCCTCGCCTGGGAAGCCGCCACCGAATACAAAGAATGCAAGGTAGCTACCAACAACAGGGAAAGCTTGAATGATTGCTTCAGTAATGCGGATACCGGTTCCTGAAAGTAGATCATCAGGAAGTGAGTAACCCAAGAAACCTTCGATGATTCCAAGTGTTAGAAGTCCAATTCCAATTACCCAGTTAAATTCACGTGGCTTACGGAATGCACCGGTGAAGTAAACGCGGAGTAAGTGAATAATCATCGCTGCCATGAAAATGATCGCTGCCCAGTGGTGAATCTGGCGCATTAGCAAACCACCGCGCACATCAAATGAGAGGTGCAGTGTTGATTCGTATGCAGCAGACATCTTCAAACCCTTTAGAGGTTCGTAAGCGCCGTTATAAATAACTTCCTTTGATGAAGGATCAAACCAGAATGTTAGGAATGTTCCGGTCGCTAGAAGAATGATGAAAGAGTAAAGAACGATTTCACCAAGAAGGAATGACCAATGGTCTGGGAAGACCTTAGTTAAATTCTTCTTTAACCATTTCGCGGCTCCAGTGCGCTCGTCGACATAGTTAGCGACTGCTGCAGGTACTGTCTCTTTTAGGCTCATTGGCTATTACGCTCCCAGAAGCTAGGTCCGACTGGTTCGGTGAATGGTTGCTTTGCAACTAAATAACCTTCTGCATCAACTGTAATCGCCAACTGTGGAAGTGGGCGAGCAGCTGGACCGAAGATAACTTTCGCTGCGCGAGTTACATCGAATGTTGATTGATGACATGGGCAGAGCAAGTGATGTGTCTGCTGTTCGTATAACGCTACTGCGCAACCCATATGTGAACAGATCTTTGAGAAGGCGATGATTCCTTCATGTGTCCATGAAAGACGCTCTTCATCAAGATTGAAATCTTCAGTACGAAGACGGATTAGAAGAACTGGATCCTTTGCGGTGTTATTAAGAGTGCGCTCTTCACCAGGAGCTAGTTCTGGCATCGTCTGAACAACTGCGCCAACTTCTAGATCAGATACCTTAATTGGACGATCGCCTGGATCTGTAACTAGGCGTGTACCAGCTTTCCAAGAAGTGGTTTCAAGTTCCTTCTTTGGAAGTGGGCCTAAATCGCGAAGTAGAAATACTGGGCCAAGACCAACTAAACCAAGCGCTGCACCAAGCGTGCGCTTGATAAGTGGTCGACGGCCAATACCAGCAGATGCGCCTTGAACCTTTACGGTTTCAACAAAAGCTTTGCGATCTTCATCTGCAGAACGCAATTCATGGCGATGTGCAATTACTTCTGAATCTGGCATCAACTGACGCGCCCAAGCGATTGCACCAATTCCGATAAATAAGAATCCACCGGCCATAAATAAACCAAGTAGTAATTGCTGAACATTCATCTCTCCAAGAATTGGAATGAATGTGTACTTATCTGACTTTACGAAAACATATGTTCCGATAAATCCGATTGTGCTAATTGCAGAGAGTGCAAATAGGGAAGCGACCTGACGCTCTGCACGCTTCTCAGCGACTGGATCTAAATCAGTGCGACGATGAACGTGCTCTGGTAGTCCAGGATTTTCGATTGGATTTAATTCCTTAGACAAGTGTTATCTCGCTTTCGATGCTAGCCAGACTGCAATACCAATTAACAGTCCAAGTCCGACGATCCATCCAAATAAACCTTCAGTAACTGGACCTACGCGACCAAGAGCAATACCACCTTGCTGCTTCTCTTGCTCTGCTGATTTGATCCACTTAATGATTGAAAGTTTCTCTTCAGGTGTAATTGTTTTATCTGCGAAAACTGGCATTGATTGAGGACCAGTAATCATCGCTTCGTAAATATGCTTTTCATCAACACCCATAAGAGTTGGTGCGTACTTACCTTGAGTTAGAGCGCCGCCTTGCGCTGCGAAGTTATGACACATTGCGCAGTTGGTACGGAAAAGTTCTCCACCTTCTGCAACGCTGCCATCGCGTTCGTAATTTAACTCTTCATCGATTGGAATAGCTGGGCCAGGAGCTAGAGATGCAACGAACGCTGCAAGCGCCGCAGTCTCTTCTGCGCTGTATTTAGGCTTTTTACGCATTGCTTGAACTGACATATCAGCCATTGGCATACGACCTGTTCCGACCTGGAAATCAACTGAAGCAGCGCCAACACCAATTAGTGATGGTGCGATATCTGAACCTTCTGCGTTAAGACCATGGCAAGAAGAGCAACCCTTAAGAAATAGTTGCTTACCTTCTTCGATCTGCGCAGAGCGTGATGCGGCCGTTGGTTGCGCAGTGTTCTCAGCAGATGCAGAGAGCGCGCTAAATGTGGTTCCGGTAGCTACCAGCGCTAGAAGTAGAAGAACTGGTGAAGCGAAACGAGCTTTACGAAAACGCGAAATCATCTTTTCCTTTTCCTGTTCTTACTTAATTAAATAGATCGCTGAGAAGAGTGCAATCCAAACTACGTCAACGAAGTGCCAGTAGTAAGAGACCACGATTGCAGTTGTCGCTTGTGAATGTCCGAAACGTCGCGCCTTAGCTACACGGATCATTACTAGCAAGAATGCAATCAGACCGCCGGTCACGTGAAGACCATGGAAACCTGTTGCAAGGTAGAAGACTGAACCATATGCATTAGATGAAAGTGTTAAACCTTCTTGTACTAATGATGCATATTCATAAACCTGTCCACCAATAAAGAAAGCGCCCATCAAGAATGTGAGTGTGAACCACTCGCGCATTCCCCACTTGTTGATCTGAAGTAATGATCCAGAACGACGTGGTTGGAAACGCTCGGCAGCGAATACACCGAACTGGCATGTCACTGAAGAGAGCACCAACACTGTGGTGTTGATAGATGCGAATGGAATATTAAGAATCTTGGTCGAATCGAGCCAGACTGCTGGTCCTTGTACTGCACGTGTAGTGAAGTACATTGCGAAGAGCGCACCGAAGAACATCAACTCTGAAGAGAGCCATACGATGGTTCCGACTGCGACCAGATTTGGGCGATTGACTTTATGGGTCACTGTGGCGCTAGACATGGTGCGAATTATCGCGGAAATGACGCTTAAACTCACAT
>CAZMDJ010000011.1:0-21633 GCA_964565165.1 uncultured Actinomycetes bacterium | reverse complement strand
TTAAAGACTCGGTAATAAGGCGATGCATCCGTTCCGCAACCTGCGGTCCACTGCCAGCCATGTGAATTACTTGCAGGATCGTAATCAACTAAATGTTCCATAAAGAAATTAGCGCCATGCTGCCATTCGATATGTAAATCCTTAACTAAGAAAGATGCCACAACCATTCTGGTTCGATTATGCATCCAGCCAGTTGTTAGTAATTGGCGCATTGCAGCATCGACAAATGGGAATCCGGTTTTACCTTCGCACCAAGCTTTGAATTTCTCATCAGGTTGGTTGTAACGCATCTGTGCAAATCGATCTGCATAATATTCATCAATAGTATGCGGATTATGAAAGAGCACATCGGCATAAAATTCGCGCCAAGCAATCTCTTTACGAAATGTGTCATGCGCCGAACTTGCACCTAAACCTTGTAAAAGTGTTCGTGGATGTACTTCACCGAATTTCAAATGTGCACTCATGCGACTGGTTCCGTCAATGCCAGCCATATTTCGCTGTTCGTCATAACTATCTAAAGCGTTCTTCTTAAACCAAGCAAAGCGCTTCAACGCAGCTGCTTCCCCGGCCTCTGGGATCTCGCAATCTGTTGTCCAATCTGGAAATGCTCGTTGATCGCTATTTGGTTTAACTGCATTTATCTCTTTAGGTGCGCCAACTGGAGCGCGCCAACCGTGCGCCATCCAAGCCTTATAGAACGGTGTGTAAACGCGATAGTTAGTGTCATCTGGTTTGCGAACTCTTCCCGGAGAGATTGCATATGGACTGCCTGTTGCAATTAAGTTAATTCCGGCATCAGCAACACGCTTATCTCGCGCTGCTCCATATGGTTCGAATTCTTGCGAGATATGAACTTCTTTTGCGTTGTAGCTCTTTAGAACATCTACTTGATCACCAACTACAACATGTAATTTGCCATCTAAAGAGGCATCTAAAGAGCGTAGCGAATTTGCTAGATATGCCAACCTTTTTGAGCCTGATTGCTTAATTAAAGCTGGGTCCAAGATAAAGAGTGGAACTATCTCTTCAGAGCTGGCGATAGCCGCGAGCAAGGCAGGGTTATCTGCGAGCCTTAAATCGCGACGGAACCAGAAGATATTACGCATTACTTAACTGTATAGCTATGTAGCGCTGAAGCAACCTTCTCACCATTTGCATTTACCGCAATGGCGACAACTTCTAGCACTGTGCCCTTCTTGTAGTTCTCTTGGTGTAAATAGACTCGATATAGACCATCTTTAAATCCAGTAACTCCAAGGATGCGGTGATCTGAAGTTCCGACTGTTGTCCAAGTTTTGCCCTTTACGCGAACCGCAAAGGTGACTTCATTGAAATCTGTACCTGGGACTGCAGCGGTTAGCGCCACATATTGTTCGTAGGTACGAATATCAATTGCTGGCTTATTCAATGTAATTGCAAGCTTTGTTGTTGGTGTGAATTCAGAATCTGCTTTCAAAACAACCCAGCTGCGCGCTGGAAGCGTAAGCGAAACGTTCTTACCTGATGCGCTCACATCATTAGCTTTACCAGAGATGATTGACCACTTTGAATCATTAGATGAAACCGGAAGGTTCAACTTAGCTTCCGCATCGCGACCATTGAAAGCAACTAAAAACTCTTGCTTGTTTCCATAACGGCTAACTGCGAAAGAGCCATCGTTTGCATAACGTAGCTGTTGGGTACCAGAACGAAGTGCCGGGTACTTCTCGGCTAATTTCTGTAACTCTGAAAGCGAAGTCTCGATTCCATTTGTGTAATCAAATGCGCTCTTTGTACCAATTGATGCACTACCAATTCGAACTTCGTTCTGCCAATCAGTAACCTGTGTAGCAAACATATCTTGGCGTGCCGCTTTATCTCCGCCAGTACCGGTCATGCCCTTTTCATCTCCGTAATAGGTAGCAGGTCCGCCACGTAGGAGAATTAGGAGCGCGTTAGCAAAGTTGGCACGTTCTAATAGTTGAGCCGGATTTGCATCGGTATTTCCCTGTAAAAACATACCTATACGGCCCATGTCATGGTTATCCAAGAAGGTAGTTAGGCCATAGGCGCTAGTTGTAGCGGTCGTATATAAATCATCTTGATTAAAGAGATCCAAAAGATCGCGTTCACCATTTCCGTAAGTTGCATACTTTGATGCAGCTGCCTGGAAAGCAAAATCAAGTACACCAGGGAATTTGTAATCGGTGACAAACTTTGCCAAGTAATTTGGGTCGGTATCCCAAACTTCTCCATAAATTGGGAAGTAACTCTTTCCGGCAGTTGCAGCGGTCTTTAATACCGCTGGCAAGAATGCCTTCCAGAACTCTGGATTAACATGCTTTGCAGTATCGATGCGATAGCCATCAATATCAAACTTCGTAATCCAGTCTTGCCAAACTTTGGTCCAACCTGCAACTACTGCTGGTTTCTCGGTAAATACATCGTCGAGACCAAAGAAATCACCGAAGGTTGAAGATTCGCCACTAAAAGTGGAATCACCACGGTTGTGATAGTTGGTAATGTCATTTAAAAACGCTGGAGCTTTAATGTTCTTATTCTTGTCACTAACAATTGGCGGAACCGGGAAGGAAGAAGCGGCGCAGAGCTTTGGGAAATTTGCCTTGCCAATATATTTTGTTAAATCAAATTTTTTCTTACTGCAATCTTTATATGGATATTCAGCGATACTTGAGTAGCTGTACACATCGCCTTTGTATTTAATGACATCTGCAGTGTGGTTGATAACGATATCGACGATTACCTTGATACCGCGGCTATGTGCTTGAGACACAAAGTTTTTAAAATCTTCTTCAGTACCTAAATGTGGATCGATAGTTGTGAAATCAAGTCCCCAGTAACCGTGATATGCCGCTGAATCACCTTGTACATAGCGCTGTTTAACCGGAGGCGTGATCCAAATTGAGTTAAAACCTAGGCCTTGGATGTAATCCAACTTTGCTGTTAGACCCTTCAAATCACCGCCATGGAAGTAACCAATATCAGTTGGGTCATAGCCAGTTACTGCTGAAAAGCCTGTTAAACCAGCCTCATCGTTGCTGGTATCGCCATTGGCAAAGCGATCTGTCATTACAAAGTAAATCTGCGAATTAGCTGCGCCGCCACGAATAGTTGGTCGAGCCAGCGCAGTTAAATCCTCTGCTGCAGCTGAATAGCTAATAAAAGAGAGCGCAACAACTGCCGCAGCGATTAACTTTTTCATGAAAGTTTCCAGACTCCTTGAGTTGCTTTGGTGGTCTTAAATTTAATCTTGCTGCCAGTTGCCTTCTGGCCATACAAAGTCTTTGAAACTTTATAACCAAATTTAGATAAGTCGATATCTACAGTGCATGGCTTTGCTGCGATAACTACAAGAACTTTGCTCTTCTTTGATTCACGAAGGTAGGCAAGGTAATTATCTTCCGCTGCTACCCAACGTAACCCACCGTTGATAAATGCATCTTCAGTTCGACGCAACTTGGCTAGCTTCTTTACTTCAGCAAAGAAATCAAAATCCCAATTACTGCGATCAACCCAATTAATGGTGCGGCGACTATCTTCTCCGGAATTACCTTCGAAGCCGAGTTCGTCTCCCATGAATACAGATGGAACTCCTGGATAAGTCATCAACATGGTCATGCCAGCAACATGCTTAGCTTTATCGCCGCTAACAATGGTTCTAAAACGTGGAGTGTCATGTGAATCAAGCAGAATCATTGACGCCACAAGTGCACGCCAAGGAATCGAACCATTGAAATTCTTTATAGTGTCTACAAATTGTCTGCCAGTAATTTTCGGCGAATCAATTGGTAAACCTTGGAATCCACCACTTAGCTTCGCGCTCTCGTTCATCCATGATGAAAGTGGTCGTGAGAATCCTTGGTAATTCATAGTGCCGTGCCAACCAGCGCCAGCTAAATCATTTGCAACGAAATCTGCATTCTCTGCAACTAACCATGCATCTGGTCTAGTCTCTTCGACAGCTTTACGGATGCCGTACATAACATCATCGTGGATATCGATTTCGCCATATTTACCGGTCATATTGCCGACATCTACGCGCCAACCAGCCATTCCCCATTTAGGCGATAACCACTTACGGATAATGGAATTTGGCGCTTCATACATAGCTTTACGAAGTTCTTTTGATCCGTAATTTAACTTCGGTAGAGATTCAAGACCCCACCAACCTTCGTAACCCCACTTATATTTCTTAGTCCAATAGAAGAAACCCGCTTCTTTGCTTTTCTTATCTTTCTTAGCTTTAGCTAACCAGTGATGGCCAGCGCCGCAGTGATTAGAAGTGATGTCACCGACTAAACGAATCTTCTTCTTGTTTGCTGCTTTAACCAAACTAAACCAAGCATCATTGCCGCCAAGAATTGGATCTACTTCATCAAAACTACTTGCGTCGTAACGATGATTTGATCGAGATGGGAAGAACGGAGTGAAGTAAATTCCGTTAGCGCCAAGTTCGGTAACGTGATCTAAATGTTCTTCAACGCCTTTTAAATCTCCGCCATAAACTTCAATTCCAGTGAACTTAGATTTATCCCGAGGTAACAAATCCCAACCACGAGCAACTGCCCAATCCGGAAGCTTCTTCTCTGAAGTCTTTGCAAAGCGATCAGGGAAAATTTGATAGAAGATCGAACTGTTTAACCACTTTGGATATTCAGGGCGTGCGATTAATTGGAAATCTGTATTTGAGTGAACATCGTGGCTAGTTAGTCCTGCTGCAGATAACCAGTCGTATTTTCCGTTGCCTGCAAATAAAAAGCGGTAACGAGTTTCATGATTGATGATCTCAATTGTTACGCCCCACCAAGATTCGGTGCGGGTTTTCTTTAACTGCTTAAGATGCGTAGTTCGCGGTTCACCATCATGGTAATAACGCATGACTGCGTCTTTAAACTTGTAAGTATTTGGAATACGAACTTTGAAGGTAACTTTCTGGCCCAATTTAGGCGCAGCGTTACTTACATAAAGTTCACTGCCGTCATGGTGAGGTTCAAATATCACTTGAGAAGTATTACTTATGAAGTTGATCTACAGAATCGTCCCAGCCAGTGACCTCTTCAGGCTTACGTGGGCCTTTGCCAACGTAACGAGCTGATGGACGGATTAAGCGACCTGTGCGCTTCTGCTCCAAGATATGTGCAGACCAACCAGCGGTGCGCGCTGAGGTAAACATTGGTGTGAACATATGTGGTGGAACTTCTGCAAAATCAAGAAGTACTGCAGCCCAGAATTCAACGTTAGTTTCTAGAACGCGATCTGGACGACGTTCACGTAACTCTGTTAACGCTGCCTCTTCGAGAGCCTTTGCAACTTCGTATCGAGGTGCGTTTAGCTCTTCGCAGGTACGACGAAGTGTGCGTGAACGTGGATCTTGTGCACGATATACACGGTGACCAAAGCCCATCAAACGTTCGTTCTTATCTAATAATTCTTTTACATATGCACGTGCATCGCCACGCTTTTCAACTTCTTCAATCATATGAAGAACACGTGAAGGGGCACCACCATGAAGTGGACCTGACATCCCACCGATAGCACCCGATAGCGACGCCGCTACGTCAGCACCTGTTGATGCAATAACGCGTGCAGTAAATGTTGATGCATTCATGCCGTTCTCTGCTGCTGATACAAAGTAAGCATCAACTGCGCGAACATGCTTTGGATCTGGCTCACCGCGCCAACGAATCATCATTCGTTCTGTAACGGTGTGCGCCTTATCGATTTCTGATTCAGGAACTGCAGGCGCTGCATAACCACGTGCAGATTGTGCAACGTATGAAAGCACCATCACTGATGCGCGAGCTAAATTGTCGCGAGCTTCTTCATCTGAAATATCTAGTAGTGGTTTGAAACCCCAAGCTGGTGCAAGCATTGCAATTGCAGATTGCACATCTACGCGAACATCACCTGAATGAACTGGCAATGGGAATTTCTCTGCGCGAGGAAGACCAGGATTAAATTGATCATCAACTAGTAAGCCCCAAACATTTCCGAATGAAACGCGACCAACTAGATCTTCGATATCAACGCCGCGGTATCGAAGCGCGCTACCTTCTTTATCTGGTTCAGCAATTTCAGATTCAAATGCAATAACGCCTTCTAATCCAGGCTTGAAATCTTCGCTCATGCGGCTAATTCTGCCCCTATTTTTTAAGGCTAAAAACCATATTATGGATCTGGTCGGCGCTAGTAAAGTGACCTTTGATACATGGACCGCAACGAGATTCAATCAATGCGCCGCTCCTACAGCGAGCGGGAATTAGACCTGCCCGGCCAGCCAATCGCCGCCTTCAAGCTTTGGCTAAAAGAGGCCGCAGATCTGCCATCAATTATTGAAGCGAATGCGATGGTCTTATCAACTCTTGGCGCCGGAGAAATTATCTCTTCACGTTCGGTGCTACTTAAAGATGTAACCGATAACGGTTTTACTTTCTTTACCAATTACAACTCACGTAAGGCGCAAGCAATTGAATTAAATTCGCAAGTCACTCTGCTCTTTCCTTGGTATGCGATGGAACGCCAGGTAATTGTGCAAGGTTTTGCAGAGAAAGTTTCACGAGAAGAGTCCGAAAGTTATTTTCAAACACGACCATGGTCATCACAGATTGGTGCATGGGCTTCGCAACAATCATCACCACTTGCAACTCGAGAAGAGCTAGAAGTTCGATTTAAAGGTGCGGCAGAGAAATGGCCGGAAGGTACAACTGTGCCAACTCCTCCGCTTTGGGGCGGATATTTGGTCAGACCATTCTCGATCGAATTCTGGCAAGGAAGATCTTCACGCTTACATGACCGAATTAGATTTGATAGGTCTCACAATTCGGGCGAAATAAGTGGCGATTGGAACGCTCAGCGTTACTACCCGTAAAGTTTGCACATGAGCGATATCAAGATTCCAGAGAACTTGAAACCAAAAGATGGCCGCTTCGGTTGTGGCCCATCAAAGATTCGACCAGAAGCGCTTGAATCATTAATTAAATCGCAATCAATTCTTGGAACATCGCATCGCCAGAAGCCAGTTAAGATCGTTGTTAATCGTGTTCGTACTGGTTTAAATTCACTATTTAATTTACCTGAAGGCTATGAAGTTGTTCTAGGTAATGGTGGATCGACAGCATTCTGGGATATCGCAACCTCAGGCTTAATTGAGAAGAAATCTCAACACCTACAATTCGGTGAATTCTCATCTAAATTCGCACAAGCTGCGAAGGAGAATCCATTCATTGAAGATCCAACAGTAATCAAGGCTGAGCCTGGCTCACATCCGGCTGCGGTTGCTGAAAATGGCGTAGATGTTTACGCATTAACTCATAATGAAACTTCAACTGGCGTATCAATGCCAATCAAGCGCCCTGCAGGTACTGATGGCGCACTTGTTTTAGTTGATGCAACCTCTGCAGCTGGTGGTTTAACCGTTGATGCAAAAGAGTTTGATGCTTATTACTTTGCGCCTCAAAAATCATTCGCATCTGATGGCGGACTTTGGCTCTCACTAATGAGCCCTGCTGCCCTTGAACGCGCGGCAAAGATTAAAGAATCTGGTCGATGGATTCCGGCATTCTTTGATTTAACAATCGCCATCGAAAACTCAAAGCTAGATCAGACATATAACACCCCTGCTCTAGCGACGATGATTCTTCTTGCAGATCAAATCGAATGGTTTAACAACAACGGCGGTTTAACTTTCGCAGCAGGACGTAGCGCTAAATCTGCAGAGATTATGTACGGCTGGGCAGAGAAGACTTCTTACACCACTCCATTTGTGACTGATCCTGCAAAGCGTTCAAATGTTGTAGCAACAATTAACTTTGATGATTCAATAGATGCAGCAAAGGTAGCTGCAACTCTTCGCGCAAATGGAATTGTTGACACCGAGCCATATCGCAAATTAGGTAAGAACCAATTACGTATCGGTATGTTCCCTGCAATTGATCCATCTGATATCGAAGCGCTAACTAAATCAATTGAATTTGTTGTAGAGAGCCTATAATTGTCCAAAATTAAGCTTGACGCTTACTTCTGGACTGTCTGCGGACAGGTTACGATTTTAAATTTCTTCCTTGGTGGATTTGGTCCTGCGCAACCATTGCTACGTGAAGAGCAACATACCTCTTTGACAGTTGCCGGTTTGCACGGAACTGCAATGGGAATTGCTGCGATTATTTCTAGCTTTATTCAATCAGGGCTAGTGCACAAAATAGGTCGAAAAAACGCTTCCTGGCTCGGTTTAGCAATATTCACAGTTGCACTGCCTTTATTTGCCCTAGGTACCAATATTTATATGACGCTCTCCGGAGTATTAATTGCCTGCATTGGCTTTAACTTTGTAATCATGAGCTCTGTGCCACTGCTTTCACATCATTATCCAAAGCATGCAGATGTGGTCGTTTCTCAGAGCAACGGAATTAATTCGGTTGGATATGTCTTTGGCACAGTACTTGTCGGAACTCTCGCCTCTTGGGGAATATCATGGCGCTTAGGACTACTGCTCTGTATTCCTGCTGCGATTCTGCTCTTTATTTTCGGCAGAGATAAAGTAATCGATGCTCGCGATCATGAAGCAGCTAAGCAGAGTGGAAAATTAAGTCGCGGTTATTGGCTTGCTTGGCTAGGTTTCTTTGCAAGTATTGCATCAGAGTTTGCTACCGCTTTTTGGGCGGCATCTTTAATTACCGATCGAACAGGCGCTGCTGCAACTATCTCAACCATCTGCGTTGCAGCTCTAGGTAGCGGAATGGGAATTGGTCGATGGTTCTTACCAATTTGGCTTAAGAACTACACGATAGATAAGCGTTTAGAACTGATTCTCTATTTGCAATTAGTAGCTTTCGGAATCTTCTGGTTCTCGCATAACCTACAAGTTTCATTGATTGCGCTGCTATTTGTTGGAATCGGCATCAGCGGACAATTTTCATTATCAATGCTCCGCTTAATCAGATTAAGTGATAATCGTCCAGATTTAGCGATGGGTAGATCATCTCTAGCAGCGGGACTTGCGATTGCATCGTCACCATTCTTCTTAGCGTTCCTTGGAGATCACATTGGAATTTCAAGAGCTTACTTAATGGTGCCAGTAATTATTGCGGTCGCGATTATCTCTTTAAAACTTGCTAGCTCTGAAGTACCGCAGCAACGCTAGTATCGCTAGGAACTACCGCTCTATTTCTATACTTTAAAAGGCTAAATACCGCTGCAGTTACAGTGATAATTCCGCATCCACCCATAGTCCAACGAACTCCAAAATGTTCTGAGCAGTAACCAATGAGCGGTGAACCAATAGGTGTTCCGCCCATAAAGATAAACATATAAATACCCATGATGCGACCACGGATTGCGACATCGCTATTTGCCTGCACAAAGGTATTAGCTGAAATCATGGTGGTGATTGCGCTGATTCCAGAGATTGGCAAAATCATCGCATAGACCGAGTAGGTCGGTGCAAATGAAAGTGCAGTAATCCAAATACCAAAGTTAATCGCAGCAATCGGAACAAAGAGCGTATTTTTAGTTCGATCTTTACGAGCAGCAATTAGCGCCCCGGTTAATGTTCCAAGTCCAACAAGAGTTCCGAGGAATCCATATGAAGCAGCGCCTTTATGGAACTCTTTTGTTGCCATTAGCGCATTAAAAATCTGCATATTTAATCCGAAGTTGGATGCGAAGAAGACGGTCAACATAATGATTTGTAGATCTGGCCGTTTCTTAATATATCTAAAGGCCTCTTTTAGGGTCCCGTCGCTCTTCGATTTCTCTTCAACATGCAGTTCTGAAGAACGAACTGCAAAGAATGAGAAAGTCACAACTATGAAACTAAATCCATTGATTAGGAATGAAGGTCCAGTGCCAAAAGCTGCAATTAAGAATCCAGAAATTGCAGGTCCAACTAGCCTTCCAAAGTGAAAGTTAGCGCTATTTAAACCCATGGCATTTGTTAAATCTTTATGGCCAACTACTTCAACAATAAAGCTAGAACGAATCGGTGCATCGATTGCGCTAAATATGCCTAGCAAGATAGCTAATACATAAACGTGATCAATCGTCGCTACTTTAGATACGACCAAAGCGCCCAGAATCAAAGCGGTAATTCCGCTACCTAAATTGGTAATTATCAGCGCTTTTCGCTTATCGACTTTATCTGCCAGCACCCCACCCTGCATACTTAGAAGCATCACCGGTAAGAATTGAAGCGCAGTTACGATTCCAAGGTAGGTACCGTTGTTATTTGTAAGTTCGAGAACTAACCAATCTTGAGCAATTCGTTGAGCCCAAGTTCCGATATTTGTAAGTACAGAAGCGCCGTAAAGAATTCGATAATTGCGATGGCGCAGAGCTCTCCAATTTCCATCGGCAGAGATCTTCGAAAACATTAATCGCAGAATACACTGCTCTCATGAGAACAAAGATGGTCGCGCTGATAATCGCAGGAATCTGCGCTTGGGTTGTGGCGGCAATCATGGGACTTTTATTGAACGCTGATGCCAAATTCATCTGGACCTGTATTACAGGCGCTGCGCTTGGTTTAGTTGGAATTCGTTACACAATTCGTCGAGATCGACGAAGCGGAATTTAATTACTTCTTCTTACGAACTTTATTAACAGCACGATTTACATGGTGCTTAGTTCGATTTAAAAGTACCTCTGCCCATGCAAACTCTGTAGCAAGAATCGCAAGACCTGCGATGATTAACGGAATTCCGGGACCAGGTAATACCAAGAGAATCAAACCAACGATTACAAGAGTTGCACCTACAGTTGCTGCTGTTAACCAGCGCAAAGGGTGTGGCAATTTACGCCAAACTTTTTTGACGTATTCGATCATCTTTAAGCGTTGTTTTCGATTTGTTGAGCAATACCGCGAAGTACTTTACCCAAACGCTCTGCTTCAACAGCGGTTGGATATTTGCCGCGACGGATGTTATTTCCAACGCGATCTAGAATCTTGATTGAGTCTTCGATAATTGATGCAAGATCATCTGTTGCAGCGCGTGAAGATGCAGCCAATGAAGTTGGCGCTTCAATTACACGAACTGAAAGAGCTTGCGGACCACGACGACCATCAGCAACGCCAAACTCAAGCTTGGTGCCTGGCTTAACAGTGGTGACGCCTTCAGGCAGCGCAGTCGCTGCTAAATAAACATCTTCGCCCTCTTCGGATTCAATAAATCCAAAGCCCTTTTCGAGGCTAAACCACTTCACTTTACCTGTTGGCATAGCGAGCTCCTTTAACTTTGAGATCCGGCGAATTGAGAGGGAAATTCTAACCTAAGCGGTTAGACAGTTGCTTCCGAATGTGCGCCGCATCCGTGATCTACGGATACAACCTTCGCATCTTCGGGTGAGATTGCATTTGCGCATACGCCGAAAGCGCTGCGTAATGAGCCTGCAATTGGCAAGAAGAATCCACATGAACCACATGGTTTTGGTGCGTTCTTTGCGATTGCTGCATTTGGACCGCGATCGCCTTCATACCAACGGCTAGCTGCTTGGTCGCGCCCTTCGATAGAGAGAACACGTAAACGTCCAAGGCCAAGTTCCCAGAGCTGTGTTGGATCAAGTTCTTCATCTTGCGGCAAGCTAGCAAAACCTGGAACTAATCGCGCATCATCAGGTGAACTTGGGACGATGTCGCCGACGCCAACATCGCCAGGTTGTAAGCGATCTGCATATGGAATCCACTTTGGTGCAAGTAATGAATCTGGTCCTGGAATTGCCACAACATCACAAACTGTTGCTGGTGATTGCTCATCAAGCTTGGTGATTGTTACTGACCAACGCCATCCGTTGTAGCCAGGAAGATTTGATTCAAAAAGATAATTTGCTAAACGATCTTCATCGTCATAATCAACGCTTACAAATGCACCGACAAGCTCTTTAGCGCCGGCAGTTTCGACCGCGGCGCTAAGAGCTAAATCAGTTGCATTAAATGACATGTAATTAGTTTAGATTAAAAATCCATGTCGCCACCAGCTGCAGGAGCTGCTGGTGTCTTCTCTGGCTTATCTGCAATAACTGCTTCTGTTGTTAGGAAGAGCGCTGCAATTGATGCCGCATTCTGTAACGCAGAACGAGTTACCTTAGCTGGATCGATGATGCCAGCCTTAATCATGTCTACATATTCGCCAGTTGCTGCATTAAGTCCGTGACCTGGTTCTAGGTGGCGAACCTTCTCAACGATAACTCCGCCTTCTAGACCTGCGTTAGCTGCGATCTGCTTTAGTGGAGCTTCGATTGCTGCTTCAACAATCTTTGCACCAACAGCTTCTTCGCCTTCTAACTTCAAGTTAGGGAAAACTTTTGCGCCAGCTTGAATTAGAGCAACGCCACCACCGGCAACGATTCCCTCTTCAACTGCAGCCTTTGCGTTACGAACAGCATCTTCGATGCGGTGCTTACGCTCTTTCAATTCAACTTCAGTTGCTGCGCCAGCCTTAATAACTGCAACGCCGCCAGCAAGTTTCGCTAAACGCTCTTGTAGCTTCTCGCGATCGTAATCTGAATCAGACTTCTCAATCTCTTGGCGAATCTGAGTAACGCGACCCTTAATCTGAGCCTCATCCCCTGCGCCTTCAACGATTGTGGTTTCATCCTTAGAAATAACTACCTTGCGAGCGCGACCTAGAAGTTCAATACCTGCTGCATCAAGCTTTAGGCCAACCTCTTCAGAGATCACTGTTGCGCCAGTAAGAATTGCGATGTCTTGCAACATTGCCTTACGACGATCACCGAAACCTGGAGCTTTAACAGCTGCTGAACGGAAGTTTCCGCGGATCTTATTTACAACAAGAGTTGCGAGCGCTTCTGCTTCAACATCTTCAGCAATGATTGCAAGTGGCTTACCGGTCTGCATTACCTTTTCAAGAATTGGCAGCATGTCCTTGATATTTGAAATCTTTGAATTTGCGATCAATACATAAGCATCTTCAAGAACTGCTTCCATGCGATCTGTATCTGTTACGAAGTATGGAGAGATGTAACCCTTATCAAAACGCATACCCTCTGTTAATTCGAGTTCAAGACCAAAGGTGTTTGACTCTTCAACAGTGATAACGCCTTCCTTGCCGACCTTATCCATCGCTTCAGCGATCATCTCGCCGATTGTGGTGTCTGCTGCTGAGATAGATGCAGTCGCTGCGATCTGCTCCTTGGTCTCAACATTCTTCGCCATCTTAAGAAGTTCATCAGTCACCGCTGCAACTGCCTTCTCAATACCGCGCTTAATTCCCATTGGGTTTGAGCCCGCTGCTACGTTACGTAAACCTTCACGTACTAGCGCCTGTGCAAGAACTGTTGCAGTAGTTGTGCCGTCACCTGCGACATCATCAGTCTTCTTTGCAACTTCCTTTACTAGCTCTGCGCCAACTTTTTCGTAAGGATCATCAAGTTCGATCTCTTTAGCGATTGAAACGCCATCGTTGGTGATTGTTGGTGCGCCCCACTTCTTCTCAAGCACGACGTTACGTCCGCGAGGTCCAAGGGTTACCTTCACTGCATCAGCTAATACATTCATTCCGCGCTCTAATCCGCGGCGTGCCTCTTCGTTAAAGGCAATCTGCTTTGCCATTGCTTTTCTCCTTAAGTGTTTCTAACCAAATGGCCCGAATTATCACTCTCAGGCCTTGAGTGCTAAGGCTTAGGGTAATTGAAGGCCTCAACACGCTCAAATCGAGCAAATAAACGCCAATAGTTCTCGAAATGAGCGTGGTTTTGAGCGTGGGCAGGGGTAACCTTCATGTTGAGCGCCGAGGGATCCCTCCCGGGTGCGTCGATTGGAGATGGTACATATGGCAGAGACATATAAGGGTGACGCTTACTGCGTAAAGTGCAAAGAGAAGCGTGAATTCGAAGGAACCGTAAAGGTTTCTGACTCTGGTCGTCGCATGGCACAGGGCATTTGCTCAGTCTGCGGCACCAAGCTGAACCGCATTCTTGGTAAGGCACAGTAAGTAAGCAAACGTAGTTAAACCCGCATCACAATTAGTGGTGCGGGTTTTTCTTTTGTACCCTTACCGACATGGCTGATAGCAGTTTCGATATCGTTTCAAAGATTGATCGCGCCGAATTAGATAACGCGGTCAACCAAGCTTCTCGCGAATTAGATACCCGCTTTGATTTTAAAGGCACCGGTACCAAGCTTGAGATGGCTGGCGATGTAATCAAGATTGAATCCGAAACCGAAGAGCGCGCAAAAGCAGCTCTTGAAGTTCTAAAAGAAAAGATGATCAAGCGTAATGTTTCGCTTAAGCATCTTGATCCATCCGAACCGCAAGCTTCAGGCAAGCTAACCAAGATTAACTGCCCACTTAAAGAAGGCATCTCTACTGAGAATGCAAAGAAAGTGGCAAAGCTTCTTAAGGATGAAGGACCAAAAGCTTTAAAGACTCAGATCCAAGGCGACGAACTTCGCGTATCAAGTAAGTCTCGTGATGATTTGCAAGAGGCAATCGCTATCGTTAAGAATGCAAATCTTGAATTTGCAGTTCAATTCACGAACTATCGTTAATTGAATAAATTTAAACTTGGGCTCGTTTTCGGAGTCTCGTCGTATGTACTCTGGGGACTCTTCCCTCTTTATTGGCCGCTACTTGAACCAGCCTCACCTTTAGAGATTGTTTCGCACCGCGCTGCTTGGACGTCGGTATTCTGCATTTTCATTCTGGCTTTCCAGAAACAGTTACGCCACATGTTCTCGCTGATGTTTACCAAAAGAGTATTTATTCGATTGGTAGCTTCGTCATTCTTGATTTCAATTAACTGGTTGGTTTATATCTGGGCGACCAATAATGGCCATGTAGTAGAAGCTGCACTTGGTTATTACATAAATCCATTAATTATCATCGCTTTTGGCGTCATTTTGCTTAAAGAGAAGATGCGCAAAATGCAGTGGATTGCAGTCGGTATCGCGACAGTCGGAGTGCTTGTTTTAACGATTGATTACGGTCGTTTACCGTGGATCGCTCTTACTTTAGCTACTTCATGGGGTTCATACGGCTTAATTAAGAAGCAACTAAACCTTGGCGCAGTTGAAGGTTTAGCCATCGAAACACTCATTTCTTTTATTCCTTATGCAGGATATTTAATTTATTTAGGTTCTCAAGGCACTGGCCAATGGGGAGATAAGCCAGGATTAACTTTCCTATTAACTGCAGCCGGTGCAATCACCGCAATTCCGCTTCTTTTGTTTAATGGATCAACAACACGTTTACCGTTTTCAACTATCGGACTTTTGCAATACATAACGCCGACTTTGCAATTCTCAATCGGCGTTTGGGTACGTCACGAAGATATGCCAGCGGCTCGTTGGATAGGTTTTGTGATTATCTGGGGTGCGTTAGTTACTCTGGCAATCGATCTTGTTAGATCAACCAACTCGGTCAATAACTAAATCGCATAAAGAATAGAGCGCAGTACTTGACTCGCTAATTGGTAGCGGACCTAAAGCTGCTCGAGCTTCTTTAGCAATTGTCTGTAATTGCGAACGTGATTCGGCAAGCGATTTATGGTTACGAAGTTCGTTGATAACCCACTGAACTTTCTCTTCAGACTTAATCGGACCTGAGAGCGCTAGCTTTAGCGATGCATCCTTTGGATCATTTGATTTCATCGCATTTAGAGTTACAAGGGTAGGAATACCTTCACGTAAATCTGTTCCAGGAGTCTTACCTGAATCAAGTGAATCACTTGCGATATCGATAATGTCATCAGCTAATTGGAATGCAATACCAATTTTCTCGCCGAATTCGGTAAGAGTATCTACCTCTTCCTTGGTGCAACCTGCAAACATTGCGCCAAAGCGAAGTGAAGTTGCGATTAAAGAACCGGTCTTATCTGCAACAACTTGTAGGTAATGTTCAAGATGATCAACGCCGCTACCTGGGCCTTGCGTTTCAAGAATCTGGCCAATTACTAAACGCTCAAAGGTATCTGCCTGTAGCTTCACTGCTTCTGGCCCTAATTCAGCCAAGATCTGTGACATCTTTGCGAATAGATAATCGCCAGTAAGAATCGCAACCGAGTTACCCCAACGGCTATTTGCACTCTCTACTCCACGACGAAGCGGCGCTTCATCCATAACATCATCGTGATAGAGCGTCGCTAAATGAGTTAATTCGCAGACCGCTGCCGCTTTAATAACTTTTTCATTAATTCCAGTGCCAACCAAAGAACCAAGGATGGTAATTAGTGGGCGGAATCTCTTACCACCTGCAATTACTAAGTGGCGCGAAGTTTCATTGGCAAAAAGGTATTTACCTTCAATACGAGCATTTAGCATGCTCTCAATTTCACCAAGGCCAGAAGCGATGGTCGCCTCTAGCTCTGGTGAAAGACTAGGAATACCGAAAGCTGCCATTTAATTAATTAGCGAATGAAGGTTGCGTAAGTATTGATGAAGTTAATCAATGGCTGCGGGAATACACCGAAAATGATTGTTGCAGCGCCACTGATTAGAACCACGCTACGTGTTAACGCAGTTGGAATAACAACTGTGGTGCCATCTTCAATAGCATCCTTAAAGAACATCAACACGATTACTCGGATGTAGAAGAAAGCTGCGATCGCAGATGAAAGAACACCAGCGATAACTAACCACTTGCCACCTGCTTCGTATGCAGCTGAGAAGATTGAGAACTTTCCGATAAACCCTGCAGTTAATGGGATACCTGCAAAACCAAGTAGGTAAGTTGCAAATAACGTTGCCACAAGTGGTGAACGCTTTGCAAGACCTGCCCAACGATTTAGATCTGTAACTTCACCATTTGCATCACGAATCAAAGTAACAATCGCAAAGGCGCCAACAGTGGTTAGGCCATATGTTGCTAGGTAGAAGATTGAAGCGCTTAAACCGTTGAAGCTAAGTGCATATACGCCAGCAAGTAGGAAACCTGCGTGAGCGATAGATGAATAAGCCAACATACGCTTTACATCGCGCTGTGCAATTGCAACTAATGAACCAAGCGCCATTGTGGCGATTGCAATCACCATAATGATTGGGCGCCAAGTCCATTCAGCATTTGCGAATGAGGTGTAGAAAATACGTAGCATCGCACCGAAAGCTGAAATCTTGGTAGCTGCTGCCATATATGCAGTAATTGGAGTTGGTGCGCCTTGGTAAACATCTGGTGTCCATGCATGGAATGGAACAGCGCCAACTTTAAATAGCAGACCAACTGATACAAAGACGATTCCGATTAATAAGAAGACGTTATTGCCAGTTCCGCCAACTACAGCTTGGCGAATTCCACCAAGAGTAATTGATGCAGATGAACCGTAAAGGAATGCCGCGCCAAATAGGAAGAATGCTGATGCAAATGCACCGAGTAAGAAGTATTTAAGCGCTGCTTCTTGTGACATTAAACGTCGACGACGTGAAAGTCCGGTCATCAAATAAAGTGGCAATGAGAGCATTTCAAGTGCCACGAAGAGTGTGATCAAGTCACTTGAAATTGGGAAGAGCAACATTCCCGCAATGGTGAAGAGGAATAGTGGATAAACCTCAGTCACGCGAAGACCTGCAGCAGATGCTTCAATCTCTTCCTTTGAACCTGGAAGAGCTGATGCCACTGCGGTGAAGTTCTTCTCATCTGCAAGTAGCAGAGTTCCGAGAATTGCAATAATCAAGATGAAGAGTTGAATTAAGAAACCTGCTCCGTCATAAACAACAGATCCGCCTGCAGCATCCATCGCTTCGCTGCCCTTAATTCGAATTACTTGTACTAAAGAAAGCACCAAGGTAACTAGAGTTACTGGAAGTTGAAGTGATGCGCGCTTTTCGCGAGATGCGAAAGCCTCAATCAGCACGCCAATTAGCGCACCTGCAAGGACAATCAAGATTGGCGCAAGCAGTGTGTAATTTAAAACTGGCGCAATGAAGCCGCTCATTTGTGCTCTCCCATTGTTTCAATAGTTGGCGTTGGATCGTTAAATCCAAGTGCAGAGATAGTTGCTTCCGCTGCTGGATTAATAATGTTAAGTAGCGGTGCTGGGAAGAATCCAAGTGCCACGATTACAGCGATTACTGGTGCAATCGCAATCTTCTCGCGAAGATTTAGATCAGATAGGTTCTCATTGCCGGCAGTGGTTGGACCATGAAGCGCCTTCTGCACTGGAATCAAAATATAAAGCGCAGCGAGCACGATTCCGAAGGTTGCGATAATCGCAGCCACTGGATAGCGGGTATATGTTCCAACTAGAACCAGGAATTCACTTACGAAGCTAGACATACCTGGCAGAGCCAGTGATGACATTCCAGCTAAGAAGAAAGACCAAGCCATAACTGGAGTTACGCGCTGAAGTCCGCCGAACTCTGCAATTGTTGAAGAACCGCGGCGTGAAATCATCCAACCTGCAACTAGGAATAGCGCAGCTGTTGAGAAGCCGTGGTTAAACATATAAAGAGTTGCTCCGCTATGACCTTGTGAAGTCATTGCGAAGATTCCCATAGTGATAAATCCGAAGTGAGAGATTGAGGTAAATGCAATCAATCGCTTGATATCACGTTGTCCAATTGCAAGGAAAGCTCCGTAGATAATTGAAATTACTGAGAGCACCAAGATCACTGGAGTGAAATTCTTAGTTGCTTCGGGGAAAAGAGTTAAGCAGTAACGGATCATTCCGAAGGTTCCGACCTTATCCAGTACGCCAAGTAGCAATACTGAGGTGCCAGGTGTTGCCGCATTTGCTGCATCAGGCAACCAAGTGTGGAACGGCCATAGCGGAGCCTTAATCGCAAATGCGATAAAGAATCCTAGGAATAACCAGTTCTGAGTTGATTCAGAGATCTGAAGAGTAGATAGCGCTCCGATATCGAAGGTATGTCCTACTTGAGGACCAGCGATTACATAAAGCGCAATAATTGCAGCCAACATTAAAAGTCCGCCGAATAAACTGTAAAGCAAGAACTTAACCGCTGCTTGTGAACGCTGTCCGGTTCCGTAACCACCAATTAGGAAGTAGACCGGAATCAACATCGCTTCGAAGAATACGTAGAACAAGAAGACATCGGTAGCTGCAAATACACCGATCATCATGGTCTCTAGAACCAGAATCAAAATGTAGAAAGTCTTTACTGACCAGCGACCACCAGTTGCTTCGTTCCATCCTGCAAGAACCACGATTGGCGCAAGAATTACTGACATCAGAATTAGTACTAGTGCGATGCCATCAATACCAACCGCGTAATTGATTCCAAACGCTGGAATCCAATCGCGCTTTTCAACGAATTGAAGACCTGCATCATTACGATCAAAGCCAAGCGCTAAGAAGATGCCAGCTACTGCAACGACCAAAGTTGTTACGAAAGCTAATTTCTTAGTTAGTTCTTCCTTCTCTTTGCTTACTGTTGCAATAAGTGCTGCGCCGACTAGCGGTAGCAATTCCATTACGGTCAAGAAGCTCATTGAGTTACCACCCAGATTGCAAGAAGTAGAAGGGCTACACCGAGCAACATCATTGCGGCATAGCTACGAACAAAGCCGGTCTGCAATTTACGAAGCAACTGACCTGAACCAACTGCTGCCCCACCAACTTTATTAACTGCGTTATCGATGACATATTCATCAACTGCAACTAATGAGTTGGTAAGTGTTTGGCCAGGGCGCATAAATACCGCTTCGTTAAATGCATCCTGCATCAAATCTCTACGCGCAATACGTGTAAAGATTGAAACATTCTCTGGAGTATTTGGATTTGATTCTGCACGGTACTTGAGAATCGCATAACCAACTCCGAGCGCTACCAAGGTAAGTGCAATCAAACTAACTGTCATTGGAGGAAGTAGTTCATGGTGCTCAGCATGTTCAGCATGCGCAGCAACTACTGGTTCCAACCAATTCTGTAGCGCATCGCCCTTGGTAAATAGGAAACCTGATGCAACAGAACCAATTGCAAGAATTGCCATTGGTAGCCACATCAAAATTGGAGATTCGTGTGGATGCGCATTGTCATCCCAACGCTTATTGCTAAAGAAGGTAAGGATTACAACGCGAGACATATAGAAAGCGGTAATCGCTGCGCCGATAAGCGCTGCGCCACCTAATAGATATCCCTTTGCGCCACCTGCATTTAGCGCGACTTCAATCAACTTATCTTTTGAATAGAAACCAGCGAATGGTGGAACACCAATAATCGCTAAGTAACCAAGTCCAAATGTGATCGCTGTAATTGGCATGAACTTACGAAGTGCGCCGTACTTGCGCATATTTACTTCATCGTTCATTCCGTGCATTACGGAACCTGCACCAAGGAACATTCCGGCTTTGAAGAAGCCGTGTGTAAGTAGGTGCATGATTGCAAATGCATAACCAGCTGGGCCAAGGCCCGCGCCTAAAATCATGTAGCCGATCTGAGACATCGTTGAGGCAGCAAGCGCCTTCTTGATGTCATCTTTTGCGGTACCGACAAGAGCTCCGAACAACAAAGTAATTGCGCCAACTACTGCAACGGCAGTCTGTGCATTTGGTGCAAGATCGAAGATGAAGTTAGAGCGAGTAATTAGATAAACGCCTGCGGTAACCATGGTCGCCGCGTGGATCAGCGCAGATACCGGTGTTGGACCTGCCATCGCATCGCCAAGCCAAGCTTGTAATGGGAACTGCGCAGACTTACCGGTCGCTGCAACTAGCAACATGATTCCGATTGCAGTTAGCGCACCTGTTGATGCGTGATGTGCATGCTCTTTGATTGCATCAAATGAGACTGCGCCGAAAGTTACGAATGCGATCATGATTGCAAATGAAAGACCCATGTCACCAATACGGTTCATGACGAAAGCTTTCTTTGCAGCTGTTGCATATGCCGGCTTCTGATTCCAGAAGCCGATCAATAGGTATGAAGCAAGGCCGACGCCTTCCCAACCTACATAAAGATTTAAGTATGAATCACCAAGTACAAGTAGCAACATCGCAGAGATAAATAGATTTAAGTATGCGAAGAAGCGGCGGCGATCAAGATCATGCGACATGTAAGCGATTGAGTAGATGTGGATCAAAGTTCCGACACCGGTAATCAAAAGCACGAAACAGATTGAGAGCTGATCAAGCAGTAAACCAGCATCTACATGGAAACCACCAACGTGAATCCAGGTAAATAGCTTCTGGCTCATTGCACGCTCTTCGGTTGGAAGCGCCAACATATCGTTGAATAACTTCAAACCAAGTGCGAATGATGAAGCTGAAAGTCCGGTTGCTAGAAGGTGTCCCCACTTGTTGGTGCGACGACCGCCAAGTAGAAGGAAAGCTGCGCCGAATAACGGCAATCCAATTAGGTAACCAATCATTTATCGACTCAACAAACTTGCATCATCAACAGATGCAGATCGACGGGAGCGATAAATCGTCACGATAATCGCTAAACCAATTACTACTTCGCAAGCAGCAATAACCATCGTAAAGAAGGCCACAATCTGACCTTCAAGATTGCCATTGATACGAGCAAAAGTTACGAATGCGAGGTTTGCTGCATTAAGCATCAATTCAACGCACATGAAAACCACGATTGCATTGCGACGAACTACAACGCCAACCGCACCGATAGTGAAGAGCAGTGATGCGACGTAAAGATAATTAATCGGATTCATTTAGCGCTCCTCTCCTTCCGGATTGGCAATTTCTTTGAGTGAGTACTCGCGCGGATCAC
>CAZMDJ010000010.1:4746-22042 GCA_964565165.1 uncultured Actinomycetes bacterium | reverse complement strand
GGCAGTGGACCGCAGGTTGCGGAACGGATGCATCGCCTTATTACCGAGTCTTTAATCCAACAGAACAGGGTCGTAAGTTCGATCCTGAAGGCGATTACATTCGTAAGTACGTACCTGAATTGGCTGAGGTTCCGACAGGGCTAATTCACGAACCTGGCCTCTCTTATATTTCACCTATCGTCGACCATAAGGTTGAACGTGTTGAATCTTTGGCACGCTTAGACGAGATTAAGGGTGATTCGAAGTAAATTGCTTTAGCAGTATCACCCACTGCAGAATCAGGGGGTGAATCTCTTACCTGGCGTATCGCTTACACGCATCACTCCACCGACGCCAGCGCCAAGTTCGATTCTTCGTAAGCATTTAATAGCAATGCTTGATAAATCTGCGCCAAGAACAATTCTTGCAATCGCACCTGCAGGATATGGAAAGAGCGCGTTGGCAGCGCAGTGGGCATCTCACTTAGATGGAAATGTCTGTTGGTATAGCGCTGATCCAAGCGATACACCTCGTGTGGCTCTATTTCACATTATCTGCGCCGTAAGACGCGTACATCCTAATTTCGCTCCTTGGGCAGAAGAGTTGATCAACCATGAATTCGATCTCAACGAGACCACAATTCGAATCATCAACGAAATTTCGAGTATTAAGAAGACCGTTTATTTTGTTTTTGAAAACTCAAATTTGCTATCTAAAGATGCAATCGGAATTAATCAAATTTGGCATAACAACATTCCAACGAATGTTCACCAACTCGCTACCTTAAGAAACTTACCACAAGCTTCTTTTGCTAGAGCTGCTGAACTCGATTCATTTACAATTCTCAATAGTACAGATCTTCGTTTTACCGAAGAAGAAATAAAGATTATTTGCAATAATTCAAATTTAGATTGCAACGAACCGCGTGTTAAGAAAATTATAAGTAGCCAAAATGGCTGGCCAGCTGGAATCAATTATCTAGTTTCAGAATTAGCTAAGGGCAACATTGATTTTTCAAAATTAGACGGCGGAAGCCAGGTTGTTCAAATTGCAGTTAGTAGTTTGAAGCCAGAAATTAAACTCTTCTTAACTAAGTTGTCGTTAATTAATAATTTCAACCAGAAGGATGCAGAGACCATTACTGGGCTCGCTACAACTGGTGAAATTCTCAACGAACTCTCTAAAAGTGGCCTCTTTTTAAGTAAGAGTTCAGATGCAGTTACTGAATATGAAATCAATCCTCTAATAAAGAACCACTTGAGAACAGAGCTAGCCGGCGATGAAAAGCTATTCAAAGAGGTAGCCAGCGCCACGGCTAATCGTCTGCAAGGTGCTAATCGAGCATTAGATGCCGCTGAAATCTATATGACAATTGGCAACCATAAGCTTGCTGAGGAAATTCTCTCGAAACATAGAGATTCGCTCTTTTATTCTGCAAATTTCGAATTACTCAACCGAAGCATCCCGACTTTCATCAAATTTAATAATAATGATGAACGTTATGGCCTACTAATGCAAGCCTATGCCAATTTATCTGTCGGCAATATAACCAATGCAAAGATTTTCAAGAAAGCGCTTCGTGATAGCGGTGAATTGAACCCAGCTTTAACTTTCGAAGTCCAGATTCTCCAGAATTGGATCAATTTTGTTACAGGACATTTTGAAGAGTGTCTAAATTCTTGGAAAGAATTTAATCTCAAAGAGTATTTAAAACAGGATCCCGAGGCATATCGCCTACAATATGTTTTGCGCCCAATTATTCTCTCTGCATTTATGATTGATGAAGATGATATCGCCGCTGAAATTTGGGCATTGATAGAAAATATGGCTGAGAACTCAGAAATTAGCTGTCGCAAGGTGTTTATTCCAAGTATGAAAGCGATGATCAACTTCAATAATGGTAAATTTGCAGAAGCATTCGAATACGCGCACTTTGCTATGTATCAAGCTAAAGAGCTTGGGCTATCTGGAATTCATATCCCATTTGAAAGCGCCTATATTGCAGCGCATACCAAATTAGAACTTGGTGAAATAGATTCCGCAATCAAGCTTGTTGAAGAGTATTCGAAGTTGGCAGCCGATTTCAACCAATTGCCTTGGTTCTTCTCATTCGAAGGAAAACGTGGACTCTTAGCCATCCATAAAGGTCATCTGCAAGAGGGTCGTGCAATTTTCCGTAATGCTCGAAATTACTTAGATGTAGGTAGCCACGGAAAACATATCCAATACGGTCTTAATCTGCATGAAATTCTCTCAAGTACGATTTCACAAGATTTGGTGGGCGCGAAGAAATTGCTTGATGAATTGCCTAATAGCCATACAAAAGAGCGTCTTGCTTTTGGTTTAGCTACTTTGATGGATAAAGCTGCTGACTTCAAAGCGCTTGAAAAGATGGAAATTAAGAACACATATGATCTGGTTATTAAAGAGATGTACATGGCGCAGGCCAATATTTCGCGCCCTCCAGTTGCAATGGGACATATTAGAGAAGCGCTCAAATTGGCTAATAACAACGGCTACTTCTATGGATTCCTTACATATCCAGAAGCCGTCAAAAATTTGATTCTTACTGTTGCAGATGAAAGCCCTACTGTTTATACCCAAAATTTAGCTCGCGCAATTCGAGCACAAACACTTGCTGCAATTGAAGGGGCAGATTCTTCTGTTCAACTTACAAAGCGCGAGATCGATATTGTCCGTCGATTGGCAACAGGAAATACAGTGGCCAAGTTGGCTTCTCAATTGCATATTTCAAATAACACCATGAAGACCCATCTTAAAAATGTTTATAAGAAGCTGGAAGTTGACTCTAGAACTGCAGCGGTAAAGCGAGCTAAGGAGCTTGGCTTAATTTAAAGTCACCACCCATTCTCACCCTCTTTTGGTAGTTAAAGGGTGAGCGTTTGCATCACCCTTAGCACATGGCTCCACACGTCGAACTCCGCGAAATGGCATTTCAAATGCGCTCTGATGATTTGCGTCAATATGGTCAGACTGTATTAACCAAAGATCCAACTCGTGTAGCAGCAGCTGAAGTTTTGGATTTAATGGCCTATCTAGTCGCTTGCGATTTCATAGGCGCTGAGGCGAAATTAGAAACTTTAAAATTTAAATTTAAAGGCACCAAAGATGAAAATTACATTGATGAAGCAACAGCTTTAGCTAGCGCTCACATCAGCTTTGCATTTGGCAGATTCGAAGAGCTAGATAAATCAGCGCTCTCTTTCCTGACGAGCCATCGTGATAATCCAAATTTAGAACAAGGAGAATATTTAGATGTCTTAAGGCTAACTGCCCAAAAGGCGCTAATACTTGATGAATTTGATCGTTTAGCAAAGATTGATTTCGAAATTACGCAATATAAAGCGAATACTCATGGCGTAAATGCGCTTTATTTAATTAACTCGGTAACAGCCATGAATTTAATGGCGCGAGGCGATTTTCTAAAGGCTGCCAAAATCGCTTCTACCAATTTAGAGATAGCAAATCAGAATAATTACACCGGATTAATGGCTCCGCTGGATTCTATGTATGTGATTGCTCGTGCAAAACTGGCTGGCGCGAAGAACAAAGAAGCTCTAGCGATGTTTGAAGAGATTAAAGAATTAGCAGAGAAGTTCTCTCAGTGGCCTTGGTATTTCTTTGCAGATGGATATTTATCTAGAGACTACGCTCTGGCAAATAAATTAACAGAAGCATTGGAAATCGTACGAGAAGAGCGAGAAAAACTCTTAACTTTTAACTTTTCTCACGAATTGCATTTCATTCCAGATATAAATGAATTATATGTAAGACATTTATTGAAAGATGTTGAGCGAATGGAAGTGTTGCTTGAAAGAGTTCCTAACTTAATCATGGCGCAACAGATTAGAGCTCTAAAAGATGAATGGTCTGGCCGTGACATGAAAGCATGGTTTGATGCACTCCCTGACGAAGCTCCACGAGAAAAGATATACAAGTTAGTGGCTTTATCTGAATATTATTCTGATAAAGAGAGTATTGCGGTCGATTACATTTCTCAAGCGTTGAATCTTTCTGAGGAGACAGGACAAGTCGAATTTATTCTTAGACAATATCGCCTCTTTGACATAATTTTGAAGGCGATCTCAAAGCGCCCAACCCCATATCTGGAATACATGGGTTCTCAGATTGCAGAGCGTATTCGATTTAATGAATCTAAATCTCAAAGAGGGTTGCCGGTGCCGTTGACTAATAGAGAACTTGAAATAGTTAGACATCTTTCGACCGGCAAGCCGATAAGTTCAATCTCTGGATCTTTACATGTTTCTATGAACACTATGAAGACACATCTTCGTAATATCTATAGGAAGCTTGAAGTTGATGGTCGCGAAAAAGCCGTCGAAAAAGCCAAAGATTTATTCTTAATTTAGCCCGATTTTTACCTAATCGCTGTCCCTGATAACCTTACGCCGCTTAACGGTAGATTGCCCGAGCGGCCAATGGGAGCGGACTGTAAATCCGCCGGCTCTGCCTTCGAAGGTTCAAATCCTTCATCTACCACCAAAGCAGTAGAAAAGCGTCACATTTCGTGGCGCTTTTCTCTTTTGGAGGATAACTTCTCTTCATGGCATACGACGTTAATCGCATTCGCAAAGAGTTCCCTTCACTTGATTCAGGAATCGCATTCTTTGATGGACCTGGTGGATCGCAAGTTCCAAAGAGCGTCGGAGAAGCAATTGCTAAAGCAATCACTCAACCAACATCTAATCGAAACACGGTAACACTCTCCGAACAGAACGCAGAGAAGTGCGTTCAAGATTATCGTCAAGCAGTTGCAGATTTACTAAATTGCGATCCTAAGGGCGTTATCTATGGTCGCTCATGGACTCAATTAACTTACGACATGTCACGAAACTTAGCTAAGTCATGGGGACCGGGCGATGAAATTATCGTCACTCGAATCGATCATGATTCGAATATTCGTCCATGGGTACAAGCAGCCGAAGCTAAAGGTGCAACCGTTAAGTGGGCAGAATTTGATATTGAAACTGCTGAATTGCCAGTTGAAGCAATCACTTCACTTTTAACAAATAAGACAAAGTTTGTTGCCTGTACAGGCGCGGCAAATACTTTAGGTACTCGCCCTGATATTGCTGCAATTGCAAAAGCAGTTCACAGCGTTGGCGCGCTATTTTTGGTTGATGCAGTTCATTTAACGCCACATGCAGCCATTGATTTCAAAGCAATTGGCGCAGACTTTATTGGTTTCTCTTCATACAAGATTTTCGGCCCTCATTGCGGCACCATGGTTGCAGATCCTGCGCTTCTTGATTCAATCAAAAATGACAAATTGGCCCCTTCAACAATGGTTGTTCCAGAACGATTTGAATTTGGAACACTTCCATACGAAATCATGGCGGGCGTAACCGCATCAATTGATTTCATTGCCGGAATGGATCACGAAGCAACTGGTTCACGTCGCGAACGTATTGTTAAATCAATGGCAGATTTGGAAGATTACGAGCATCCACTATTTGAATATATGGAAGCGCAAATTAAGGCGCTGCCAGGTGTAAAAACTTATGGCCACGCTAAACATCGCACCCCAACTCTTTACTTTTGTTTCGAAGGAAAAAACGGTGTTGATATTTACAAACACCTTGCATCTGCAAAAGTAAATGCACCTTGCCATAATTTCTATGCATATGAAGCTTCACACAAACTTGGATTAGGCGATGGTGGTGCGCTACGCGCAGGTCTTGCTCCATATTCGATCAAAGAAGACATCGATCGTTTGATTGCGGGAATACAGTCAATTCTTTAATAGCAAGTGGTCGGGGAGATGTACTTGATTTACATAACGCACCGACCACTCTGCAAGAGAATTAAAGCGCCTTTAGCGCACTAACTACCTTTGTTAATGATGCCTTAGCATCGCCGAACAACAAAGTTGTCTTTGGATCATAAAGCAGTTCGTTTTCGATACCAGCAAAACCTGGTCTCATTGAACGCTTTAAGAAGATGATGTTTGCTGCTTGATCAACATCAAGAATAGGCATTCCATAAATCGGAGCACCAGGTGTGGTCTTTGCAGCTGGGTTAACAACATCGTTTGCACCAACAACTAACGCCACATCTGTCTGGCCAAATGTTGGATTAACTTCTTCCATTTCGCTTAACTGTTCGTAAGGAACATTTGCTTCAGCTAGCAATACGTTCATATGTCCTGGCATACGTCCTGCAACTGGATGGATGCCGTAAGCGACATCGATTCCCTTTGCGGTAAGTAGATCGGCCATTTCACGAATTGTGTGTTGCGCTTGTGCAACAGCTAAGCCGTAACCAGGAACAATAACTACGCGACGTGCATAGTTAAGCAAGATCGCAACGTCATCAGGTGAACCACTACGCACTGGACGCTCTTCTTGAGTTCCGGCACCAGCAACAGCTTTTGCAGTAAACGCACCGAATAACGTGCCAAATAGTGAACGGCCCATAGCTTCTGCCATTAAGCGAGTAAGAATTGTTCCGGATGCACCAACAAGTGTTCCAGCAACAATAAGCAAGATGTTCTCTAGAACATAACCGCTAGCTGCAACTGTTAGGCCAGTAAATGCATTTAACAATGAAATAACAATTGGAACGTCTGCGCCACCAACTGGAAGCACAAAGAGCACACCAAATAGCAATGAAAGTCCAGCAAGTACTTCAAGCATGGTGTTTCCGCCATCCTTAATAACAAGCCCTGCATTTGCAATGATTGCAATTAGCGTTCCGGCGATTACAAATCGTCCACCTGGGAAGATAACTGGGCGAGTGGTCATTAACTCTTGAAGTTTCAAGAAAGTAATTACAGAACCACTAAACGAGATGCAGCCGACCACAACGGTAAATACAGTCGCAATTACTGCAAGAGTAGAAGCGGTATCGCCAAGGTTTAGGTATTCGACGATCGCAACCAATGCTGCTGCGCCACCACCAACACCATTAAATAGCGCAACCATCTGCGGCATCTGAGTCATCTGCACCATGCGAGCTGCAGGAACACCAACTGCGATACCAACTAATAGCGCACCAAGAATTAATGGAAGGTTATGTAAACCTTCGCCATCTTCTTTGTAGAAGAAGACTACGAATGTTGCAACGCCTGCACCTGCAGCGCCAATTAAGTTCCCGCGACGAGCGCTCTTTGGATGTGATAGCCCCTTAAGAGCCAGAATAAATGCAACGGAAGAAATTAGTCCGAGTAAGTCATAAAGATTACGGCTCATTATTTCTTTCCTTTGAACATCTCAAGCATTCGGTCGGTTACAACAAAACCGCCGATCATGTTGATTGTTGCAAGAACGATTGCCAGCACGCCAAGTACCAGCTGGAGTCCGCCATCTGCGTGACCTGCGACCAGAATCGCACCAACCAAGATAATTCCGTGAATCGCATTTGCACCTGACATCAGCGGTGTGTGCAATGTTGTGGAGACTTTCGAAACCACTTCAAAACCAACGAAAACCGCAAGCGTAAAGATAGCTAATAGCGCTAAACCATTGCTCATGAGTTTCTCCTTGAACCGTTATGTGTCAACGCAGAAGCGGTAACAATCTCATCTTCAAAATTGATATTTAATGCTACTTTTTCGCCATCCTTTTCAGGGACAGTTATAAGAGTCAATAAGTTCAGCAAGTTGCGTGAATACAAACTAGAAGCATGGAATGGCAATGAACTTGGGACATCTTTTCCGCCCCAAATAATTACTCCACCTTCTGTAACTACAGTCTCTCCGGCAACAGAACCTTCGGCATTGCCGCCTGTTTCTGCAGCTAGATCGATGATTACCGATCCAGGTGCCATTGCATCAACCATTGCCTTTGTCATAAGTCGTGGTGCTGGGCGTCCCGGCACTGCAGCAGTTGTGATGATTACATTTGATTTCGCAATGTAAGGGGTCAAGAGATCTTGTTGCTGCTTTGTGCGTTCAGCTGTCATTTCCTTTGCGTAGCCGCCAGAACCAGCCAGTGATTCCAATTCCAATTCAATGAACGTTGCGCCCATTGATTTAACTTCATCGGCAGATGAAGGGCGAACGTCATATGCGCTAACAACTGCACCAAGTCGACGAGCTGTTGCAATAGCTTGCAAACCTGCCACGCCTGCGCCAAGTACAAGTACTTGCGCTGGTGTAACTGTGCCTGCGGCTGTCATAAGCAATGGGAAGAAGCGCGGACTTAACTCCGCTCCCATCAAAGCTGCTTTATAACCTGCGCAGAGCGCTTGAGATGTAAGTGCATCCATTGATTGAGCACGAGAAATTCGAGGAACTAACTCCATAGAAAAAGAAGTAGCTCCTGCTTTCGCAAGAGCTTCGATATTTTCAACCGCAGTTGTTGGCGATAAGAATGAAATTGTTACCGCGCCCTTTTTCAAGGATCCTGCTTGTTCTGGTGTTAGTGGCTGTACTGAAAGAACAACATCTGCATCTTTCAGAACTTCACTTGCGATTTTTGCACCAACAGCTTCGTAGTCTTTATCAGTGGCTTGTGCATGGATGCCTGCACCACTTTCGATAACGACTTCATAGCCGAGTTTGGTGAATTTACTGATGACGTCTGGAACTAGCGCTACACGCTTCTCTCCAGCCCTGATTTCTTTAGGAACTGCGACACGCATGAAGCAAATGTACTCAGCGAAAGGTGCAGTTACTAGTTATTACCCTTTAATTCACCGCGAGTTAAGTGATACAAGAGCGCTTGAATTGTGGTGCGACGATGAAAAGCTTCGCGCCAAATAACTGACTTTTCGCCATCTATTACGCTTGCATCAACTTCTTCTCCGCGATGCGCAGGTAAGCAATGCATGAAAATTGAATCTTTTGCAGTATGTGACATAAGAGACTCTGTAATAGTAAAAGGTGCTAGCACTTGCATCTTCTCATTGCGTTCTGATTCTGGATCGCCCATAGACATCCAAACATCTGTGTAAACAACCGATGCATCTTTAGCTGCGGCAATTGGATCATTTGTTAATTCAACGCTGCCGCCAGATTTTTTAGCAATCTCTTTTGCTTGAGCAACAACAGCTGCATCTGGTGCCCATTTTCCATCTGGAGTTGCAGCGACAACATGCGCACCCATGATCGCACCCATGATTAACCAAGCATGAGTCATGTTGTTGCCATCGCCAAAGTAAGAGAACTTTCGGCCAGAAATATCTTTTCCAAATACTTCGCGAATGGTGATCCAATCTGCAAGTAATTGAGTTGGATGATCATCATCAGTTAGCGCATTGATTACAGGGATAGATGCGTTTGCACCAAGCTCATCAACATCTGATTGCTTATATGTGCGAATAATTAGCGCATCACAGAATCCACTGATGATTTTTGCAGTATCTGAAATTGTTTCGCCGCGACCTAATTGAAGTTCATCTCCGCGAAGAAAGATTGGGGTTCCACCTAAATGAGCAGTTGCAGTCTCAGAAGCTAGGCGGGTTCGAGTAGAAGGCTTAGTCATGTAAATCGCTACTGACTTATTGCGTAGTTGATCTGACGCTGAAAGTGGTGATGCAGCGAACTTTGCCGAGGTTTCTAGCAGTAATTCGACATCATCGCGCGATAAATCCGCGGTACGTAGTAAGTCCTTCATTAGATAATTCTACCTATAAAAGTAAACTGCCACTTATGTTAAAGAGAGCAACAGCAATAGCTGCATTAATTGCGCTCTCTATAACCCCTGCGATTGCAGAGAACCCACAACCGCGCAAGATTTATAGCGGGTGGATTCCTTATTATTCAATGAAGACTTCGCTTCCAGCAGCGCTTAACAATGCAGACTTGATGCGAGAGGTGATGCCATTTTGGTATACCTTTAAATACAACGGCACCAAAGCGAGTATTACCGATCTTTATACGCCGGCAAATCCGAGTACTCCAATTGCAACGCCTCTGGCAAGTATAAAGGCAGCTGGGTTAACAATTATTCCAACTATTACAGATGGCACAGATAAATTGGTGTTATCAAATCTGCTTTCAACGGAGACAGGTAGAAGTGCTGCCGTTAAAGTTATTAATGATTTGGTAATGCAGAATAATTTTGATGGTATCGATTTGGATTTTGAAGGCTTTGCCTTTGTTGATGGAAATACAAGTTGGAGTAAAACAAAACCATTTTGGGTTGCATTTGTTAAACAGCTAAGTACTGCGTTACATGCAAATGGAAAACTCCTTTCAATTACAACGCCTTACCTTCTTGATCCTGCAACAGGCAAGAAGGGTTATTACGTTTATGCGTGGTCAGAAATAGCTTCAGTAATTGACCGCTTGCGAATCATGACTTACGACTATTCAGTTGCTAATCCAGGTCCAATCGGCCCTCTCTCATGGACCGAGAACACAGTTAAGTATGCGGTTTCGATAATGCCAGCATCAAAAGTTTTTGTTGGATTAGCTGGTTACGGTAGAGATTGGGTAACTAAAGTTGATGGCATCTGTCCTGCAGATGTTTCTAAAACTGTTGTTGCCGGCGCTAAAGCTGCAACATTTATTATGAGTAACGCAGCTAATTTAGCTGCAGGTTATGGCGCAACTATCAATTACAACGAAGTGCATCAAGAAGCTACCTTCACTTATCAGAAAACTTATAACGGAAATACTTCTACCGGACTTGCAACCAGCTGCGTAGCTACCAGAACTGCTTGGTATCAAGATGCACGCGCTTATCAAGCACGTGCACAACTAGTATCTAAATATCGCCTTGGTGGTTTGGTTGCTTGGACAATTGGTTTTGAAGATCAGCAAGCAATGACAAATATTAGAAATGTTGCGCTTTCAATCGCTCCAGATAAAGTGCTCTCAACTGTTACAAGTGATTTGAGCGAATTTACTTATGGGCAGCCGATAAATTTGGCAGGAGTATTTACTCTCCAAGATAAACAACCGATAGCTGGTCTACCAATTCACGTTGAAGTTAAGAACGCATCTGATTTGAATTGGAGAGAGATCACATCTTTAACTACGGGAGTAGATGGAAAAGTTTCATTGCCGCTTTATTTAGGTGTTAATCAAAGTGTTCGTTTACGCAGTGACGGCACCTGGGAGCGCACTGAAGGAATTTCAAATGAGCAAGTCATCAAAGTTAAACCACAGATTAAAATCAATGCGCCAACGAGCGCTGCGTTAAATGGAAAGATTTCGATATCTGGAGTTGTTAACCCAGGTAAGCAGATCTCAGTTTCCCTTGAGCGATACGACGGAAAATGGACACAAGTGGCGTCTACTTCAACTGATGCCAATGGCGCATATACCTTCTCTTATGCGGCTAACGTGGCTCCATTTATGAAGTTTCGCGTCTCTGCAGCTGGCTCTCAATCAACGTCTGTAACAGTTGTAATTAGATAGTTAAAATTCGGACATGGTCAAAATAAATACGCACCTTGATGAAGAGCTGAAGGCCATATTCAGTAATGATCGACTTTGGGTATGCGTTGTATGGGATGACCCAGTTAATTTAATGTCATATGTAACTTACGTATTTATGGAACTCTTTGGCTACACCAAGGAACATGCAACAGAATTGATGCTTAAAGTTCATAATGATGGCAAAGCAGTTGTTTCAAATGGTTCTCGCGAAGAGATGGAACGCGATGTACAACGTCTTCACGAATATGGGCTTTGGGCAACTATCTCCAAAGAAGAGTTGTAATGAGCAACGAACCTAATGGTTTTAAGCGCCACGGAGAGAATGAGTATCAAGCAAAGTTCTCAGAATCCGAGCGCGAAGTATTAATCAATTTAAGCGAACAGATAATTGAATTATTAGCAGAGCGGGTAGATCATGCGCATGAAGATCCACTTGCTGCAATGGTCGGAATAACCGTGCACGATGCGCCTCCAGAAGATGAAGTTCTTCTACGTTTACTGCCAAACGCATATGCAGACGAAGATGCGGCATCTGAATTTAGGCGTTACACAGAATCGACATTGCGCGATAAAAAACGTGCCCATTCAATGGCCATTAGAAGTAATTTAATTAATGCCGGTGATCAACCAATAGATTTAGACCATGAAGGTGCAAATGCATGGCTCGGCGGCTTGAACGATATTCGCTTAGCTCTGGGTGTTCGATTAAAAATTGAAGATTCACAACAAGAACATTTGGAATTATTGAAACCAGATGACCCATTACGAGCTGTTTACGCCGTATATACATGGTTAGGTTGGTTGCAGGAGAGTTTGATTCAAGCGTTAATGGATGATGTGACTGAACGCTAAACTACCTGCATGGCCGAACGCGATTACAACGGGGAGATTGCTGCCCTAAGTCAGACGCTTTCTGGCATTGAAAAAGTTTTAGATTTACCGAAGTTAAAAGAAGATGCAGTAAAGCTTGAGACAGAAGCCGGCGCTCCAGATCTCTGGAATGACACTGAAAATGCACAGCGCGTAACTTCAAAACTCAGCCACACCCAAGCGCAGATTAATAAATTGGTAAATCTGCGCCGCCGAATCGAAGATGTTCCAGTTCTTCTTGAATTAGCAGAAGAAGCGGGCGATAAGAGCGCGTTAGAAGATGCAGATAAAGAGTTAGATGCAATCACTAAAGTTCTAAGTGAGCTAGAAGTTCAAACGTTACTTTCAGGTGAATACGACGAACGCGATGCACTTGTAACAATCCGCTCTGAAGCCGGCGGCGTTGAGGCATGTGATTGGGCAGAGATGATCAGCCGCATGTATTTACGTTACTGCGAACGCCACAATTACAAAGTAGATGTTCTAGAAACTTCATATGGCGAAGAAGCAGGTATTAAATCAACTACTTTCCGCGTTAGCGCGCCATATGCCTACGGAACGCTTTCGGTTGAGCAGGGAACTCATCGATTAGTTCGTATCTCTCCATTTGATTCACAGAGCCGTCGCCATACCTCTTTCTGTGGTGTTGAAGTTGTGCCAGTTGTTGATCAGAGCGATCATATTGAAATTGATGAAAAAGAAATTCGCGTGGATGTTTATCGCTCATCAGGCCCGGGTGGTCAAGGCGTTAATACAACTGACTCCGCTGTACGAATTACACATATGGCAACTGGAATTGTTGTTTCATGTCAGAACGAACGTTCGCAGATTCAAAATAAAGCAACTGCGATGGCAGTTTTGCAATCAAAGTTATTAGAACGTCGACGCCAAGAAGAGCAAGCAAAGATTGATGCGCTTAAAGGAACTAACTCCGGTTCATGGGGAAATCAAATGCGCTCTTATGTTTTGCATCCATATCAAATGGTTAAAGATTTACGAACAGACCACGAAACTGGAAATACTCAAGCAGTATTAAATGGTGAAATTGATGATTTCATCGAATCCGGAATTCGTTGGCGTAGAACTGCGTAATAAATCACCTTTGTTCAATGCTCAGCGTGTGAAATGGCTGAGAAAAGCGGTCAAATATCGGGAATTGAGCAGTTAGTTACCTAAACTTGCCCCGTTATGATCAAATTTGAAAACGTCAGCAAGGTTTATCCAGGTACAGAGCGTCCTGCTCTGGATAACGTAAATCTTGAAATCGAAAAAGGCGAATTCGTCTTCCTCGTTGGTCTCTCCGGTTCAGGTAAATCAACATTCTTGCGATTAGTTCTTCGCGAAGAGCGTCCTACCACCGGAACTATTCATGTGGCAGGAAAAGATTTAAATACTCTTCCAAACCATAAGGTCCCTGAACTCCGTCGCCAAGTCGGCACCGTTTTCCAGGATTTCCGCTTACTTCCTAATAAGACAATCACCGAGAATGTAGCTTTCGCACTTCACGTGCTTGGCCATTCTCAAAAGGAAATTGATCGCGAAGTTCCTGAAGTATTAGAACTAGTGGGTCTTGAAGATAAAGGTGACCGCAAACCTTCTGAAATTTCTGGTGGCGAACAACAGCGCGTAGCTATTGCTCGTGCATACGTAACAAAACCACCAATTCTGATTGCTGACGAACCAACTGGAAACCTTGATCCAGCTACATCAATCGGCATTATGAAATTACTTGATCGCATTAATCGCGAAGGCACAACAGTTCTTATGGCTACGCACGATTCCGGAATTGTGGATCAGATGCGTAAGCGAGTTATCGAATTAGATCGTGGCCACGTAGTACGTGACCAGGTTCGTGGCGTTTACGGATATACGGGGTAATTAAATGCGCGCAAGATTTATCGCAAGCGAAGTAGGTATTGGTCTTCGCCGTAACGCAACTATGACTTTCGCAGTTATGGTCACTACCGCAATCTCATTAGGTCTTCTTGGTATTGGTCTACTTTCAAATGCCCAAGTGAAGGCGATGAAAGATTATTGGTACGACAAAATCGAAGTTTCAGTATTTCTATGTAGCTCACTTTCAGAGTCACCAACATGTTCAACTGGTGTAGTCACAGCTGCGCAACGACTATCAATCCAGCAGGATCTGCAAGCGCTACCAGTAGTAGATAAGGTCTATTACGAATCACAAGCTGAAGCGTTCTCACATTTTCAGGAACGATTCAAGAACTCTGCAATCGCGCAGAACGTAACTGCAGATCAGCTACCAGAGTCTTTCCGCGTTAAATTAAAAGATCCGACTCAATATGGAGTTGTGGTCTCAGCATTTACCGGCCGTCCTGGTGTTGACGTTGTGCAAGATCAAAGAACAATCCTTGATAAGTTCTTTAAATTACTTAACGTACTTCGAAACGGTGCGCTCGCAGTTGGTTTAGCTTCAGTGCTTACTGCTGCGCTATTAATTAGCAATACGTTACGTATCGCTGCATTTAATCGCCGACGCGAAACTAACGTTATGAAACTTGTTGGTGCGACTTCATGGTCAATTCAATTGCCATTCTTACTTGAAGGCGTCTTCTCTGCATTTGTCGGCTGGATTCTGGCGACTGGCCTCTTGGCTGGAATTAAGTCAGTCATTGATTCAAAGATTGCACCGCTACTCACCTTTACCAAATTCTTTGGTTGGGGAGAAGTCTGGATCGCATCAGGTTGGCTACTTCTAACGGGTTTAGCGGTTTCAATCGTTGCCTCTACGCTCACACTTCGTAAGTATCTGAAGGTCTAATAGAATTCCGCGCGTGAGTAACGCACCTATTGGGATTTTTGATTCAGGAGTTGGCGGTCTAACCGTTGCTCGAGCAATCATCGATCAGTTACCTAACGAATCAACTATTTATATTGGCGATACTGCTCGAGGTCCATACGGTCCTCGCAAAATCGCTGAAGTGCGTGAATTCTCCTTAGAGATTATTGAATTCCTGGTCCAACGAGGTTGCAAAGCGATTGTGATTGCATGCAATACTGCAAGTTCAGCGATGCTCCGTGATGCGCGTGAACGATTCCAAGTACCAATCATCGAAGTGATTCAGCCAGCTGCACGTCGCGCGGTTGCGGCAACTCGTAGCGGAAAAGTTGGCGTAATTGGAACAAATGCAACTATCGAATCTGGTTCTTATTTAGATGCATTTGCTGCAGCGCCTCAATTAGAGATTACTTCAAAAGCTTGCCCACGTTTTGTGGAATATGTTGAACGTGGTGAAACATCAGGTGCAGAGATCACAGCGATTGCACGTGAATATTTACAGCCAATGCTCGATGCAAAGGTAGATACCTTGGTGCTCGGTTGCACTCACTATCCACTTTTAACTGGTGTTATTTCTTATGTAATGGGCGAAGGTGTCACATTAGTTTCATCTGCAGAAGAGACTGCAAAAGATTTATATCGCGTATTAGTTGAAAAGAATCTGCTTCGCGAAAATTCAACCACCGCGCCAACTCATGAGTTCTTGGCAACTGGCGAAGCCGACCAATTCGAAATTTTGGCCCGACGTTTCTTGGGACCAGAAGTAAACAAAGTCCACCACCAGGAGCTGTAATGCCACGTAACGACGGTCGAAATAATAATCAACTACGCGAAATTAAATTTACTCGCAATTGGTTAAATAACGCTGAAGGTTCTGTAATCGTTGAATTCGGAAATACCCGTGTTCTTTGCGTTGCATCCTTTACCCCTGGCGTACCGCGTTGGTTAAAAGATTCTGGCAAGGGCTGGGTAACTTCGGAATATTCAATGCTGCCACGTGCAACACATACTCGTTCTGATCGCGAGAGCGTTAAGGGCAAACTTGGTGGACGTACCCAAGAAATTTCACGCTTAATTGGTCGATCACTTCGCGCTATTATTGATAACCATGCACTTGGCGAGAACACAATCGTTTTAGATTGCGATGTGCTTCAAGCAGATGGTGGCACGCGTACTGCTGCAATTACTGGCGCTTATGTTGCGCTAGCTGATGCTATTGAATGGGCTAAGAAGAATGGCCACGTAAAAGCAGATGCAAAGGTTTTAAAAGAGTCAGTTTCTGCGGTAAGCGTTGGAATTATTGATGGCACACCGATGCTTGATCTTTGCTATGAAGAAGATGTTCGCGCTGAAACCGATATGAACGTTGTGATTTCAGGTTCAGGTAAGTTCATAGAAGTGCAGGGAACAGCAGAAGGCGAACCATTTGATCGTGCACTTTTAGATTCTCTTTTGGATTTGGCGGTATCTGGTTGCTCAAACCTTGCGGAATTGCAGATTAAATCTCTTTCATGAAATTAGTTTTAGCAACAAAGAACGCCGGGAAAGTCGTCGAGTTTAGACGAATCCTTGAAGAGCTTGGTGCAAAAGATTTAGAAGTAGTGGGCTTAGATGCATTTCCAGAAATTGGAGATATCGAAGAGACCGGTACTACTTTTGAAGAGAACTCATTATTAAAAGCACGCACAATTTCTAAATTAACCGGCTTGCCTGCCCTTGCAGACGACAGTGGTATTTGCGTTGATGCTCTGGGCGGCGCACCTGGTCTTTACTCTGCTCGTTATTCCGGTAATGGAGATGCTGCAAATAATGAAAAATTATTAAATGAATTAAAAGATGTTCCAGACGAGAAGCGCACCGCATATTTCATCTGCGTTGCAGCTTTTGTTCGACCAGATGGCTTCGAACGCGTTGAAGAAGGTCGCTTCTACGGCAAGGTAATTCATCAGGTGAGCGGTACGGGCGGTTTTGGTTACGACCCGCTTTTCCAGCCAGATGGCCTAAATTGCACCTCCGCTGAGCTATCTGCCGATGAAAAAGATGCAATTAGCCATCGTGGTAAAGCGATGCGCGCTATTGCGCCATACATCATCGGCTAAAATTCGAGCATTGTTCCGGTAAGTAATTAGGAGAAAAAGTGGCTACAAAGAAAGTTGCTAAGAAGGCTGCTAAAAAGGCGCCAGCAAAGAAGGCAGCTAAGAAAGCGCCTACTAAGAAGGTTGCAGCTAAGAAGGTAGCTAAAAAAGCTCCTGCAAAAAAAGTTGCTAAGAAAG
>CAZMDJ010000010.1:0-4646 GCA_964565165.1 uncultured Actinomycetes bacterium | reverse complement strand
GTTGCAGCTAAGAAGGTAGCTAAAAAAGCTCCTGCAAAAAAAGTTGCTAAGAAAGCTGTAAAGAAGGCGCCTACTAAGAAGGTCGCTAAGAAAGCGCCAGCTCGTAAAGCGTCAGCAACAACAGTTTCTGTTTCAACAACACCTGTTGCACCACGTGTAGCTGCTCCAGCAGTTTCTGCACCAAAGCCAGCAGCTGCACCTGCTAAGAAGCAGGGTGGATCAAACCGCGTTGTGCTTGCAGTTGTTATCGGAATCCTTGCACTTGGTGCGATTGTTCTTTCAAAGGGTTCAGATTCAACAACTAAGGAAACTGCAACACCTACTGAATCATCATCACCATCAGCTGAAGCGACTCCAACAGAATCAACTTCATCAGGTTCAGTTTCAACAACTGCTGCACCTCTTGGAATCGTTGCTCACTACACAGCAGATGGCGCAACAATTTTCTGGAATGCAACAACTGCAGCAGATGGACTTAAGGGCTACAGCGTTGAATTCTCATCAAATGGTGGCGCGTACAGCGAAGTTGCAACTGTTGGTACAGATGTAACTAAGTACGACATCACTAAGACTGATACAGAAGGCTGGACATCATTTAAGATTTCAGCAGTTTATAACGATGGCCAGAAGGCAGAAGGAAAGGTCTTCGGACTTCCAGGTCAGTACAAGTAAGCTATAAATAATTGGCTATGGCAGCAACATAAGCTGCGATACCAGCAGGAATTAAATGAACGCCATCCGGAGCAAAATACTCCGGGTGGTTTTCTGCTTTTGCGGCCCAATCAATAACTCTAAAGTTTGAATATTTCCAAGCCTCTTGTTGAATCAATTGATTATTCTCATCGCGCCAACCTCTTGGGACGGCAGTATTAACAACAACTACCAGAGGCTGATCTTTTAACTCAGCGAAGATTGCGCTAACTTCATCTGAAGTAAGTCTGTTGTTATTTCCAAGGTTGATGACCGCTTTCATCCCGACCATCTTGGATTTATCGTGCTTAATAACATCAAGAAGCTCGCCGGCTTGGCGTCCTACTCGAGCATTAATTAACCCAATATGACGCTTTTCTTCAAGGGCGTTTCGAATTCCTAGGATTACAGAATCACCCACAACCCAAAGCCCGTCGACTTTGCTTATGGTTGCAACCTGATCATCTTTAAACATCTGTTTTACAACTTGATTATTTCTATCTGCAATTGCAATCGCGTTATTGCTTACAACTGCAATAGTCGCAAGAAGTGCAAGTGCGGCTAGCCCAGCAGTTGCTTTTTGGCGACGCTGCACCTCTTTGGTGCGGTACTTCATGCCACGGAACCAATTTGAGACAACTCCATGACGTACAGGTACTTCAATCCAACGCTGCGAAATATCAGCAAGTGCAAATACGACAAGAATTCTAAATAAATAGAGCGCCCAAGTAGACCCTGCTAAATCTTGAGCAGGTCGAGTTACTTGGAAAACAATCCAGTGCCATAAGTAGATTGCATATGAACGTTCGCCAATCCAAACCATAACTGGATGCTGCAAAATCGGAGCGAAACGGGAAGCGGGATGCACTACCGACATAATGATTGCGCTACCGAAGATTCCAACTAACGGGAATGCAATTCGATATGCAGTTGCATCAGCCTCTTGAATAAAGAGAAATGATGCAAGCAATCCGATTAATCCAAAAACTCCGATGAAGTCGATGAAATCTTGGGCACGTTTCTCAATATTCAATCGAAGATTCTGCGGAATCCAACTAACTGCAAGTGCTGAACCTAAGAAGAGTCCGATTGAGTGGGTATCGGTGCCGAAATAGACGTGGCTAATACTCTGGTTTGAAGTTTGATCAACGCGAATAGATGCAAGAAAGAGTGCGATACCTGAAAACGATGCGATCGCTAATGCCGCCGTAGGAATTACTTTCTTTCCAAATACCTTTAAAACAAATAGCAATATAAGTGGCCAAAATAGGTAGTACTGAGCTTCAACACCTAACGACCAGGTATGTTGCAATAACGGTGGTCGACCGAAGCTTTCAAAGTAATCCTGATGTTTAAATACCAACCACCAATTCATTAGCCCCGTAATTGCAAAAGGGGCATCAGTGATAAATCGGCGCATTGAATCTGGCGCCCATACTCCTACGAAGATCGCAGTGATTACCAGCATGAATAACAGCGGCGGTAGCAATCTGCGGATTCGTCCCGCATAAAAACCGCGTAAATCTAAGCCTCCAGAGCGTTGAATTGAATCAAGAAGTAGGCGAGTAATCACATAACCAGAGATAACAAAGAAGAGGTCAACACCCAAAAAACCGCCAGGGATCCAGCCAAAACCTAAGTGATAGAGAAGTACTGCAATTACAGCGATGGCACGTAAGCCATCAATTGCGGGAATGTAACGAATCCCTTTCGGGGTGTTCATTTATTACTTTTTCTTTTTAGCTGGTGCAGCTTTTTTCGCACGCTTCTTTGGCGCTGCAATTGCTGCCTTTGTTCGTTCGCTCTTTACGCGAATCGGTTGGCTAGTAACTAACTTGCCATCCTCTTTGATATTTTCAAGAACATTGTTACGTAGCTCAGCTAAACGACTATATGCGCTTTCCAGTCGATTGCGGCTTGCATGAATTGCTTCTTGCGCAGCATCTAGCGATTGAGTTTGAATTTTGTAAAGGCGGCCGGCTTCTTCCATAACGCCGTTTAACCATTGGCGATATTCAAGAACATCTTGAGTTGCGCCGCCAATAATCTGCTCACCTTCACGGCGCGCGGTATTTAAAAGTGCGCCTGCTTCGCGCTTCTTCTGATCAATTAGTTCTTCAGCGACAATCTCAGCTTGTTCGACTTTTTCGGCAGCTTCATCTTCAGCAGCTTTTAGATATTTACGTCCGCGTGCTTCTGCACCGCTAAGAATAGATTGAGCTTTATCTTGCGCAGCTTCCAAAGCATCTTTTGCTTGGCGCTGAGTTTGGTTAACTAAACGATCTGAAGCAGCTTGTGCTTTAGCTTCACGTACCTGCGCAGACTTAATCATTGTTACTGCAGTTTCAGTCGCCAGAATTTCAAATTCTTCTTTTGATAGCGAACGAATATCGCGGCGTGAACGAAGGTCAGCCAACTGTGCTTCAAGTTCGCGAATGCGGTCAACAGATGAAGTAGATGGTTCTGTCTCTTCTTTGTATCCAACCCAATTGAAGAAACCACTCTTCTTAGCCATTTGCTACTCCTTGCTTTCCGAAGGGCAACTTTAATAGATGGGCAGAAAAACTAATACCCCGCTATCGAGGAGTGATAGCGGGGTATTAATACGTGAATTAGGCCTTTGCGGCTGTAAATCCTGCCTCTAGATCAGCCTTGATATCGACAATATTCTCAAGGCCAAGGCTTAGTCGAACCAAACCAGGTGTCACACCAGATGCCAACTGCTCTTCTGGTGATAGTTGTGAATGTGTAGTTGTAGCTGGATGAATTACAAGTGATCGAACATCACCAATATTTGCAACGTGGCTAAATAATTTCAGAGATTCCACAAACTTTTTACCTGCTTCAACGCCACCCTTTAATTCAAATGAAAGCACTGCACCTGAACCCTTCGGCGCATATTTCTTTGCAAGTGCATTCCACTTAGATGAAGGCAAGCTCGCATAGTTAACTTTCTCTACATCTGGGTGCTTCTCTAACCACTCTGCGACTGCCTTAGTATTTTCAACATGGCGTTCGATACGTAGTGAGAGAGTTTCAAGACCTTGCGCTAACAACCATGCATTAAATGGTGCAACCGCAGCTCCAATATCACGGAGAAGTGTTAAACGAATCTTGAAGATATATGAAAGGTTTGCACCGAAGGCAGAACCTTCGCCAAGCGCATCGGCATAAACCAAGCCGTGATATGAAGGATCTGGTTGATTAAAGTTCTTAAAACGCTCAGGATATTTTGCGTAATTGAATTTACCTGAATCAACAATCGCACCAACAACTGCATTTCCGTGGCCAGATAGGAACTTAGTTGCAGAGTGAACTACCACGTCAGCGCCATGTTCAATTGGCTTGATTAAATATGGAGTCGCAACAGTGTTATCTACGATCAAAGGTAGCCCAGCATCATGCGCAACTTGAGCGATTGATGCGATATCTAGAATTTCATTCTTTGGGTTAGCAATTGTCTCGCCAAAGAACGCCTTTGTATTTGGCTTAATTGCTTTCTTCCATGACTCTGGATTATTTGCATCGTCAACGAAAGTTACCTCTACGCCAAATTTAGGTAAGGTGTAATGGAAAAGATTGTAAGTACCGCCGTAAAGTGATGGTGAAGAGACGATGTGATCGCCTGCTTCTGCCAAGTTAAGAATTGCAAAAGCTGTTGCAGCAGATCCTGATGAAACCAAGAGTGCAGCTACACCGCCTTCAAGTGCTGCAATTCGTTGTTCCACTGCATCTTGAGTTGGATTCATGATGCGTGTGTAAATGTTTCCAAGTTCTGCTAAACCAAAGAGATTAGCTGCGTGCTGTGTATCGCGGAATTGATAAGCAGTTGTTTGGTAAAGCGGAAGTGCGCGTGCACCTGTAGTTGGATCTGGTGTTTGCCCTGCATGAATCTGCAGAGTTTCAAATGAGTAGTTAGACATGTGGCTCCTCGTTTCTTCTGTCTAAATGGAAGC
>CAZMDJ010000009.1:7975-22746 GCA_964565165.1 uncultured Actinomycetes bacterium | reverse complement strand
AGCGCAACCTGAACCGCATGTCCTGTGCCATTGCGTTCTGCTTGAAAAACGGCGATCGCATCTTGAGCGATCTCAGATAGATGAGCTTCGACTTTTTAGCGACCTGATCCAACTACAACTCGAACAGTTGCTGGATCTACGCTTTCAAGAGCATGAAGTACGTGGCCAAGTAACGAACGGCCAGCGATTGAATGTAAGACTTTTGGAGTTTGTGATTTCATGCGAGTTCCCTCGCCGGCAGCCAAGACAATTGCTTGCTTAATCACAACGTAATTCTATTGGTTTATACCCGTGGCTCCGCCACCTGGTATCGATCCAGGACCCTGGGCTTCAAAGGCCCATGTGCTAGCCACTACACAATGGCGGAACCCGTATTCTCCCGTATAAGCGGCATTTCGCCAAAATTTAGATTATTTCCATATGTGGGCGATGGCCACCTATAAAGTTGGTTCGGAAATGAACGATAAAGATGAAGTAGATCGCCTAATAGCTGCGTGGCAGAAAGAGCGTCCTGATTTGGATTACTCGCCACTTGCAGTGCTATCTCGCATCACCCGAATTTCAAAACATTTAGATATCGCCCGCCGTAATGAATTCGCGGAATTAGATACATGGGGTTTCGATGTGCTTGCATCGCTACGCCGCGTTGGAGAGCCATATCAATTATCACCAGGTCAATTAATTCAAGAGACCATGGTTACTAGCGGAACAATGACAAATCGTTTAGACCGTCTAGAGGAACTAGGGCTTATTACACGTACTCAAGATCCAAGTGATGGACGTGGCAGTTTGGTGACTCTTACTAAAGCTGGTGCAAAAGCAGTTGATAGCGCAATGGAAGATCTATTAAGTCGCGAACGGGAATTGTTAAAGGTTTTAAATAAAGGCGAACAGAGTGAACTTGCTGCGCTATTGCGCGAACTTGCGATTCACTTCGAAGATTAATTAACTGAAATAACTTTTGCGCCATGCACAGGACCTTGTGCACGTGCAACACTTCCAACAACGCCACTTGAAGTTAACGCAACTGCTAAATCAAGTGAGTGATCTTCGTCTGCAACTAAGAATGCAACTGAAGGGCCAGAGCCAGAAACTAATCCGCCTAAAGCACCATATTCCTGGCCGGTATCCAAAATTAAACGGAGCGCTGGTCGAATAGAACATGCAGCTGCTTGTAGATCGTTACTCAACGCTTTTCCAACTCGGGTTGATTCGCCAGATAAAAGTGCTTGCAGCAATTCATCATTTAGTGATGGCGCTTTGATATCCAAACCAGTACGTAAACGATCGCATTCGCCGTAAACGGCAGGAGTTGAAAGGCCAGTACTAGAAACTGCAATTACCCAGTGATAAGTACCGCGAGATAGCGCGGGAGTAATTTCATCGCCATGGCCGCGCCCAACTGCGGTGCCGCCATGCAACATAAATGGCACATCGCTCCCTAAATTGCGTGCAACTTCAGAGAGTTCATCCTTAGTTAGTCCAAGCCCATAAAGTTGGTCGATTCCCAATAAAGTTGCGGCAGCATCAGCGCTTCCGCCAGCCATGCCACCTGCTACCGGAATGCTCTTATCGATCTCAATATCTAGCGCGGTATCTGTATCAAATTTAGCTGCCATCAATTCGACCGCTTTATAAACCAAATTATTTTGATCTAGCGGAACTCCATTGGTGTAATCACCTTTAATTGAAAGTCCAAATTTCTCACCACGATTAATTTTCAAAGTATCGTAAAGAGAGATTGCTTGAAAGACGGTAACTACATCGTGATAACCATCTGCTTTTTTAGGTCCAACAGATAATTGCAGGTTGACCTTTGCCGGTACCTGAACTTCTACGGACTTATAACGCACGGTTTAAGACTAGTAGTTCTGGGAAGCAATTGCGGTATATGCAGATATGTCCAGCGCCTCACCACGTAAAGTTGGATCGATACCAGCCGCAGCAATAATCGCTTCAGCATTAACGCCTAACACCGATGACATCGCCGAACGAATCATTTTACGACGCTGTGAAAATGCGGCATCAATAAGTGCGAATACTCTGATTCGGAATTCTTCTGAACCCAACGGCTCATGGCGTTTGAAATAAACCAACTTTGAATCAACATTAGGCACTGGCCAGAAAACACTTCGAGCAATATTTCCCGCTAAATTTAAATCAGCCCACCATGCGCCTTTAAGACTTGGAACTCCGTAATCTTTATTGCCAGGCTTTGCAGCTAATCGATCTGCAACCTCTGCCTGCACCATGACTACGCCTTCGCGAAGTGACGGGAATCTTTCCAAGAGATTTAATAAGACCGGCACTGAAACGTTGTAAGGCAGATTTGCAACAAGAACTGTTGGGTTTTTAGGTAGTTCAGTCACATCAAGCGCATCTTTATTTACCACTGTTAAATCAGCATCAGCGTTGTGCAGTGAAACAGTTTCAGGTAGTTGCTTAGCAAGTCGATTATCGATTTCCACGGCGATTAGCGGTGCACCTGTTTCAAGAATTGCCAAGGTAAGCGAACCAAGTCCAGGTCCAATTTCTAGAACAACATCATCTTTGGAAATCTCTACCTGGCGAACAATTTTCTGGCAGGTATTGCCATCAATTACAAAATTCTGACCAAGACCTTTAGATGGATTTAAATCAAGCTTCGCCGCTAATTCGCGGATCTCTGCTGCGCCTAAAAGCGACATTATTCAAATGATCCAAATAGTCGAACGGTATTTGCTGCGGTAACTGCTGCAATATGTTCTGGATCAACTCCGCGCTCTTCTGCGATGAATCGAACAATATTTGCAATCTGTGCAGGTGTATTTAGGGCACCGCGATGAGGCGAAGGCGCCAAGAATGGTGAATCTGTTTCTACAAGTAATAGCTCATCTGGCACGTACTTAACCGCTTCGCGAAGCGCAGGTGCATTCTTAAATGTCACTGTGCCTGCAAACGAAAGTACATAACTACGCGCTACGCAATATTTGGCCATCTCTAAATCGCCTGAATAGCAATGGAAAATGGTCTTCTCTGGAGCGCCGACCTCTTCAAGAACTTTTAGAACATCATCGTGTGCATCACGATCATGAATAACTAAAGCCAAATTATTCTCTTTAGCGATTGCAATATGGCGGCGGAATGATTCTCGTTGAACTTCTTGTAACTCTGGTGGCGTGCGGAAGTAATCCAAACCAGTTTCGCCAATTGCACGTACACGTGGATGTTTTGCCAACTCCGCGATGATTGCTAAATCTGCCTCTAAATCAGTAACTACTGGCGCTTCATTTGGATGTAAAGCAACAGCTGCCAAAACTTTTCCTGGATACAACTCTGCTAAGCGAACGCACCACTTTGATTGCTCTGCTGAATAACCAACTTGAACTAATCGATCAATACCTGCTGCTGCCGCCGCATCAATAACTTCTTTAACTTCTGGTGAATCAGGTTCGGTATTTGTAACTATTTCTAAATGTGCGTGCGCATCGATTGCCTTAACGCTCAATGGTTCTGGCGTTGGCGCAAGCTGGCGATCAATATCGCGGTTATGGCGATCAGCCAATTAATCTTCCAATCGCGGAAATAACGGTGCGCTCTTTGAAACTTTACTTCCGGCAGGAAGTACGCCCCACTTAGCTGTATCTGCAATTCTTTGATCTGCAATCGGACCAAGAGTTGTTGCACCCAAGCTCTCCCATAACTTCTCACAAGTTTCTGGCATTACTGGGTGGAGTAATACTGCGAGGGCGCGAATTCCATCTGCAGTGTTATATAAAACTTCACTTAACTTAGCCTTATTAGCTTCATCTTTAGCTAATACCCAAGGCTCGGTCTCTGTTACATAAAGATTGATGCGCTTGCAGAAATCCATAATCGCCAAAATGCCGCCCTGGAAATCAAGTGCGCACATCGCTTTATCTGCAGTATCAACTGTCTTTGTTAAGAGTTCTGCTAGCTCGCCACCTGCGACAGGTGCAGGAATTACGCCGTCGCAATACTTTTCAATCATTGCAGTTAAACGTGAAGCTAAATTGCCGAAATCATTAGCTAATTCGCTGGTGTAACGCGCGCCCATATCTTCCCAAGAGAAAGATCCATCGCTTCCAAATGGAATAGCGCGCATAAAGTAATAGCGGAATGCATCAACGCCGAAATGATCTGTGATGTCACTTGGTGCAATACCGGTTAGCTTGCTCTTAGACATCTTCTCGCCGCCAACTAGTAACCAACCGTGCGCGAAAACTTTGCGTGGGATTGGAAGGCCTGCTGCCATCAACATTGCTGGCCAAATAACTGCATGGAAACGCAAAATATCTTTTCCAACTAAATGCACATCTGCTGGCCACTTGGATTTGAAATTAGCTTCATCTTCATCGCCTAAACCAACTGCGGTTGCATAGTTAAGTAGCGCGTCAAACCAGACATAAACAACTTGCTTGGTATCCCAAGGAACTGGAATTCCCCAATTAAATGTAGAACGTGAAATTGATAGATCGCGGACTTCGCCTTCAAGGAAAGAGATAACTTCATTACGTGCGCTTTCAGGCTGACAAGCTTCTGGGTTCTCTTTGTAATGCTTTAAAAGTGCCTCACGGTAATCAGATAGCTTAAAGAACCAATTATCTTCATCGACAGTTTCGACTGGCTTGCTATGAATTGGGCAGAGTTTCTGACCTTTATCATCAATCAAATCGCCAGGTAATTTAAATTCTTCACAACCAACGCAGTAAGGACCTTCGAACTTACCTGCATAAATATGTCCAGCATCTTTTAACTTCTGAAGGAATTTCTGAACGCGTGTGGTGTGGCGCTCTGAAGTTGTACGAATGAAATCATCGTTAGCGATATTCAAAGCTTTCCAATTTGGAAGCCATGCCTCTTCGACCAACTTATCTACCCAAGCTTGTGGCGCTACTCCGTTGGCATCAGCAGTACGCATAACTTTCTGACCATGTTCATCAGTTCCGGTTAAGTACCAAGTTGGTTCGCCTTTTTGACGGTGCCAACGAGTAAGAACATCGCCAGCAACAGTTGTGTAGGCATGGCCAATATGTGGAGCATCGTTTACGTAATAAATAGGAGTTGTTACGTAATAAGCCTTTTCGGTCATGTGAGTATTCTATTAGACGTTCTTAGCTGCAACCATCGCATCGAATACTTCGCGCTTCGGTAGATCCAGCTCAGTTGCAACGGCGGAAATGGCTTCTTTTCTATCCATTCCAACGCTCTCTAATTTTCTAACCGCATCAATAATCTCTTGCTGGCTCTTCTCTTTTGCACCTTCAGTGGCGCCGCTAATTACAACGGTAATTTCGCCGAGAATCTCTTTCGAATTAGCCCAGCTTTGGATGTCGGCCAAGTTTCCACGAACTGTCTCTTCATATGTCTTTGTCATTTCGCGACAGAGCGCAGCTTTGCGATCGGTGCCAAGAAGGTGAGTTGCAACTTCTAAGGTTTCGATTAAACGATGTGGCGCTTCGAAGAAAACAATCGTGCGTGGTTCGAACTTTAAATTCTCAAAGAACTTCTCACGAGCGCCTTGAGTGCGCGGCACAAATCCTTCGAAACAAAAACGATCAGTTGGTAGCCCAGAGAGAGCAAGGGCAGTTGTTACCGCACTTGGTCCAGGTAGAACTTCGACGGGAATATTTGCATCAACTGCAGCGCGAACTAATTTAAATCCTGGATCGCTAACCGTTGGCATACCGGCATCAGTAACGACTAAAACCTCTGCACCATTTTTAAGCTCATTGAGTAGCTGCTCGGTGCGCTCCTCTTCATTGCCTTCGAAGAAAGAGAGGACTTTGCCGGTGGCACTTGCATCTAAATCTTGGCAGAGCCGTTGAAAGCGGCGTGAATCTTCAGCGGCAATGATCGTTGCGCTCTTGATTGCGTTGATTAAGCGCGCAGAAGCATCACCAGGATTCCCCAGCGGCACACCTGCAAGGAGCAACTTCATGTGCGCAATCATCTCATCTACTCTTTACTCATGTTCCCAACGATGGTCATTACCTTCTTGGCTTTCCTCCTTCGTATCTTCCACCTATCGACCCCAAAGGGTTTGGTCTTCGATGAGATCTACTATGTCGATGGGGCGCGTGACTATTTAAAGTACGGCGTAGAAGTAACTAAAGGTGCACCTGAATTTATCGTGCACCCGCCAGTTGGAAAGTGGTTAATTGCCGCTGGAATTAAGCTCTTTGGAAACCACGAATTTGGTTGGCGAATTGCAGTCGCAGTTGCTGGAACTTTAACTGTTTATTTAACTGCACGTATCGCACAGAGAATTTTCCACGAGAATAAATGGGCAACTCTTGCTGCGTTTTTAATGACGCTCGACGGACTTAATCTAGTTATGTCTCGTACCGCGCTACTAGATATCTTTTTAACGCTATTTATTCTCTTATCCGTTAATGCATGGCTGAAAGGTAAATATCTTCGCTTTGCCATCTATTTAGGTTTAGCGATGGGAAGCAAATGGAGCGCACTCTACTTCGTAGCTGCCTTCTTAATTGTTGAACTTCTTATCAATCGAAATCTGATTCGCACCATTCGAATCGGAATAACTTCCCTAGGTATTTATGTACTGACTTGGTTAGGTTGGTTTTCATCAACACTTGGCTGGGATCGAAATTCGAAATCAAATCCTTTCTCATCTTTAATTTATTATCACAAAGAGATGTTGGGTTTTCATACCGGACTTACAGAGAACCATTCATATCAAGCTAACCCATGGAGTTGGATCATCATGGGGCGCCCAACTTCATTCTTCTATGAATCACCAAAAGGTTGCGGCACCAAGAGTTGTGCACAAGAAGTATTAGCGCTTGGCACGCCAATTCTCTGGTGGCTTGGCGCAATTGCACTTCTATTTCTTATCGGTGTTAATTTACATAACTTTGCCATGCGCGACTTTGATATGGCTTCACTGATTCCATTCTTAGGAATTATTGCTGGTTACTTACCTTGGTTCTTCTTTCAGAAGCGCACTGTATTTACATTTTATGCAATCGCTTTTGAACCATTCATAATTCTGGCCATAGTTTTATTAGCGAAATTAGCTTACGAATACGATGAAAGAATGAGGTATGTAATTGCGCTTGCGGTTATTGCGATTGCAATCAACTTTATCTACTTCTACCCGATTTTCACCGGCACAATAACCACATATGACGCTTGGTATGCGCGTATGTGGTGGAGTAGTTGGATTTAGCTATTAACTGCGCGATCGCGCTTAACAGCAGCTTCGTCAGCTAGCTGCTGATCGAATACTTCATCTGCAGTTGGCGCTGCTGCTGCGAGCGCTTCACGAGCCAGACGCTCTTGCTCTTCGCTCCACTGACCTGGAGTTGTTAAATCAATAACGCGACGAGGTGTAACAGACTTAGGTGCATTTACATATGTCGGTGCTGGAATTGAATTCGGTGTCCAAACATTTCGTGTTGCAGCGCTTCCCTGTGGCAATAGAACGATTCCAGTTATTTCGCGTTCTGCTAGTGGTACCCAAAGTTCTGAATCTTCTTTAGGTGCAATTACTTCAGAAAGATTTACATGCGATACACCTTGAGTGCTGCGTTGCAGTCCCTCAATGCGTCGACGTTGCACGCGATCACGATTAATGGTGCGACGAGTATGTGCCAGGTAAACAACAAAACCTGAAACTGGAATTGCTAGGTAAATCCAATTTAATAAATTCATAGTGGCACCAACGCTTGTCGCAATAAGAGTTGAAAATATAAGTCCAAAAATAATTCGGCGGCGCATCAAAGTTTGTGATTGCTTATAAGGCGCATCAAGATCGGTATGAATCGCCATTGAGTACGCGCTCTCTGCGTCTCCGGCTACAACGCGAAGTGCGCTCTTGTAACGTTCGACAGATTTTCCAGAGAACTCATCATGGGTATGAATCCAGCGAGGCAAGAAATAGGCGACCCACATTCCGATGATCGCCAAATAAATAATCGCTGAAGCCATGATGGCCAAAGGTTAGTATTTGTGATGTCCGATTTCGGGTATTTACACCCTACTTGATAGCAATATTTTCGCGGACGAAACAGTGATGGTCACGCCATGCGCCATCGATATGTAAGTACCGAGGACGTAAACCTTCATATAAATAGCCACATTTCTCAGCTACTCGGATAGATGGCTCATTCTCAGGGCGAATATTTATCTCAATCCTATGGAGCTCTAATTCGTTAAATGCAAAATCTGTAACCATATTTACCGCAGCGGTCATATAGCCGCGGTTAGCGAAATTGCGGTCAATCCAATATCCAATATGGGCACCTCGCATCGCTCCATAGATAACTCCGCCAAGGTTTATCTGCCCAATTAGATTCGGCCCCTTAAAGATTCCGAATGAGAACGATCGACCGGCACGCGCCTCTTTGCGATAACTCTTAACCATCTTATTAAAGCTAATCGCGCTCTTTAATCGATCTTTCTCAGAGGTACGTGGAACTGTAGCTTCCCACTGTTCGAGCCAATCTCGATTTAACGCTCGAACTCTGCGCCATTGCTTCTTATCGCCATATGCAAACGGACGCAAAGTGATTTCGCCGTTTGTTAACTCAATCATCTGAATCGATTATTTAATTCTGGGAAGGATGACCGTAGTTACAGAATCACCAGCTTTAAGTCCATCACCGACATTTACTGAGACTAGTGAATTAGCAGCAGCGAGGCTTACAAAATCCTCTTGTTCATTAAATATAGAAACTGAAGAGTTATCTTCGCTTAATTGAGCCAGAAGATAATTTCGGCCCACATTTGAACCGTTGAAATCTTTTTCAAGTCGCGCCTTAACTGAAGGGCAGTAAACCTCTTTAGCTCCAAGCATCGTGCGAATCATTGGTCGAACAAAGAGCTGCATCGCAACATATGCGGCGATTGGATCTCCGGGCAACGTGATTACTGGAATCTTATCTGGACCGATTGCACCGTAGTTAAAGCGCCCAGAATTCTCTAATTCAAGATCTACGACTTTGACTTCACCGAGTTGTGAAAGCGCTCTGGTAATTAAATCGAATGAATCATCATTTCGCTCGCCGCTTACAACAATTAAGTCAGCGCGTACCAATTGATCTTCAACTACATCTTTTAGCTGCTCTTCATCATCTGGAATCGAATGAACTCGGAAACCTACTCCGCCAATTTCGCGAACAATTGTGGTTAGCTGCCATGAATTGGTTTCGTACTCTTCGCTGCCGGTAATTGGATTACCAGGTTCGATTAAATCTGGACCTGCAGAGATGATTACTACGCGTGGCTGTGGGCGGCTTGGTAAATGTCCACGGCCGATTGATGCAGCCAGTCCAATTGTGGTTGAACGAATTGGTGAACCACTCTTTAAGACCAAACGCTCACCGGCAAAAACATCTTCAGCAAGAGTCGCTCCGTGGGCATCAAGAAGTGGAAGATCTAATGGTGCAAGCGGTTGCACTGTAGAAAGTAGCGCGGTTAGGAACTCATCTACGCGCATTCGTTCTAACATAATCCCACCTTACTTTATAGCTAGATAAATTTTGGAGAGGCCGACAGAAAGGGCGTGGTGGCGATGAGCGACAAAGCATCACTTCGTGCAAAGTTCCGTCAATTACGTCGAGAAAATCCTGGCCATGCCGATTATTTATTTTTACTTGATATCCCTGAGGTTAGAATTGCAAAGGTAATTACTAGCTATTACCCAATGGCCGGAGAACCAAATTTAATTTCCTTAAATGATGCGTTGGTAGCTGCGGGTAAAACTGTACTGCTACCAAGAATCGTCAATAGGAAGATGGATTTTGCAAAGTACGAAGGGCAATTGGTTCAGAACGGGAAATTTCACGAACCTGCTGGAAATATTTTTATCGGAGAGATTCAAGTCTGCTTAGTGCCGGCAACTGCAATCGATAAAGATGGTTATCGATTGGGCCAAGGCGGCGGATATTACGATCAATTCTTGATTGGGACTCCTGCATTCCGCATTGGAATTATTCATGATCGTGAATTCGTAAAGAAGTTGCCAACCGAATGGTTTGACGAAAAGGTTGAAGCTATTGCAACCGAATCAGGCTTTAGACGTATTTAATATTCGCATACTTGCAAGAACAAATAATCCACCTATTAATTGAATCCAAGTTGGTGCACCTCTACCAAGAACAATCGCGCCGATAACTCCAACTAATGGAACGATATTAAATAGCACCGCTACATGAGTGCTCTTAACTCTTGCGGCAGCGTAATTAAAAGCGATAATCGGAAGCGCAACGCCTAACACGCCCGATAAAGCACCAGCAACATAAATCTCCGTTTCGCGTCCTGCGAAATGTCCTCGGTCGAAAATCAACCACCATGAAAGCGCATAAATTGTTGAGAAGAGCGCCTGCCTATAAGCCAATGTAATTGGATTTATCGAAGTGCCGAGTTTCTTAACGGCTACTGCATTTAGACCGCAGAAAATTGAAGAACCTAAGAAGCAGAGTGCACCTAATCCAATAGTTAATGAGATACCTGATTTATCAAAGCTGCCAAGGGTTGCGCCGATAATTCCAAGTACTACTGCAATGATTTCGTGATGTGCGATGCGATCTTTTAACCAGAGCGCGGCCCAGAAGACCGTAAAGAGCGATTCCATGTTTAAAAGAATGACACCGGTACTTGCTGTTGCAACTGTGTAACCATAATTTCCCATTAACCAAGCGAAACCTGGTTGTACTGCACCAAGAAAAGCTGCGAACTTCCATGAAACATCTTGATATGTACCGTTGCGAAATCTTTTAGGTCTGAAAATATAGAAGAGCGCAATTACCGCAAAGCCAGAACCAATTTCTAGAAGTGTCTGTGCCGGCGCAGATAAGCCGCTTACTGCCAAATCTGCAAGTGGGTTAGATAAACCCCACGAGATCATTGCCGCAATAAGTAATAGGTAATTACTCATTCTTGTCACGTCGAGCCAGCTGAGCTAAATACTGGTTGTACTGCGCAAGATCGTCGTTCTCTCCCATTGCGCTTGCACGAGCCGCGTTACGATCAATTCGTTCGGTCTCTTTTTTATCTTCTCGCATCCATTGGATAAATGCTGCAGTTAGCGCAATCAAAATTGGGAACTCTCCCATTGCCCAACCTATTGATCCACCTGTGTATTGATTCTCAAGAAGATTTAACTGCATCGGATTACCAATTGATGTGTAATAACCGCCATCCATCAAAGTAGTCGCTGACATCAGCGCAATTGAGAAGAATGCATGAATACTCATCGCCGCAAAGAGAATTACCATTCGCACCACATTTGGTGGTCTATTTGGATTTGGATCTACGCCAACAATCACATGGAAGAAGAGCGCGCCTGCTAATAAGAAATGAAGATTCATAAATAGATGGCCCAGGTGGCTACCCATTAACGTGCCGAAGAGTCCAGTGAAGTAAAGAACAAAGAGCGAACCATCAAAAATTAGTAGCGCAACTACGGGATTTGTCATGAACTTTGCATATTTAGAATGTAGAAAACGAACCAGAATGTTTCTAACGCCCTCTTCTTCACTATCTCGACCCATCGGCAAGGTACGAAGTGCCAAGGTGATGGGAGCGCCTAACACCAATGCAATTGGTGCAATCATTCCTAAAATCATATGTTCGATCATGTGATACGAGAAGCCAAAGTGCGCGTAAACACCTATTGCACCGTTAACCGCATAGTTAACAACTAATAAACCGATTACAAATGAAACCGTTCTACCTACGGGCCATTTATCTCCGCGCTTATGTAAAACACGTACGCCTTTGAAATAAAGAAGACCGCCTAGAAGAATTAGCGCGAAAGTTAACGCATCGGGTTGATATTCAAAGATCCACTTATGAAGAGTTGGGGATCCTGGAAATTTAAGTCCGACCAAAGACTCAATCGGATCAATGGCGCCAGGTCTAATCGGTGGATTACTCTGACTTAAAAGTGTTCCGATAAAAATTGTTAATGTCATTACTGCGACTTCAATGGCAATCAAAGTCTTAATATTTCCAGCTAAAGACTTGCGTGCTACCGCTGCAAAACCTAAAAGAATTACAGTTAATACGATCTTCTCCGTAATCAATACGGCATAGGCACCTTGCCATGAACCTGAAAAATTCATACGGATCCAGGCATTAACCGCGCCACTTATTACTACTGAGAGCGCTGCCCATAAAGCCAATTGGCTAAAGCGATTTAAAGCCAACTTCTTATCTAACTCTTTGGTTAGAACAATGGAGGCAAGGACACCAACCCAAAGCGTTAGCGCAAAAACGTGAACCATCAAAGTTCCGATTGCCATTAAGTGTGAACCGCCAGATGAAGAGTGGCTCTGGAAAATTGGTGCTGCAATCGCCAGTAGCGCAATAACTAGAACTATTGAAGCGTATGAAACTTGGCGAAGCGCACGTGCCCAAAGCGCGACAATTACTGCGCCAATAAATTGGATTGCTAAAAACTTGCCTAAACTAATTTGAGTTACAAATGAGCGAAGCATCGTTATATCAAGAGCGCTGCTAAATTGAACATCCAATACCGATGCCAAAGTTGCCACTCTAAACAGAGCTGAAGAACCAGCCCAAATCCACGCTGAAATCGAAACTTTATTTCGAATTGTTAAATGTTCGCTTCGAATTACCCCGTGCTTATTGTTCGCAAAGAAGATAAGGGCAAGTAAGAAACCGACTGTTAAGGTCGCGCTAAATAGATAGGTAAATTTACTTGCAGTTAAGATTATTTCTAACAATTTAACGCTCGTTGTAAAGCTTTCTACCGTACATCACAAGTGCGAAACCAACGATCAAAGCTGCTAAGCCAACTAAAAGAACAAAGATGGTTGTACCGAAGCTACTTGAACTCTGAACCGCTGCATCTTTGGTTTTAGTTGGTTTTGGAGTAGTAATTTTATCTGGCGCGTTATATGTAAATGTATATTTAACTTTTAAAGGAACATCGTTATCCGTAATCAAAGATTATTCAACTTTGTAGATACCCTTTTCAGTTAAAGCAAGTAATCCGATTACTGCGCTATTGGTATCAATTGTTAAAGCACCGTCATCCACGCGATTGCCTTTTGGATCGGTGACTTTGATTTCACTGCCCATGGCAGCAAGAGGAGCTTCAGTAGTTAGCGTGACCGAACTAGGTGCAATTGAAAGAATTGCTCCACTAATTGGTGAGGTGCCGGTTAAAGAGTTAGCCATTGCTGGCGAGACCATTATTACCGTCGCAAATAGACCTGCTAAGAAAGCTCTAACCAAACGCATTTACGCCTCCAATTCGCGGTAATAGTCTCACTTCTCTACACTTTACTTCTAGTAGCAAACTAGCGTTTTTAATAACTTTCGTCGCAGGAGTGCCAAAATGCCAACGTACCAATACGAGTGCACCTCGTGTGGGCATCAATTTGAGCAGATTCAGTCTTTCTCTGATGATCCAATTAAGCATTGCCCAGATTGCAATTCAGAGGTCAAGAAGATTTATTCCGCGGTCGGAGTTGTATTTAAAGGCTCTGGTTTCTATAAGACAGACTCAGCGCCAAAGAAATCTGATTAACCGTGATGAGGCGGAACATCGCCTTTAATTTCGGCATCACGCTTAGCGCGCTCTGAAGCTTCATCTGGATCAATTTCATCAGATGTAACTTCAGGCCAGAGACTGCTCATATTCAAATTCTAACTACTTCTTCTTCGACATAGAAGCTGCAACTCCACCAAGTACTGCTTTCTTGTATTTATTGAACTCATCTTCACGAATAAAACCCTGTGAAACTAAAGTCGCCAATCCGTGCACAGAGCTCCAGGCAAATTTACTGAATTCGTCGAATTTGATTTCTTCAAGTAATCCCACATCAACTAATTCATTCATACCTTCTACCAGAATCGACCAACTTTGATCGTCGATATTCTGAGGATCCAACAATTCTGGTTTTGCTAGACAATAAAAAGCTATTTCAAAAAGTTTGGGTTCTTCTTTTGCATAATCCAAATAAGCATCGCCAATCGCCCTAAATCTTGCAATTGCAAATTCTCTTTTGTCAGACTTCTTAGAAACTTTATCTCTTCTGCTTGCCATGCGGTCTGCCAGTTGTTTTGAAACTTCTGTGGAAATTTCTATTTTTAATTCTTCAATATCTTCAAAGTGGCGGTAGAGCGCGGCTGGAGAAACGCTCAAGCGCTCAGCTACTTTTCTAATTCCGAGTGCATGTACCCCATTATTTTGAATCAATTTTAATCCGACGCTAACGGCCGAAAGTTTTAATTCACCATGGTGGTAGGTGTCGGATTTGCGTCTTGGTGTTAACATTGTTTACATTATTCCCTATTGAAGTTCTGAATTCAATTAGGAGCAATATGTTCGAGAAGTTGGGTCGACTAACAGTCCGCCGAAGCAAATTAGTTCTAGTTACCTTTGTAATTGCAATGCTAGCCGCAGGTGGAGTTGGGCTTTCTGTATTTGGGAAACTTGATACTGGCGGCTATTCAGATCCAAATAGCGAATCAATGAAAGTATGGAATTACTTCAAAGATAATTTGAAAACAAAAGATGCTGGCGTAATTCTTGTAGTCGATGGCAAAACAAAATCCGTAAATGATCCGACTGTTACATCCGATGCTTTAGCTCTTGAAAAGGAAGTGGCTGCAGTTGCAGGAGTTAAATCAACTCTCTCGTATTGGACTTCTGGCAATCAGCCAACCATGGTCTCTAAAGATGGCAACGCTGCATATTTATTGATCTATACAAATTCCGATGATTACGCCAAAGTTGGCGAAATTGGCAAAGAAATTCAAACTAAATT
>CAZMDJ010000009.1:0-7875 GCA_964565165.1 uncultured Actinomycetes bacterium | reverse complement strand
TTACAACTGTTAAAACCGCAGGAAAGACTGTCTTCTACTCTGGTTTAACTGTTGCCGTAACTTTGGGATCAATGGTTGTCTTCCCTCAAGCTTTCTTAAAGTCATTTGGTTACGCAGGTGTCTCAGTAGTAATCATCGCTATCGTCTCAGCAATCTTCCCGCTACCGGCGTTGATGATGATTCTTGGACATCGCGTAGATAAATTTGTAGTTCGCAAATCCGGCATCACTCCAAAGGCAGATGGTCGCTGGGCACAGACTGCGCGTTATGTAATGCGCAAACCTGTAACTGTTGTACTGCTCTCGCTTTTAATTCTTGGAGTAATTGCAGCGCCAATTAAGAACATTGTCTTCTCGCAACTTGATGCTCGTGTTCTTCCTGCTAGCGATAAAGCTGCGATCGCTTATGCGGAAATGTCTACTCGTTTTCCTGGACAAGAGAGCAGCCCAATTGAAATTCTGATTCCTGGTGGAGTAAAGAGCGTTTCAACTGAAGAGCTAAATAAATATGTAGCTGCTATCCAGAGCACTGAAGGAATTGTTCGTGTAGTTCCATTTACTGCAGGCAATGACATTCGTATTCAAGCAATTCAAACCATGGGTTCTCGTACTCTAGAAGCAAGTGACTTGATTCATCGTTTACGCGATTTAAATTCACCAAAAGGAACCATGATCGGCGGCATCGCTGCAGATTTCACAGATTCGCAAGATGGCACTGCAAAAGCTCTGCCATGGGCATTCGGTTGGATTGCACTTAGCGTTCTAATTTTGATTTTCGTATTTACCGGTTCAGTGATTCTTCCGATAAAGGCAGTGCTACTAAATATCCTTTCATTGGGTGCAACTCTTGGTGCGCTTACCTGGATCTTTATTGATGGCCATTTGAAATGGTTGGTTGGTGATTTCACCGTTACCGGAACGCTTGATACGGGAACCACTATTCTCATTGCCGTAGTGGTCTTTGGATTATCTATGGACTACGAACTCTTCTTGTTATCTCGAATTAAGGAAGAGCACTTTGCAGGTCATAACAACGTTGAATCAGTTGCAATCGGACTACAACGTTCTGCCCGAATCATTACCGCAGCTGCTGTTTTACTTGCAGCGGTCTTCGCATCATTTATGACAAGTGGAGTAACTGCAATCAAGATGATGGGATTCGGTACTGCTTTTGCCGTATTGCTTGATGCAACTTTGGTTCGCGCACTATTAGTTCCTGCATTGATGCGTCTCTTTGGTGAACGTAACTGGTGGGGTCCAAAGTTCTTAAAGAAATACACCTTGGATCACTAATTTGTTAATCCTTTTGCCACCTTCGGAAAAGAAGCTAGAAACGAAGGCACCTACCGCTGCGATAAATGTTTATATCGGTGTGCTCTATCAAGCACTTGGTTGGAATACTTTAAGTGCAACGGCCAGAAAACGTGCAGAGAAATCGATAATGATTATCTCTGCCAAATATGGCGCGGTAGCTCCCCTTACTAAAATCGAGAGTTATAAAGAGAAGATCGATAACAAAAAGATGTTCCCGGTTGTGAGTAAAACTCTCGATGCTCTTAAACCTAAGTTAATCGTTGATTGCCGCTCTTCAACTTATAAGACAGTTTGGCATGCACCACTTGATATAACGGTAGAAATTCATGTTTCAACTGTGGTTGATGGTGTGCGTAAGGTAGTTACGCATATGTCTAAGAAAACTCGCGGTGAAATTGCTCGATTACTTCTACAAGCAAGATCAATGCCAAATTCACCTGAAGATTTATATGCAATTGTTTCTGAGAAATATCCATGCGCTTTAACACCGCCAACAACTAACGAACCTTGGATTTTGGAAGTTATCGCTGTTTAAAAGTGTCCCTGGCCGGAGTTGAACCGGCGACCTACCGCTTAGGAGGCGGTTGCTCTATCCACTGAGCTACAGAGACAGGTAGACTGCATATCTAGTTTAATTAATAAATCGGAGTTGATTTACTCATGGGAATGAAAGCGCTGGTGATAGGCGCTGGCGGAGTTGGAAGAGCTATCGCCAACATTGCATCACGAAGGAAATTTATTACATCTTTGGTCATTGCTGACCGTACTTTGGCACGAGCTGAAGAGGCTGTGGTTCGTTTAAAAGACCCTCGCTTCTCTGCCGCACAAGTAAATGCATCTGAACTCGAAGATATTCGCGAATTGATTCGTAAGGCTCAACCAGATGTTGTTATCAACGCTGTAGATCCTCGTTATGTAATGCCAATCTTCTTGGCATGCGAAATCGAAAATACTAATTACATTGATATGGCGATGTCTCTATCTCGCCCACATCCTCACTATCCATACACTGAAACCGGTGTGAAGTTAGGTGACGAGCAATTCGCACGTGACTGGAACTGGGGCGAGCGAAAGATTTATGCGCTTGTAGGTATGGGAATCGAACCAGGCATGTCAGATGTCTTTGCAAAGTATGCATCTGATCATCTATTTAGTCGTATTGATTCAATGACAGTTCTAGATGGTTCAAACTTAACTGTCGAAGGTTACGAATTTGCACCATCATTTTCTATCTGGACGACAATCGAAGAATGTTTAAATCCACCTTTGGTTTGGGAAGACGGTCGCGGTTGGTTTACCACTGAGCCATTTAGTGAACTTGAAATCTTTGATTTCCCAGAAGGAATCGGACCAGTTGAGTGCGTAAATGTTGAGCACGAAGAAGTTGTACTAATTCCACAGAAAGTTGATGCTAAGAAAGTTAACTTTAAGTACGGACTTGGCGCGCAGTTCATTACAACTTTAAAAACTATTCACATGCTTGGTTTAGATCGCAAAGAGAATGTTGATGTGCAAGGTCTATCTGTTGCACCTCGCGATCTACTCGCAGCATCGCTTCCAGATCCAGCGACTCTTGGCCATCGTATGCACGGTAAGACCTGTGCTGGCGTATTAGTTAAAGGGTTAAATAAAGAAGGCCAGCCATACGCTTGCTATATCTATAACGTTGTCGATAACGATTGGTCTATGTCCGAATACGGTGATCAAGCTGTGGTTTGGCAGACTGCGATTAACCCGGTTATTGCAATGGAATTGATTGATAAGGGAATCTGGCAACCAGAAGGTGTTAACGGTCCAGAATGGTTTGATCCAAAACCATTCTTAGATTTATTGCCTCAATACGGAACTGAATGGACTATTCGAGAAGAGAGCGCCGAAGGTATCCTGCCGTAATGGCTGATTACGATGTTGTAGTCATAGGTTCCGGTTTCGGCGGATCTGTTGCTGCGCTTCGTTTGGCAGAAAAAGGTTACAAAGTTTGCGTACTCGAAGCAGGTGCGCGCTTTGAAGATAAAGATTTTCCAAAAACCTCTTGGCGAATGCGTAAATTTTTATTTGCACCTCGACTTGGCTTAAAAGGCATTCAACGCATCCATAAATTGCCAGATGTATTTATTCTCTGCGGAGCCGGCGTTGGTGGCGGCTCTTTAGTTTATGCAAATACTCTCTATCAACCAGGTGATGAATACTTTAATGATCCGCAGTGGAGTGAAATCACTGATTGGAAAACTGAGCTAGCACCTTGGTATGCAATCGCAAATCGAATGCTCGGGGTTATTAAGAATCCATTCTTTTCAAATAGCGATCGTGCGATGCAACAGGTTGCAAATGAAATGGGCGTTGGAGATACCTTCACATTGGCGCCACTTGGAATCTACTTCGGTGAAAAAGAAGATGTGGAACATCAAGATCCATATTTCGGAGGCGATGGACCAAAGCGCAAATCTTGTATTAATTGCGGCGAATGCATGACCGGCTGCCGACATAACGCCAAGAACACATTAGTTAAAAATTACCTTTATTTTGCAGAGAAATTAGGGGTTGAAGTAAAGCCGCTAACTACAGCAACCTCTATTGAACTAAATGACGGAACCTGGAAAGTGAAGATTAGAAAATCTACTTCTTGGCTTCCTATTGATTCGACTATTACCGCCAATGAAGTGATAGTTGCAGCAGGTGCATTTAATTCTCAGAAATTGCTTCACCGCATGAAGAGCGATGGAAAACTTAATCTTTCGGATACTTTAGGAAAGCTATCCCGCACCAATAGCGAATCACTTGTTGGCGCAATCATGCCAAGCAGCAAAGTTGATTTCTCTGAAGGGGCTGCAATTACTTCTTCCTTTTATCCAAATAAAAATACCCACGTTGAGCCAGTTAGATATGGCAAAGGTAGTAATGCAATGGGCTTACTGCAGACAATTATGACCAGCAGCGATAGCGCTGCAATTCGTGCAAAACAATGGTTCAGAGAAGCAATCAAGCATCCAACATTAATTTTCCGAATTCTTAATGTCCGTAAATGGAGTGAAAGGTCTGTAATTGCACTTGTAATGCAGAATATAAATAGCTCTGTCACAGTATTTGAACAGAAGAACATTCTCGGCAAGAAGAAATTATCTTCAAAGAATGATGCAAGTACTCCAAACCCGACTTGGATTCCTGAAGCGAATGAAGTCGCAGAGAGGATTGCAAAGAATTACGACGGTATCGCAGGCGGAAATATTGGAAATCTAATCGGTTCACCAATTACCGCCCACTTTGTTGGAGGTTGCGTAATTGGCAAAGATAAGAATTCTGGAGTGATTGATCCTTATCATCGCGTTTGGGGCTATCCAACTCTTCATATTCTGGATGGCAGCACTATTACTGCAAATCTTGGAGTTAATCCCTCGCTCACTATTACAGCGCAAGCCGAACGCGCAATGGCACTTTGGCCAAATAAGGGCGAGACAGAGGCGCGACCTACTCAAAACGAGCCATATAGAGTTATCAATCCAATCCAGCCAAAGTTAGGAATGCGCAAATGAAAGCACTAGTAACAGGAGCATCTTCTGGAATTGGTTGGCACTTTGCTGATCTACTTGCACGTGAAGGTTATGACCTCGTAATTACTGCACGCGATACAGATCGATTAAATTACCTTGCTGGCGAATTCAATGCAAAGTACGGAAAACACGTTGAAGTTATCTCTGCAGATTTAACAACAGATCACGGAATCAAATTGATTGAAAATCGCCTAAGTGAAGGTGATCTTGACGTGCTTATCAATAACGCTGGATATGGTCTAAATACGCCATTTACGAAGAGCAATGTTCAAGATGAAATTGCAGTACTAAAGATTCTCTGCGAGGCTCCAATGAGATTAGCTCATGCAGTCTTGCCTTCAATGATTAAAAAGAATTCCGGAATCATCATCAATGTTTCTTCAGTTGCAGCTTGGATTACCGGGGGTCACTACTCTGCGATGAAATCTTATTTAATGATTCTCTCGGAATCGTTACATACTGAACTTGCAGAGACTGCTGTAAAAGTTACTTCGCTTGCGCCAGGATTTACGCACACTGAATTCCACCAGCGCGGAAAAATGAAAATGGACGCGTTGCCTAATTTCATGTGGTTAAACGCAGATAACGTTGTGATAACGGCTTGGGAAGATGCAAAAGCTGGCAAAGCAATCTCGATCCCAGGACGCCAATATCGCTTCCTCTATCTTTTGCTCCGCTTTGCACCACGCGACTTTGTCCGCAAGGGCGGATTCTCTTTCCGACGCAGACAGCGTTAACTCACAGCCCTTTCGCAGGTTTCTGTTACGGAGAATTCACTCGCCTCACATTAAGATTGCGTCATTCGGATAGAAAATCCCGTATGGAGGAAAGAATGTTTCGTAAGACCTCAGTTGTACTTGCCGCACTTCTCGTAGCCACCACGGCTGCAATCGCACCTGCAGCTCAAGCTGCAACAAAGGTATCTAACGGCGTTGCTTGCACAAAGAAGAATGCAACAACAAAAGTAGGTACAGATAAGTACACATGCACCACCAACCCAACCGCTACAGGCGCTGCTGCTAAGAAATTAACATGGGTATGGTCTGGTTGCATCGATTCAAATAAGGCTTACCTAACAACCAAGTCTCAATACGATGCGATCCTTAAGCAGATTGCTGGCCAATCAACAACAATCGCAGCGACCATCCAGACCTCAATCAACAACATGATTCTCTGGAAGGCAACTAAGTCATACGTTAAGGATGACGTTGTCTACGAAACCGGAAAGACTTATTACATCGCACTTGCCGCAAGCACCAATAAGACACCGAGCGCAAACCTCGGAACTCTATGGGCTGTTTATATGCCAACTGCAGCAGATGCAAACGTTGGTACATCTCCAGATGTTGCAAAGGTAATTGCAATGAAAGAGAAGGATGTAGTTGATTGGACTGATTCAGTTACAACAATGACCAAGTACATCAAGTCTCTTGAAGCCCTAACTAGCCGCACAGCTGCTCAGAACACAAAGCTAGCAAGCTATAAGGCAACAGTTGCAACAATCAACATTGGTATCAAGAACGCTAATACCAATATTAAGAACTTGAAGGCGAACGTAATTCTTTTGACTTCGCAGGAATCAAATAAGACCACAGTGGAATCACTTAAGTCTGATGTTGATACCGCTAAGAACATCCGCGCACAATCTTGCGCAAAGGGTGTTTAACTCTTAAATAAAGTTATAAAAAGGCCGTCCGAAAGGGCGGCCTTTTTTAATTGCTGGGTTTCCCCTATGTCCTAGTACTTCGCAATAGATTTGAATTAATACAAATGAATTTAATCTATTTAGCTATCTGCGCGGCATTGTTAAGCGCCACTTTCTTGGCGCGAAAGCGAAATGGAACGCTCTATCTATTCGCACTAGCCGCTTGGATTGCAAGCGAGGTAGCAACGACTTATCTGCCTTCGCCATTGATAAGTTGGGCTAGCGCAGGTTATGTCCTCTTCTATCCACTGATTTTTGTAGCTATTCCTGGCCTATTTGAAATAGATCAAAGCAGTGAAATCGTGAGATTAATTGATGGTGCGGTACTTGTATTGGGCAGCAGCACAATCGCCTCCGCACTCTTACTTAGGCAGATTGAAGCTGATTTTCTTCATCTGCTCTACCCCGTTTGCGACTTAGTAATTTTGATTGCGGTATTGATTTCGTTTGCAAGGAGACCTATCAATGGTCGCAGTCTCTTAGTTCTAACGGGTTTTTTAATCTATTCGGCCACAGATTTTTTTTATTTGATTCGGGTTTCAAATAACAGCTACCAAAGTGGTACATATTTAAATTAGGGATGTTATTAGGCTTCGCATTTATAACGACCGCTCTTTATAGGCGTGGAATTAAGAGCGAGAAATTTCCGCCAATCCCAATCTTCTACTTAGCTCTTTCAGTTATAAGCAGCGCACTTATATTGGCCGCAATCGCAATGAAGCTTTATCAGATTCCAAACTTTGTGATTGGCCCAGCTCTTGCAACTTTATTCGCCTCATTCATCAGAATGGCAATTGCACTGCAACAAAGTGAGCGAAGTTTTGCCGAAGAGAGTTTGGCAAAGATTGATGATTTAACGGGATTGCCGAACCGAGGAAGATTTATAAGTGAAGTTGAGAAATATTCAAATGGTTCAATTCTTTTAATGGATCTTGATGGTTTTAAACCAGTTAACGATAAATATTGACATGAAACTGGTGATGAAATTCTGAAACAAGTCTCTGCTCGTTTCTTAAAGGCGATTCCAAATAATTCGCTTTTAGCGCGCCTAGGTGGAGATGAATTTGCGGTACTTACTCATGAGAGTTACGAAGAGGCGATGGAGCTTGCGATGGCGATTCGCGCAACGCTCTCGTATCCCTTCAATATCGGTGGCGCTGCGATTAGCGTGGATGTAAGCATCGGCTGCGTTTCAAATGATGGTAAATCGGACTTGATGAGCCGAGCCGATACCGCGATGTATCTGGCGAAGAGAGGCCAAGTTGGAGTCTGGGCTGGTGGGTCTTATACTTGTCGCCGCACGGCGATA
>CAZMDJ010000008.1:18227-28617 GCA_964565165.1 uncultured Actinomycetes bacterium | reverse complement strand
TTAACCCTTGGCCCGCGATTGCTGCAAGCAACCAGTTGGCTGCACCACGCGGATATTTCACTGCGATAAAAAGTGCAATAGCCAAAGTAAGCGCCACTAAAGTTCCATGTATCTGTGCCATGTGAGAGATATTTAAATCGAATCTAGGCGCTTGCCAATCTCCTGCATGAGGTCCACTTCCGGTAACAACTGTTCCGGCAATCAATGTGGCAAAGCCTATGCATGCCAACAATTTGGCAATCCAGCTATCGGGTAGCGCTATGTATCGGGTGGTCTTAAGTTGCAAAGTAGTTGCTCCAGCGATTAAGACCATCGAAAGTAAGAGATGGCCGGCAACTGGAATGGGATTTAACTTTGTCAGTACGGTAATTCCTCCCAAGATGCCTTGCCCGAAGATTCCGAAGAATTGAAACCAAGCAAGTCTTCGCAGCTCGCTACGGTTCCAGACAGTTATGAGAGTTGCGATTGCCGCGGCAAAGAGCGCGAAGGTCAACATGCGATTGCCAAATTCGATATAGCTATGAAAACGCGATTGGCTCTCTACAGGAGTAAATGAATCCGCGGTGCACTTTGGCCAAGTAGGGCAACCAAGGCCAGAGCCAGTTACGCGGACTAGTCCGCCGGTTACAACGAGGAGCATCTGGAGAGCAAGGAGCGCGGTGCTGGCATACCAGAGCTTCGTTCGCTTCATGTGGGCATAGTAACGAAGAGGTAATTGGCTTAGCGCTAGGAATTACGACACAATAACGTTGTGAAAATCAAGGACGAACGTACCCGTGAGGCGGTGGCCCGCTCCATTTTGGAGAATGGCCCATCTACCGCTGCGGAGCTATCGGAGCGCCTTGGAATTACCCCGGCTGGTATCCGCCGACATTTAGATGGCCTCTTAGATGAGGGCACGCTAGAAGCTCGCGAACCGCATGCGGCGCTTTCTCGTGGTCGAGGACGACCTTCAAAAGTATTCATCATGACTGACAATGGTCGTGAACGATTCGAGCACTCTTATGACGATCTTGCAATTAGCGCACTTCGTTTTATCTCTGCCAAGAATCCAAATTTCGTAAAAGAGTTCGCACAGAACCGTGCAGATGATTTGGAAAAGAAGATCACTAAGAAGTTTGAGAAGAGCAAAGACAAAGTTAAAGCGCTCGCAGATTTCTTAACTGCTGAAGGTTACTCATCAACAATCCATAAAGTCGGTATGGGACATGAGATGTGCCAGCATCACTGTCCAATCGCACACGTTGCTGCAGAGTTTCCAGATTTATGCGAAGCAGAGACAGCAGTATTTTCAAAGACTTTAGGTACACATGTACAAAGACTTGCAACCATCGCACACGGAGACGGTGTTTGCACAACTTATATTCCGCTAACAAAGGTAGGAAAATAATGTCAATTGCGCACCCAGAACTAGAGGGCATCGGCAAATACGAATACGGCTGGTCTGATCCAGATGCTGCCGGTTCCATTGCTAAACGTGGTCTCAACGAAGATGTAGTTCGCGACATCTCTTCAAAGAAGAGCGAACCACAGTGGATGTTAGATCTACGTTTAAAAGGTCTTAACTTATTTGATAAGAAGCCGATGCCTACTTGGGCCGCGGACCTTTCAACTATCGATTTCGATAACATCAAGTACTTCGTCCGTTCTTCAGAGAAGCAGGCGCAATCTTGGGAAGATCTACCTGAAGACATTAAGAACACATACGATCGTTTAGGTATCCCTGAAGCAGAGAAGCAACGTTTAGTTGCTGGTGTGGCTGCGCAATATGAATCAGAAGTTGTTTATCACTCAATCCGCGAAGATTTAGCAGCGCAAGGCGTAATCTTCCTAGATACAGATTCAGGACTTAAAGAACACGAAGATATTTTTAAAGAATATTTCGGAACTGTAATTCCAGTTGGCGATAATAAATTCGCTGCGTTAAATACCTCTGTTTGGTCTGGTGGTTCGTTTATTTACGTTCCAAAGGGTGTTCACGTAGAGATTCCACTTCAGGCTTACTTCCGTATTAATACTGAAAACATGGGTCAGTTCGAACGTACCTTAATCATCGCTGATGAAGATTCATACGTTCACTACATAGAAGGTTGCACTGCGCCTATCTACTCATCTGACTCACTCCACTCTGCAGTGGTTGAAATCATCGTAAAGAAAAATGCACGCGTGCGTTACACAACTATTCAAAACTGGTCCAACAACGTTTACAACTTGGTTACCAAGCGCGCAGTCTGCGAAGAAGGCGCGACCATGGAATGGATCGATGGAAATATCGGTTCAAAGATCACTATGAAGTATCCAGCTGTATTTTTGATGGGCGAGCATGCAAAGGGCGAGACACTTTCAATCGCATTTGCGGGCGAAGGTCAGCATCAAGATACTGGTTCAAAGATGGTGCATGCTGCGCCAAATACCTCTTCAACAATTATCTCTAAATCTGTTGCACGTGGTGGCGGTCGTACCTCTTATCGCGGACTGGTTCAGGTTAATGAAGGTGCGCACGGTTCAAAGAGCACAGTTAAGTGCGATGCGCTTCTAGTAGACACCATCTCACGTTCAGATACCTATCCATATGTTGATGTTCGCGAAGACGATGTATCAATGGGCCACGAAGCAACTGTTTCAAAGGTTTCAGATGATCAACTCTTCTACCTAATGTCACGCGGTCTCTCAGAAGATGAAGCGATGGCGATGATTGTTCGTGGATTTATCGAACCAATCGCGCGTGAACTTCCAATGGAATACGCACTCGAACTAAACCGCCTTATTGAACTTCAGATGGAAGGAGCAGTCGGCTAATGCTGAACACAAACATTATTCATACTCCAACTGGTCGCGAAGAAGCTTGGCGCTTTACACCACTTGCAAAGCTCAAAGGCTTACACGATGGAAGCGCGGTCATTGGAGATGCTCATTCATTGGTTTCTAAGCAATTACCAGGTGGAGTTACTTTCGAACGAGTTACCTCAGATATTCACACAACAAATAGCGATGACGTAATTGTTCAGCGCGTCGTTGGAGCGCCAACAGTTGCAAAGGTGACTATTGATGGCGAATTAACCGATCCGGTAATACTTGGTCGAAGCGCAATCAAAGATGCTGAATATTCACGTGTTCAGATAATTGTTAAGAAGTTCGCTAAAGCGACTTTGATCGTTGAAAATACCGGCAATTCACTTATCGCTGAAGATATCGAATTGATTCTTGAACCTGGTTCGAATCTAACATTTGTTACTTTACAAGAGTTTGATAGCGAAGCAGTTTACGCAGCACGCCACCATGCAATTATTTATAAAGACGCGACTTTCAAATCAATCACTGTAACTATTGGTGGTTCACTTGTTCGCATCCTTCCGACCGTTGAATTTAAAGCTCCTGGCGGAGATGCAGATTTGCAAGGCGTCTACTTTGCATCTGCTGGTCAACATTTAGAGCATCGATTACATGTTGATCACCTAGTGCCTAATGCGAAATCTCGCGTTAATTACAAGGGCGTACTTGCCGGAGAATCAGCGCGCACCGTCTGGTTTGGCGATGTATTTATCCGTGCCGCAGCAGAGGGCACTGACACCTACGAACTAAATCGCAATCTACTTCTAACAGATGGCGCACGTGCAGATTCTGTTCCAAATCTAGAGATCGAAACCGGTGAAATTGTTGGTGCAGGACATGCTTCAACTACTGGTCGTTTTGATGATGAACAACTTTTCTACTTAATGTCACGCGGTATCAACATTGATGATGCACGACGTCTAGTAGTACGCGGTTTCTTCAATGAAATCATCGGTCAAATCAAAAATGAAGAGATCGAAGAGCGACTAATGAACCGTATCGATGGTGAGTTAGAGAAGGTCGGCAAGTAATGTCAGATCTTTTACTTGATTCAATCGTTGAAGGAAAACCGGTAAAGCTTTCTAAGAACGGCAAAGAAGTTTGTGTAGCAAGAGTTGGGAATGAAGTTTTCGCAATCGAAGATAATTGCAGCCATCAGGATGCAGCGCTTTCTGAAGGTGAGCAGACCGGCTACAAAATCGAATGCTGGCTACATTCAGCAGAGTTCGATTTAAGAACAGGTGCAGCGCTAACTCCGCCGGCATCACAAGCAGTAAAGACCTATCCAGTTTTAGTTGACGGCAACAACGTAGTAGTAGAGATCTAAGGGAGAGAAAAAGATGAGCAAATTAGAAATCCGTGGTTTACAGGTAGTTGTAAACACAGAGAACGGTCCTAAAGAGATCTTGAAGGGCGTTGACTTAACTGTTAACTCTGGTGAGACACATGCAATCATGGGACCAAACGGTTCTGGTAAATCAACTCTTGCATACTCAATTGCAGGCCACCCAAAATATGAAATCACAGGTGGCTCAGTTCACCTAGATGGACAAGATATTTTGGAGATGAGCGTCGATGAACGCGCAAAGGCTGGTCTATTTCTTGCAATGCAGTACCCAGTAGAAGTTCCAGGTGTATCGGTATCTAACTTCTTACGTACCGCAGCAACCGCACTTCGCGGTGAAGCTCCAAATGTTCGTAAGTGGGTTGGCGAAGTCAAGGAAGCTATGGCAGCGCTAAAGATGGATCCAGCTTTCGCAGAACGTAGCGTTAATGAAGGTTTCTCTGGCGGCGAGAAGAAGCGCCACGAAATCATGCAACTTGAACTTCTAAAGCCACGTATCGCAATTCTTGATGAGACAGATTCAGGTCTTGACGTTGATGCGCTAAAGATTGTCTCTGAAGGCGTAAACCGCGCAAAGGCAGAGAATGATTTAGGCGTTCTACTAATCACTCACTACACACGCATCTTGCGTTACATCAAGCCAGATTTCGTACACGTATTTGCTAATGGCCGTATCGTAGAAGAGGGCGGACCAGAGCTTGCAGATAAGTTAGAAGAGCATGGCTACGAGGAGTACGTAACTAAGTAATGCTCGATGTAACCGCTATCAAGAAGGATTTTCCGATCTTTAATCGAACAGTCCGCGATGGCCAGCGCCTGATTTATCTTGATAGCGGTGCCACAGCTCAGAAACCTAATCAGGTAATTGATGCTGAGAGCAATTTCTACCGATTTAACAATGCTGCAGTGCATCGCGGTGCGCATCAGTTAGCAGAAGAAGCAACAGAAAATTTTGAAAATGCACGTTCAATTGTGGCGGAATTTATTGGCGCGAAGAGCGATGAAATTGTCTTCACAAAGAGCGCTACTGAATCTATTAACTTGGTTGCATATGCATTAACAGAGAAGATCAAACCAGGAGATCGCATCGTTGTTTCAGAGATGGAACATCATGCCAATTTAATTCCATGGCAGCAATTAGCAAAGCGCACCGGGGCAGAACTTGCCTGGTTTGAGGTAACACCAGAAGGTCGATTAGACCTTTCAAAATTAGAAACAGTCATCACGCCTAACACTGCAATTGTTGCGCTCACTCATCAATCAAATGTGCTTGGCACGATTAATCCACTCGAAGCAATTGTTAAGCGCGCTGAAGCAGTTGGCTCATTGGTATTAATTGATGCCTGCCAATCTGTGCCTCATATGGCAGTTGATGTCCAGAAACTTGGCGTTGATTTCCTTGCATTCTCAGGACATAAAGCGCTTGGACCAACTGGCGTTGGAGTTCTTTGGGGCAAGAATCTGGAAGCGCTGCCACCATTCTTATTCGGTGGATCAATGATTGAAAATGTGACAATGACAGATGCGACATGGGCACCTGCGCCTAAAAAGTTTGAAGCAGGCGTTCCAAATATGGCGCAAGCAATCGGTCTTGGCGCTGCGTTGCAATATTTAACAAATGTTGGTCTAACTTCAATTCATGACCATGAAATGTATTTAGCAAAAGCGTTACTTGCTGGCCTTGCCGATATTCAAGGTTTAAATATCTTCGGGCCAAAGGATCTAATTGATCGTGGCGGCACCGTTTCATTAACTTTAGATGGAATCCATCCACATGATTTAGGCCAATTCCTTGATTCAAAGGGCGTTGCAGTTCGAACTGGCCATCACTGCGCTTGGCCATTAGCTCGTAAATTTAAGATTCAAGCGACAACTCGCGCATCTATGTATTTATATAACGATCTATCAGATATCGATGCGCTAGTTTCAGGTATCAACGACGCAAAGAAATTCTTTCTGGAGCGTTAATGGAACTGAACTCTCTCTACCAAGAGGTGATCTTGGATCACTACAAGCGACCGCACCATAAAGGTCTAGCTGTTGGTGATATTCAAGTTCATCACATCAATCCAAGTTGTGGCGACGAAATAACACTTTCACTTAAATTAGCTGGCGATAAAGTTGAGTCAATTACCTGGGATGGCGTCGGTTGCTCTATTTCGCAAGCAAGCGTCTCGATTATGAGCGATCTGCTTATAGGCAAAAGTAGAGCTGAGGCGGAATCAATTCTTGATACTTTTGTAGCGATGATGCAGAGCAAAGGCGCAGACCTTGGCAACGAAGATATTCTCGAAGATGGCGTAGCGCTAGCTGGTGTCTCAAAGTACCCAGCTCGTATAAAGTGCGCGCTATTGGGTTGGATGGCTTACAAAGATGCGGTAACTCAAGTAGGAGAGAGCAAATGACTTCAAAAGTTGAAGATGTAACAGAGGCGATGAAAGATGTTGTTGATCCAGAATTGGGTATCAACGTAGTCGACCTTGGTCTTATTTACGACGTAATGGTTGATGACAACAACACAGCTGTACTTAACATGACTCTTACCTCTGCAGCTTGCCCGCTTCAAGATGTTATTGAAGATCAAACTCGTGCAGCACTTGCAGGTCTAACTGATGATGTGAAAATCAATTGGGTTTGGATGCCACCTTGGGGTCCAGACAAAATCACCGATGATGGTCGCGATCAGCTTCGCGCTCTCGGTTTTACTGTCTGATCTAGATGTCAATGCATGCGGGCTGGATGGCCCTACGAACACTATCCAGCGATCAATCAGTTAAGAATGCCAAATTAAAACCTGGCACGCTAAAACGAATCATCAAGTATGCAAATCCATATAAGTCAAAGTTCGTACTCTTCTTTATCGCGCTAATTCTTGATTCACTTTTAACCGTTGCTACGCCGCTACTTTTAAAGCGCCTTATCGACCAAGGTGTTATTCCAAAGAATGGCGCGCTAGTTACCCAGTTGGCGCTATTAGTTGGATTGATCGCAATCTTCTACGCTGCGGTAAATATCTTTATCCGTTGGTATTCAGCAATCATCGGTGAAGGTTTAATTTACGATCTTCGTAGCCAAGTTTTCCAACACGTCCAATCGCAATCAATTGCATTCTTCACTCGCACTCAAACAGGTGCGCTGATTACCCGTATTAATTCTGATGTACTTGGCGCTCAGCGCGCTTTCACCGCAACATTCTCAGGGGTTATTAGCAATGCGTTAACGCTCCTACTTGTAGTTGGCGCAATGATTAGCCTTAGCTGGCAGATCACGATTCTCTCTCTTGTGCTTCTACCAATCTTCTTAATTCCCACTAAATATGTAGGTCGCCGTTTAGCGGAGTACACCCAGCAGTCATACGAGCTAAATGCCGAAATGGGTAGCACCATGACCGAGCGATTTAACGTTTCAGGTGCGCTATTGGTAAAGCTCTATGGAGATCCAGAGAAGGAAGCGAAGAATTTTAGAGGTAAGGCGCGCAAAGTTGCTGATATCGGAATCAACATGGCGATGCTCAACACCTTCTTCTTTGTAGCTTTAATTTCCGTAGCATCAATTGCAACTGCATTTGCTTACGGAGTTGGTGGCCATTTCGCGATCTCGGGAACAATGACTGTTGGTAGCTTGATTGCAATTACAACTTTGCTTGCACGACTTTATGGTCCACTAACTGCGCTTGGCACAGTTCGCGTAGATGTTATGGGCGCGTTGGTTTCATTTGAGCGAGTATTTGAAGTTCTTGATCTTGAACCAATGGTCAAAGATAGCCCGCAAGCGGTTACTCTTGAATCTAAGAATCCTAGAATTGAATTTAAGAACGTTAAATTCGCTTATCCAAAAGCTTCAGATATTTCACTTGCATCCCTTGAATCAGCGGCGAAACCAGAGACCGCCGATAGCGGTGAAATTCTTAAGGGAATCTCATTTACTGTTGAACCAGGAACTTTAACTGCGCTAGTTGGATCTTCTGGGGCAGGCAAGACCACAATCAGCGCACTTCTGCCACGACTCTATGATGTTACAGATGGCGCAATTGAAATCAATGGATTAAATATCAAAGATGTAACTGGCAAATCTCTACGAAATTCAATTGGCGTAGTCATGCAAGATTCACATTTGTTCCATGAATCAATTATCGAAAACTTACGGTATGCAAAAGCCGATGCAACTATCGAAGAGATGAAAGCGGCATGTAAAGCGGCGCAGATCTGGGATTTAATCGAATCGCTCCCAAATGGATTAGAAACTATGGTCGGAGAACGTGGCCATCGCTTGTCTGGTGGAGAAAAGCAACGTCTTGCAATTGCGCGACTTCTCTTGAAATCACCAAGTATCGTGATTCTGGATGAAGCAACAGCGCATTTAGATTCTGAAAACGAAGCGCTAGTTCAGGCTGCTTTGAAAGAAGCGTTAAAGGGTCGCACCAGCATTGTGATTGCTCACCGCTTAAGTACCATCAAAGAAGCAGACCAGATTCTGGTTTTGAATGAGGGTTTAATCGAGCAACGTGGACGTCACGAAGTGTTGGTTGAAGCGGGCGGTTTATATAACGAGCTTTACCAGCGACAAGATTTATCGCTTTCGAATTAAAAGACGTCCATAAAATATTAAACCTGCAAAAAATAACCATTGCAGGGCATATGCCATATGTGGACCATCAGAAAGTTCTGGTAATTCCGCTGGGGTATCAGGTGTTACACCATTGCCGCTAATTAAATCAATATAAAAACTTTCAGTTTTAACTTTAGATTTCAAATTCCAACTACTAATTAAATTTCCGGTAGCAGGAAGCGCAAAGAAAGAGCCGCGGGGTAGCGAAGAGCCAAGTCGCAATCTGCCAATCAGATTAATTTCGCCAGTTGGGGTCGCAGGAGTCTTTGGTCGTTCAGAAGCGCTTTCTCCAGCTTGCACCCAGCCACGATCAATCCAGAATTTCTTACCGCCACTATTAAAAAGAGTTAAGTACTCATAACCATATTTGCCATCGGCGTTGTAGCGATTGCGTAGTAAGACCTCATGAGCTTTCTCAAATGAACCAGTGAACTGCACGGTGCGCCATTCATTTTGATTCAAATCTCTTGCTGTGCTTAATTCAATTGGAGGAAGTGCAGTATTCGCTTCAATCTTAAAGTTCTTCGCATGTCTTGTTACGCCTCGTTGATATTGCCAATTAGCGGCGATCAAACAGAGCGCAATCAGTATTAGCGCTACCAATGATTTAAGGAGAGATTTTGGTTCTTTAGAACTCAATTTGTTTCTGATTCTCTACAACCTGCATGGGTTCAAAGGATTGTTCTTGCCCAGCATTAGCCATTACAACTGCAATATAAGGAAGGATTACTGCGCCAACTAGGAGGAACCATCTGATAGGTGAGGGCGCAATCACCGCACCAATAAAACAGGCGGTACGAATCGACATCGAGATTAGATATCTCTTCATTCGTCCCGGAATCTCTTCACTATGCGCCACCTGCGCATTAGATATTGAGATTGGCTTATCGCTCACATGCAAAGAATAGGGTTACGCGCTAGTAATTGGTAAGTTACCGCTCGTGAGTAATGGTTCGAAAGTAGCTTTAGTTACCGGCGGCAATCGCGGTATTGGCTTAGCAATCGCTGAATCCCTTAAGAGCAATGGCTTCGATGTGGTTGTGACCTATCGCTCTGGCAGCGCACCTTCTGGATTTAACGCAGTCAAGATGGATGTCACAGATTCCGCAAGCGTTGATGCAGGTTTCGCAGAGTGCGAAGAGAAATTTGGAATTCCTGAAGTAATTGTCTGCAATGCAGGTATTACAAAAGATGGTCTTGTCATGCGAATGTCAGATGATGATTTCAATGATGTAATCAATGCAAATCTTGGTGGCGCTTTCCGCACCGCGCGTCGCGCAACAAAAGGTCTCTTGAAATTAAAACGAGGACGTTTAATTTTTATCGGTTCAGTAGTCGGCGGAATTGGTTCTGCAGGACAGGTAAATTACTCGGCAAGTAAATCTGGTCTTCTTGGAATGGCTAGATCATTTGCTCGCGAACTTGGTAGCCGCGGTATCACCGCCAACGTAATTGCTCCAGGATTCGTTGAAACCGATATGACAGCTGAGTTAACCGAAGCTCGCCGAGATGAAATTGCAAAAGCGGTACCGATGCAGCGTTTCTGCAGCGCAGAAGAGATTGCACAGGTCGTATCATTTATCGCATCTGATGCAGCGAGCTATA
>CAZMDJ010000008.1:13337-18127 GCA_964565165.1 uncultured Actinomycetes bacterium | reverse complement strand
GCAGAAGAGATTGCACAGGTCGTATCATTTATCGCATCTGATGCAGCGAGCTATATCTCTGGAGCATTAATTCCAGTAGATGGCGGATTGGGAATGGGACACTAAATGGGAATCCTTGCAGGCAAGAAGATCCTCGTAACCGGCGTACTTACTGATACATCGATCGCTTTCCATGTTGCGCGTTTAGCGCAAGAAGAGGGTGCGGATATCGTGCTGACCTCTTTCGGTCGCGCAATGAGCATCACTACTCGAATTGCAGGACGTCTTCCAAAGCCAGCACCTGTTATTGAATTAGATGTAACTAACGATGAACATTTAGCAACGCTTGCAGATCGCGTTAAAGAACATCTGCCACATCTTGATGGAGTAGTGCACTCAATTGGTTTTGCACCAGAATCAGCTTTGGGCGGTAAGTTCTTAACTACCGAATGGCCAGATGTTGCAACTGCGGTTCAAGTCTCTGCATATTCTTATAAATCATTAACCATGGCTTGCAAACCGCTATTTCCAGCAAGTGGCGCATCAGTTGTTGGTATGGATTTTGATGCACAAGTTGCATGGCCCAAGTACGACTGGATGGGCGTTGCGAAAGCAGCTCTTGAATCAACCAATCGCTACCTTGCAAAGTTCTTAGGTCCAGAGAACATTCGATTCAATTTAGTTGCAGCAGGTCCAATCTCAACTATTGCAGCGAAATCAATTCCTGATTTCCAGCAGTTCGAACATCTATGGGATCTACGTTCACCACTTCGTTGGGATGTAACTGATCCAATCCCTGCAGCGAAGGGTGCGATTGCACTTCTCTCTGATTGGCTACCTGCAACAAGCGGCGAAATCATCCACGTTGATGGTGGTTTCCACGCGATGGGTGGTTAATTCCCGCTCGATTTGGCGCTTTAGCGCCACCGCCTTAAACTTCTCTCATTGACCGGCTATATGCCGCAAGAGGAGAAATCCCACCTAAATCGTGAGGCAACCGCCTTAGCGAACTGGTAAAGTCAAAAAAAGAAACTTCGGTTTCGTTTTTTGCTCTTTTCTTGCGCGTTTGCATGTTAATAACCACGTAAGAAGGAGAAATCATCAGCACAGAACCACGTATCAACGATCGCATTCGCGTATCGCAGATTCGTTTAATCAATTACGACGGCGAACAGGTCGGCGTTGTTGAGACAGCAACTGCTCTACAGATGGCGGACGAAGTTGGGTTAGATCTCGTAGAGATCGCACCAGACGCAAATCCACCAGTCTGCAAAATCATGGACTTCGGTAAGTACAAGTACGAGATGGCGCAGAAGGCACGCGAACAACGTCAAAACCAGACACACATTGTGGTCAAGGAGATACGACTTCGTCCGAAGATTGAAAACCACGATTACGAAACAAAACGTAATCAGGTAATCAAATTCATCGGCGCAGGTGACAAGGTGAAGGTGACAATCCAATTCCGTGGTCGCGAGCAGTCCAGACCAGAACTTGGTTACAACTTATTAAAGCGTTTAGCTGAAGATGTAACTGACATTGCAAATATTGAGTTCGCTCCTAAACAAGAGGGACGAAATATGACAATGGTTCTTGGTCCGAACAAGACAGCCGCTAAAGCAAAGAAGCAGAGTAACTCTGCAACTGTTAAAGAGGAGGCATAAATGCCAAAGATGAAGTCACACAGTGGAGCTAAGAAGACTTTCAAAGTCACTGGCTCTGGAAAGATCATGCACGAGCGTGCAGGAAAGCGCCACTTACTTGAGCGCAAGTCATCACGCGTTACACGTCGTTTAGATCAAGAATCAGCTGCAAAAGCACCGGTCGCATTCGCTGCAAAGCGCATGCTTGGATTGAAGTAAGGGAGACGCAATAAATGGCAAGAGTTAAGCGCGGCGTTCACGCTGCAAAGAAGCGTCGTACCACCCTCGAGCGTGCAAGCGGTTACCGCGGACAGCGTTCACGTCTTTACACAAAGGCGAAAGAACAAGTTACACACTCATTGGTTTATGCATTTAACGATCGTAAGGATAAGAAGGGCGATTTCCGCCAGCTATGGATTCAGCGTATTAACGCGGGTGCACGTGCAAACGGTCTTACCTACAATCGTTTTATCCAGGGTCTAAAGGAAGCAGGCATCGAAGTTGATCGCCGCATTCTTTCTGATTTAGCAATTAATGATCCAGCAGCATTCAAGACACTTGTTGATGTTGCGCGATCACACGTTAAGAACTAAATAGAAATAAATTCAGAATGATTGAGAGCCTTCAGTCGCCACATGTTGCGCGAGTGAAGGCTCTTTTATCATCTAAGAAAGACCGCACCGAATCTAAGCTCTTTGTGGCTGAAGGAATTCAAGGTGTGCGAGAAGCGCTTTTAATCGAAGGCGAAGTAGAAACACTTTATCTAACTAAATCTGGCGCTGAGCGATTGGCTAAAGCTGGAGTCGATTATTCATTTGTAAACGTTGTAGAAGTTGCAGATAAAGTCGCAGATGCGATGTCTGATGCAATTACTGGTCAAGGCATCATTGCAATCTGCAGAATGGCCGTACAGAGCAACGAAACTATCTCTACCTTGGCAGCTAGCCACGTTATTTATTTACATGAGATTCAAGATCCGGGAAATGCCGGAACCATTTTGCGTACCGCTGATGCAATGGGAATCTCTGCCGTTGTAACTTCTCCGGGCAGCGTTGATTTTTACTCACCAAAAGTTGTACGTTCAACAGCAGGATCGCTCTGGCATATTCCACTTTATTCAGGTGTCGAATTAGCAGATCTTCGAAAAAATCTTCCAACTCATAACCTCTATTTATTAGATGGCAACGGCGATAAATCATTATTCGAAGTTAATTTCAAAGAGCCAGCAATTTGGATCTTTGGTAATGAAGCTAGAGGCTTACAAGAGGGATTTAATGAGAATGTGCTCGGCGCCACCCGAATCTCAATTGCGATGCCTGGTAAAGCAGAATCACTTAATTTAGCTGCTGCCGCTGCAATCGTGATGCATGAAATATCCCGCGGTCGATAGACCTTCGCATATAGAATTCCGCACGTGAATCTCGCAGATATTAATCAATGGGTTGCTGATGCCAAGTCGGCATTTGCAGCCGCTGCAGATCTAGATCAATTAAAGGCAGCTCGCCTTGCTCATGCAGGGGATAAGTCGCCAATCTCGGGTGCAAGCCGCGCCCTTGGTTCGGTTCCAGCAGATCAAAAGGCGGAACTTGGCAAGGTAATCGGTGCCGCACGTTCTGAAATTACTGCAGCACTTGATGCGCGCACCGCAGAACTTGAAATTATCCGCGACCAGAAAGTGTTGCTCGAAGAGGTTGTAGATATAACTCTTCCAGCAGTGCGCGAGCATATTGGCGGTTTACATCCGCTTACAGTCATCAAGAATGAAATTTCTGATTACTTCTTATCACTTGGTTATTCAGTTGCAGAAGGTCCAGAACTTGAGAGCGGCTGGCTCAACTTTGATGCGCTAAATATTCCAGCAGATCATCCTGCTCGAACCATGCAAGACACTTTCTTCATCGAACCACTTTCATCTGGCTTAGTTTTGCGTACACATACATCACCGGTGCAGGCACGTACGATGTTGACGCAGCAACCTCCAATTTATGTAATCTCTCCAGGTCGCACCTTCCGCGCAGATGAATTAGATATGACCCATAGCCCGGTATTTAGCCAGGTCGAAGGTTTGGTAATTGATAAAGACATCAACATGTCTCATCTAAAAGGAACACTCGATGCCTTTGCGGTAAAGATGTTCGGATCTGACGCGGTTACTCGCTTACGTCCATCGTTCTTTCCATTCACCGAACCAAGTGCAGAAGTTGATGTCTGGTTCAACAATCGCTGGATCGAGTGGGGCGGTTGCGGAATGGTTAATCCAAAAGTATTGGAAAATTGCGGAATTAATCCAGATACCTATTCAGGTTTCGCATTCGGTATGGGACTAGAACGCACACTTATGGTTCGCCAAGGCATTAAAGATATGCATGACATTGTCGAAGGCGATATCCGTTTCTCACGAGCATTTGGACTGGGGCTTGCATAATGCGCGCACCTAAATCTTGGATTGCAGAATATGTTGAAATTCCTGCATCGATTACTGATCAGCAAATTTCAGATGCGTTAGTTCGCGTTGGTTTCGAAGTAGAAGAAATCATCGTTCAAGGTTCAGATTTAACTGGCCCACTTGTGGTTGGAAAAGTTCTTGCAATCGAAGAACTCAAAGAGCACAAGAAGCCAATTCGTTATGTAGAACTCGATTGCGGCGAAGGCCAGTCACGATTTGTAATCTGTGGTGCTCAGAATTTTGCGGTCGGCGATTTAATTGTGGCATCTCTTCCTGGCGCAGTTCTGCCAGGTGGTTTTGCAATTAGCGCACGTGAAACATATGGCAAGACTTCAAACGGCATGATCTGTTCTGCAAAAGAGCTTGGCCTTGGCGATGATCATTCAGGAATCATTGTCCTTCCTGCTGGTTCAGCAGAACCTGGCACTGAAGCAATTGAACTTCTGCAAATTAAAGACACAATCTTTGATGTAGCAGTCAACCCTGATCGCGGCTATGCACTTAGCATCCGCGGAATCGCTCGCGAAGTTGCAGCAGCTCTTGGTTTAACCTTTAAGGATCCTGCGAATATAAAGATTGATTTCAAAGATAACGGCAAACCGGTATCGGCAAAGATTTCAGATGGTGCGCACGTCATGTACCTACGCACTTTGCAAGGTTTTGACCCAAAGGCAACTTCACCGCTTTGGATGCGTCGCAGAGTAGAGAAGTGCGGCATGCGC
>CAZMDJ010000008.1:0-13237 GCA_964565165.1 uncultured Actinomycetes bacterium | reverse complement strand
CAACTACTCGAATTGCAGTTGAAGCTGTTCGCTTCGATGCGATTTCAATTGCAAAGAATTCCCGACGTCATAAGCTCTCATCTGAAGCATCGCGACGTTTAGAACGTGGTGTTGATCCAACACTGGCAGAGATTTCATCAGCTCGCGCAGCGCAGTTATTAATTGAATTGGGCGGCGCAACTTACGTCGGAACTTCAATCAGCGGATCACCGCAATTTTTGCCAGCGGTTACTCTTGATCCAGCGTATGTTTCAAAGCGAATCGGTCTAGAAATTGCCACTGCCGTAGTTAAAGAGAAGCTTGAATTAGTTGGTTGCAAAGTTGAAGGTAACGGCCCATTCACCGTGACTCCACCGACTTGGCGCACCGAACTCTTTAGCCAAGCTGATTTATCAGAAGAAGTAGCCCGCAATATTGGTTACGACCAGATTCCTTCAATTTTGCCACCTCGTATAGCTGCAGCGCAGTTGACGCCTTCACAGAAGCGACGCCGCGTACTTGCACAATCACTTGTAGCGCGTGGTTACACAGAGATTCTTAACTTCCCATTTGTTAATAAAGATCTAATTGATCGGATGGGATTTGTTGGCGGACGCGCAGAGAGCTACAAATTAGCTAACCCAATGTCTGAAGATCAACCATATCTTCGTCCACATCTATTGCCAGGTTTACTTGACGCTGCTCGACGCAACTACAGTCGCGGTTTCAAATCATTCGCGCTATTTGAGATGGGCGATATTTTCCGTAAATCAATCGATTTAGTTGACGGAATTTTCCCAGCAACAGGAAAGCGTCCGTCCGATAAAGAGATTGCAGATATTTTCGCATCAGTTCCGACACAACTTTCATTTGTTTGCGGTGTTCTTGTTGGCCAAGTTCACGGAGAAAATTGGCATGGCAAAGGTCGTAACTACGACTGGAGCGATGCGATTGCGGCAGTCGAGGTGCTTTTAACTTTGATGGGTCTTGAATACAAGATCGAACGATCAGATCTCGCACCGTGGCACCCTGGTCGTTGCGCAGAATTTATCGTTGACGGTAAGCCAGTTGCACATGCCGGAGAGTTGCATCCAAGAGTTGTTGCGGAGTTTGCACTACCTGAACGCTCTGCTGCTTGGGGTATGAACTTAGATGCGCTTCCTGCCTCTCCACTTGTTTCACCAAAACCAGTGGGTGTAATGCCAGCAGCCGTTCAAGATATTGCTTTGATAGTTGATGCAAATGTTTCGGCGGCAGAGGTAACTGCGGCGCTTCGCGATGGTGCGGGGGATTTACTTGAATCAATTGAACTCTTTGATCGTTACGACAAGATTGGTGACGGAAAGATTTCACTTGCCTTTACATTAACTTTCCGTGCGCCAGACCGTACCCTTAAGACAGAGGAAGTTTCAGCTTCTAGAGAAGCAGCAGCCGCAGAGGCGCTAAAGCGTTGCGGCGCCACCGTGCGTGCATAAATATGCATTTGATTGCATAAATACTAATATTTAGATATCCTTGAGCCATGAAAATTGGCGTAGTTGGTGCAAGCGGATATGCCGGCGGAGAGCTACTTAGACTCCTCGCGGGCCATCCAGAATTTGAAGCTGCGGTAATCACTGCAGGCAGCAATGCTGGAGAAGAGATCATGTCAGTTCATCCGCAACTTAGCCAATATGCAGGTCGCAAGTTTGTAGAGACAGATGCCGCAAAGCTTGCTGGACTTGATTTAGTTTTCACTGCGCTACCTCACGGTGAATCAGCAAAGTTAATCAATCAATTAGATCCAAATCAAAAGATCGTTGATCTGGGTGCCGATTTCAGATTGAAATCTAAAGAACAGTGGCAGAAGTATTACGGTGGGGAACATGCCGGAACTTGGGTGTACGGATTACCAGAGCTTCCTAACCATCGTGAAATTATCAAAGCGTCGAATAGAGTCGCAAACCCTGGTTGCTATGCAACTGTAATCGCACTTGCAACCGCACCAATGCTTCCGTTCGTTGATAAAAGTGACATTGTTGTAGTAGCTGCTTCAGGTACCACAGGTGCAGGTCGTGCAGCAAAGGTTAATTTGATTGGCAGTGAAGTTATGGGATCTATGAGTTCCTATAAATTCGGTGGAGCACACCAACACACACCAGAAATCGAACAAGCAACTGGTGCAAAGATCTCATTTACCCCAATTCTTGCACCAATGCCTCGTGGAATATTGGCAACGGTCACCGGTAAGTTAAATGCTAAAGGGGATGTGAAAACCTCATATCTTGATGCTTACAAGTCAGAAGAGTTTGTCTGGGTTATGCCTGATGGCCAACTGCCTAAGACCAGCGCGGTAGTAGGTTCAAATTATGTGCAGATGCAGGTTGCAATCGACGAACATACCGATCGCGTAGTGGTCTCTGCAGTAATTGATAACTTAGGTAAAGGTGCGGCAGGACAAGCAATTCAAAACGCTAATTTAATAAGCGGTTTGCACGAGTTTGCAGGTTTAACCGGAACAGGTCTTGGCGCATGAGCCTTCCAAAAGGTTTTGTTAGCGGTTCAATCGCAGCCGGTTTAAAGAGAAGCGGCGCACTTGATTTAACAATTATTCAAAATCAAGGTCCATCAAATTTTGGAACTGCTGTTTACACAACAAACAAAGTTGTGGCAGCGCCAGTGATCTGGTCTCGCCAAGTCACAAAAGGTAGAGAAGTTAGTGCGGTAGTTCTTAATTCAGGGGGCGCAAATGCATGTACCGGTCCACAAGGTTTTGCAGATACCCACAAGACTGCTGAGTTAGTTGGCTCTAAATTGTCGCTCTCTCCAGGTGAAGTTGTCGTCTGTTCAACTGGCTTAATTGGCGAACTGCTCCCGATGGAGAGCATTGAAAAGGGCATTGCAAATATCTCTTTAAATGCTGATGGATTCAATTCGTCTGCTCAAGCAATCATGACGACAGATTCTGTTCCTAAGAAGGCATCTGTTGTAAAGAATGGCGTAACGGTTTCTGGAATTGCTAAAGGTGCCGGAATGTTAGCGCCAGCTATGGCAACCATGCTCTCGGTTGTAATGACCGATGCGCTAGTTGATCCAAACGAGGCAACAACTGCATTTGCAAGAGCAGTCGAACTTACCTATAACCGTATTGATTCCGATGGATGTACCTCTACCAATGACACAGTCTTGTTTATGTCATCAGGTGCAAGTGGAGTTAAGGTCAGTGGGGCAGAGCTCGCCGAGTTACTAAACGAAGTTTGCGGCTCGCTAGCTGCACAACTAATTGCAGATGCCGAAGGCGCATCAAAGACGGTAGCGATAAAAGTTATTAACGCTGCTTCTGAATCAGATGCAGTTAATGTCGGAAGAGCTAATGCGCGTAATAATCTCCTTAAGTGCGCAATTTTCGGTGGAGATCCAAATTGGGGACGCGTCCTTGCAGCTACCGGAACTGCTGAAGCGCAATTTGATGCACTCAACATCGATGTTAAATTAAATGGAGTTCAGGTATGTAAAGCCAGCGCTCCAGCCGAAGACCGAAATTTAGTTAAATTCGATAATCGGTTAGTTGAGATTGAAATCAATCTAAATGCTGGCAGCTCAAGCGCAACAATTCTTACCAACGATCTAACACATGACTATGTTCATGAGAATTCGGCGTACGCAACATGATAGTAATCAAATTCGGCGGTCATGCGATGACCGATACCTCTGGCACTTTCGCAGAGGTAATTAAGCGCTCTCTGGATAAAGAACCATGCGTAATCGTCCATGGTGGCGGTCCGCAAATTGATGCAGCTCTTAAAACTCACCAATTAGATTCAACATTTGTTGGCGGTTTCCGCGTAACTACTCCTGAGATATTTGCAATTGTTCAGCAAGTACTAAGTGGCACTGTTTTACGCGAAGTGGTTGGGCACTTACGCGCACATGATGTGCCAGCAGTTGGCATTTCCGGACGTGACGGTGGAACTTTGCAAGCAAGCATCCTGACAACACTGGTTGATGGAACCACTGCAGATTTAGGCAGAGTCGGCGAAGTGGAACACGTAGATACTGCGCTACTTAAGAGCCTCTTAGATTCTGGTTTTACACCAGTTGTCTCGCCGATCGCAGTTGAATTTGATGGCACAGTCGAAGTGCCGCAACACGGACTTAATGTAAATGCCGATCTTGCTGCTGCAGCAATTGCTGGTGCACTTGATGCAACTTCACTTATTTTCATGACTGATGTGCCAGGTATCTATCGCAACTGGCCAGATCGAGACTCTTTAATTAACGAAATCTCTGCTGCTGATTTAGAGAAGATCAAAGGCGAATTTGATGGCGGCATGGCACCTAAGGTGAAGGCTTGCCTAGACGCTATTGCAAAGGGTGCGAAGGTAGTGCGAATTATTGATGGTCGAGATCCAAAAGCTTTAGATGAAGCGCTCTCTGGTGTTGGCGGAACAAAGGTGTATGCATGAAATCTGTAGAAGCTAAATGGGAAGCTGTCTTTCAAAAGACCTATGGAACACCGAAGTTAAATATTGTTTCTGGGAGTGGTTGCTATGTAACTGCTGATACCAAGAAGCGCTATTTAGATTTCATCGGTGGAATCGCTACAAATGTTTTGGGCCATTCACATCCCGCAATTGTTAAGGCCGTTAGAAAGCAGATCGGCACTGTTGCGCACGTAAGTAATCTCTATGCCAATCCAGTTTCATTGCATCTGGCAGAGAAATTGATTGAGATGGTTGGCAGTGATGAAGCCAAGGTGTTCTTCTGCAATTCAGGTGCTGAAGCTAACGAAGCTGCGCTCAAACTCTCACGTAAAACTGGACGTAAGAGAGTAGTTTCAACGCTCGGTGGTTTTCATGGCCGCACTATGGGCGCACTATCGCTCACTGGCCAAGCTGCAAAGCGCGATTTATTTGCTCCGATTATCGAGAAGATTAAATATGTTCCATTTGGAGATGTTTCAGCCATGTCACGCGCAGTCAATAAGAAGACTGCCATGGTTATCGTCGAACCAATTCAAGGTGAAAACGGTGTAATAACTCCGCCTGCAGGTTACTTAAAAGCACTACGAGAAATTTGCGACGCCAACGGAGCGCTACTGGTTATCGATGCAGTGCAGACCGGAATGGGTCGTACCGGTTTCTGGTTCGGATACGAACATGAAGAGATCACCCCTGATGTAATTACAGTAGCTAAAGGCTTAGGTGGTGGTTTGCCACTTGGTGCAATGATCGCAATCGGACCTGCATCTCATCTACTTAAAGCAGGCGAACACGGTTCAACTTTCGGTGGTAATCCAGTTTCGTGCGCTGCAGGTCTTGCTGCAATCAATGAGATTGAGAAGAAATCACTCAATGAAAGCGCCTTAGTTCTAGGTGAATATCTAAAAGAAGAACTTATGAAGATCGAAGGCGTATCAGAAGTACGCGGCCGTGGATTACTTCTGGGAATCGTGCTTGAGCAAAATTGGGCAAAAGAGATAGCCAATTACTTGATGGCAAAGGGCGTATTGGTAAATGCACCTAATGAGAACACGATTCGCATCGCGCCGCCATTGATTGTTACTAGAAAAGAGTGCGAGAAATTTGTAAAGATCTTCGCTGAGGTGATTGCAAATGGTTAATAGCGCAGCTGCAAGACGTGCAAAAGTTGTGTCACTAGTTGAATCTGGCGCAATTCACTCACAATCAGATTTAGTTAAAGAGTTAAAACGCGCCGGATATATAGTCACTCAAGCGACTGCATCTAGAGATCTTGAAGAAATTGGCGCCGTCAGGGGTAGCCATGGTTATCAATTGGCCACTTCGTCAGATGATTCACTTTCCCGAGTTTTATCTACTGATAATTTGATACTTAGCGTTGAAGCTTCAGGCAATTTAGCGGTAGTTCGCACGCCACCTGGGGGAGCGCAGTTATTGGCTTCCAATTTAGATCATGCAAAATTGAAGTCAATTATCGGCACAATTGCAGGAGACGACACGGTTCTAGTGGTTTCTCGTAAATCCAATGGTGGTGGAGAACTTGCGAAAGAATTGCTTGCTTTAGGAAAGAAGAGAGGTAAGAAGTAATGGCGCTCTGGGGAGGTCGTTTTAGCTCTGGTCCTGCAGAGTCTGTCTTTGCGCTCTCAAGAAGCGTTCACTTCGATTACCGCTTAGCGCCATATGACATTCGTTCATCACTTGCGCATCTTTCAGTCCTTGAGAGCAGCGGCTTAATCAATAAAGATGATGCTGCCAAGATCTCTAAGGTGCTCCGCGAACTTATGGTGGAAGTTACTTCGGGTGATTTCGGAATCAACGAAGACGATGAAGATATCCACTCTGCGTTAGAGCGCGCCATGATGGAACGTATTGGCGATGTAGGTGGCAAGCTACGTGCGGGTCGTTCACGTAACGATCAGGTCGCTACTGATTTAAGGCTTTTTGCAATCGACCATATGTTGCATGTGGCAACGCTAATCACTGAATTACAGAGCGCGCTTTTGACCAAGGCGGAAGAGTATGCAGATGCGCCTTCACCTGGATTTACACATCTGCAACATGCGCAACCAGTTTTATTTGGCCATGAATTAGCAAAGCATGTTCACGCATTTGCACGTGATCTTGATCGAATTAACGATTGGCTAACACGTACTTCTTATAGCCCGCTTGGCGCTGGAGCGCTTGCAGGTAGTTCGCTACCTCTAAAGCCAGAAGAGACTGCAAAGCAGTTAGGTTTCAATGGCGCTACCGGTAACTCAATAGATGCAGTTAGCGATCGCGACTTTGTCGCTGAAGCGCTATTTATTCTGGCAATGGTTGGCGTTCACTTGTCACGCATCGGTGAAGAGTGGTGCATCATGGCTACTTCTGAATTTGCATGGGCACAACTTGATGATGCCTTTTCAACAGGTTCATCAATCATGCCGCAGAAGAAGAATCCAGATATGGCCGAACTTGCTCGCGGTAAAGCTGGCAGATTAGTTGGCAATTTAACTGGAGTTCTTACAATGCTTAAAGGTTTACCTTTTGCATATAACCGTGATCTCCAAGAAGATAAAGAACCGCTCTTTGATTCGATTGATACTCTCAATCTAGTTATTCCTGCAGTAACCGGAATGGTTGCGACAACATCATTTAATCGTGAACGCATGGCAGCGGCAGCTCCCGCAGGATTTTCATTAGCTACTGAGATCGCAGATTACTTAGTACGTAAAAATGTTCCATTTGCACATGCGCACGAAGCAGCAGGGAAGTGCGTTGCAATTGCAGAGGGCGCCGGCAAAGAGCTCCATCAATTAACTGATGCCGAATTTGCCTCTGCGCATAAAGATTTAGATGGCGAAGTTCGTAAAGTACTTACAGTCGAAGGTGCACTTGCTGGCCGCACCACCTATGGCGGAACAGCGCCATCAGAATTGAAGAAACAATTTAAGAACCTTGAATCGCAGATCAAATCTGCGCATTCAATAATTAGCAACGAGGCTAAAAACTTCTCTGAAATGATGGGTGCATGAGCAAGGGCAAAGAACTCCTAGAAGAGCTACGTTGGCGTGGGCTAGTTGCGCAAACAACTGATGAAAAAGCTTTAATCGAACAGCTAGATAAGCCAACTACCGTTTATCTAGGTATTGACCCAACTGCACCATCTATTCACTGTGGCAACTTGGTTGTGCTGCTAGTTCTTAAGCGCATGCAGCAATTTGGCCATACTCCAATCGCTCTTGTTGGTGGCTCTACAGGTCTAGTCGGAGATCCATCTGGAAAGAGCGAAGAGCGCTCATTTAATGATGAAGAAGTTGTTAAAGAGTGGGTAGAACGTATCCGTAAACAAGTATCAAAGTTCTTAGATTTCGATGCGAAAGATAACGGCGCAATTGCAGTTAATAACTACGACTGGACCAAAGAATATTCAGCGCTTCGTTTACTGCGCGAAATCGGAAAGCACTTCAGCGTTAATCAGATGCTTTCAAAGGATTCAGTGCAGAGCCGCATTGAAGCTAACGGAATTTCTTACACAGAATTCTCTTATCAAGTACTACAAGGACTTGATTACCTTGAACTTTTCCGCCGCCACAACTGCACTGTGCAGATTGGTGGATCAGATCAGTGGGGCAATATCGTTGCTGGTTTAGATCTAATCCGTAAAATCGAAGGTGGAAGTGCACATTGCTTAACTTCACCGCTACTTGTTAAATCAGATGGCTCTAAATTTGGTAAGACTGCATCAGGAACAGTTTGGTTAGATCCTGAAATGACTTCTCCGTATGCCTTCTTCCAATATTGGATTAATACTCCGGATGCAGATGTCATTGGATTCTTAAAAGTATTCACTTTCTTAACTAAAGATGAGATTGCAGCGATTGAGAAGTCAATGCAAGAGAATCCAGGTGCACGTGAAGCGCAACGAACACTTGCTCGTGAATTAACTTCACTTGTGCATTCACCAGAAGATGCATCACGCGTTGAATTCGCAGCTAAAGCTTTATTTGGCCAAGCAGAGATATCTGAATTAGATGAGAAAACTTTGACTTCATCACTCAAAGAACTTCCATCAACTTCAATTTCATTAAATGAAATTCCATCTTGGGTAGACCTTCTGGTTGCAACTGGGGTAGTAGATTCAAAATCTGCCGCTCGTCGCATCGTCAAAGAGGGTGGCGCATATCTCAACAACGAAAAGATCTCAGATGAGTCATTTACGCCACAAAAAACCGACTTTTTACACGGAAAAGTCGCACTTTTACGTAAAGGCAAGCGAGATCTAGCTGCAGTTTGGGTCAAGTAACCGCTCAAAAACCCTTATAAATCAAGGTTTTTTGCAACTTATCCATAATTTAATAGTTTTAGCTGAAATTTCGGAGTGAGCATTTAGGCCGATTTGACCTGTCAGCCAGCCCGCCCCTATAGTTCATCTCCTTGCAGTGAAACGGAATGAGCGTAAAAAACCAGTACGTACTGCAGAAAAGCCCGATTTATTCCGGTTTTTCGCCTGGATCAAACTCGATTTGACCCTGCGCGTAAGCCTGTTATAAGTTTGGCCGCTGCCCTAGCAGATCGTGAATTTTCATGAGATGCGAGTGCGCAACCGTAACTTGAGAACTCAACAGCGTGCCATAAGTCAATGCCGGAATCGGCTTTAATTGCCGTTTCCGAAATTAACAAAAATATAGAAACCAATATGGTTTAACAGTGGTTAGCAATAACCAACTGCATAACCTGTTGATTCTTTGAGCAAAGACAAAATTTAACGACAGTTAGTTTGTCTGTTTGCCAAATCAAATACCATTTCTATGGAGAGTTTGATTCTGGCTCAGGACGAACGCTGGCGGCGTGCTTAACACATGCAAGTCGAGCGATGAAGCACCTTCGGGTGTGGATTAGCGGCGAACGGGTGAGGAACACGTGAGGAATCTGCCTTCCACTCTGGGATAACTCCGGGAAACCGGGGCTAATACCGGATACTTTCAACTGGCGGCATCGCCGGTTGAAGAAAGTTTTTCGGTGGAAGATGACCTCGCGGCCTATCAGCTTGTTGGTGAGGTAAAGGCTCACCAAGGCGACGACGGGTAGCCGGCCTGAGAGGGCGACCGGCCACACTGGGACTGAGACACGGCCCAGACTCCTACGGGAGGCAGCAGTGGGGAATATTGGGCAATGGAGGAAACTCTGACCCAGCGACGCCGCGTGAGGGATGAAGGCCTTCGGGTTGTAAACCTCTTTCAGCAGGGAATAAGCGAAAGTGAAGGTACCTGCAGAAGAAGCACCGGCTAACTATGTGCCAGCAGCCGCGGTAATACATAGGGTGCAAGCGTTGTCCGGAATTATTGGGCGTAAAGAGCTCGTAGGTGGTCGATCACGTCGGATGTGAAATTCTGAGGCTTAACCTCGGACCTGCATTCGATACGGGTTGACTAGAGTGTGGTAGGGGAGACTGGAATTCCTGGTGTAGCGGTGGAATGCGCAGATATCAGGAGGAACACCGATGGCGAAGGCAGGTCTCTGGGCCATTACTGACACTGAGGAGCGAAAGCGTGGGGAGCGAACAGGATTAGATACCCTGGTAGTCCACGCCGTAAACGGTGGGCGCTAGTTGTGGGAACCTTCCACGGTTTCTGCGACGCAGCTAACGCATTAAGCGCCCCGCCTGGGGAGTACGGTCGCAAGACTAAAACTCAAAGAAATTGACGGGGCCCCGCACAAGCAGCGGAGCATGCGGCTTAATTCGACGCAACGCGAAGAACCTTACCAAGGCTTGACATATACAGGAATACGGCAGAGATGTCGTAGCCGCAAGGTCTGTATACAGGTGGTGCATGGTTGTCGTCAGCTCGTGTCGTGAGATGTTGGGTTAAGTCCCGCAACGAGCGCAACCCTCGTCCTGTGTTACCAGCATTTAGTTGGGGACTCACAGGAGACTGCCGGGGTCAACTCGGAGGAAGGTGGGGATGACGTCAAATCATCATGCCCCTTATGTCTTGGGCTGCACGCATGCTACAATGGCTGGTACAAAGGGCTGCGATACCGCGAGGTGGAGCGAATCCCAAAAAGCCAGTCTCAGTTCGGATTGGGGTCTGCAACTCGACCCCATGAAGTCGGAGTTGCTAGTAATCGTAGATCAGCAACGCTACGGTGAATACGTTCCCGGGGCTTGTACACACCGCCCGTCACGTCACGAAAGTCGGTAACACCCAAAGTCAGTGGCCTAACCGCAAGGAGGGAGCTGCCTAAGGTGGGATCGGTGATTGGGACGAAGTCGTAACAAGGTAGCCGTACCGGAAGGTGCGGCTGGATCACCTCCTTTCTAAGGAGCTCTTCACTGAAGTTTAAAAATTTTAAACTAATTAAAGTGAAGGCAACCTGTGGAGCATTGATTTAGGTCAATCTAAAATTCTTAACGCAAGTACTACTGATTTCTCTCAAGTTCTCAGCGTGGAAAGCTTTTAAAAGAATCGTAAATTAACTAGGCACGTTGTTGGGTCCTGAGGGGACGGCTGCAAAGCCGGCAACTCTGGACTTGAAGGCTTTCAAACTGGCCATGGATCTTTTTAATTTCCAAAGCTAAGTGAAAATAATCTTCGAGTACCGCCCGTATTTTGAGAACTACACAGTGGACGCGAGCATCTTTGTGGTCAAATTATTAAGTGCAAATGGCGAATGCCTTGGCACCAGATGCCGATGAAGGACGTAGGAGGCTGCGATAAGCCTCGGGGAGCTGTCAACCGAGCTGTGATCCGAGGATTTCCGAATGGGGAAACCCAACTGGAGTTATGTCCAGTTATTTCTGCCTGAATATATAGGGCAGATAAAGGGAACGGGGGGAAGTGAAACATCTCAGTACCCCCAGGAAGAGAAAACAACCGTGATTCCGTTAGTAGTGGCGAGCGAAAGCGGAAGAGGCTAAACCAATAGCATGCCAACCCGGCAGGGGTTGTGTTATTGGGGTCGTGGGACCAGTTAGGTCTAGCTGCCGCTAGATCAATGAGTCAGAAAATCTATAAGTAGGCGAAGGACGTGGGAAAGTCCGCCAAAGTGGGTGATAGCCCCGTAGCCGAAACTTTTAGATCTCATTATTGGTATCCCAAGTAGTACCGAACTCGAGGAATTTGGTATGAATCTGGCGGGACCACCCGCTAAGCCTAAATATTATCTGGTGACCGATAGCGAACTAGTACCGTGAGGGAAAGGTGAAAAGAACCCCGCAAGGGGAGTGAAATAGAATCTGAAACCGTTTGCATACAAGCCGTAGGAGCGGGGCAACCTGTGACTGCGTGCCTTTTGAAGAATGAGTCTACGAGTTAGTGTCATGTTGCGAGGTTAACCCGTCGAGGGGAAGCCGTAGCGAAAGCGAGTCTGAATAGGGCGACTCAGTAGCATGATCTAGACCCGAAGCGAGGTGATCTACGCATGGCCAGGTTGAAGCGCGGGTAAGACCGCGTGGAGGACCGCACCCACGTAAGTTGAAAATTGCGGGGATGAGCTGTGTGTAGGGGTGAAAGGCCAATCAAACTTCGTGATAGCTGGTTCTCTCCGAAATGCATTTAGGTGCAGCGTTACGTGTTTCTTACCGGAGGTAGAGCTACTGGATGGTCGAGGGGCCCTACAAGGTTACCAACATCAGCCAAACTCCGAATGCCGGTAAGTGAGAACGTAGCAGTGAGACAGTGGGGGATAATCTTCATTGTCGAGAGGGAAACAACCCAGAATAGCAACTAAGGTCCCAAAGCGTGTGCTAAGTGGAAAAGGATGTGAAGTCGCATAGACAACCAGGAGGTTGGCTTAGAAGCAGCCACCCTTAAAAGAGTGCGTAATAGCTCACTGGTCAAGTGATTTCGCGCCGACAATGTAACGGGGCTCAAGCACGCCACCGAAGTTCTATCATTCACACATTATCCCGGTCGTAAGATCCAGGAGTGTGGATGGGTAGGAGAGCGTCGTGTAGCTGGTGAAGCGGCGGAGGAATCCAGCCGTGGAAGCTACACGAGTGAGAATGTAGACATGAGTAGCGAGAGTTGGGTGAGAAACCCAACCGCCGAAAGACCAAGGGTTCCTGGGCCAGGCTAATCCGCCCAGGGTAAGTCGGGACCTAAGACGAGGCCGTCAGGCGTAGTCGATGGACAACGGGTTGATATTCCCGTACCCGCGTAAGTTCGCCCATGATGAACCTTCTAATGCTAAGTCTTCGAAGCTGTATTGGCGTAAGTCGATATGGTGGAGGGGACGACCCGGTGAAGTAGTAGTTAAGCAATGGTGTGACACAGGAAGGCAGTCCAACCCGGGCGATGGTTGTCCCGGGGTAAGTGTGTAGGGAGTTACGTAGGCAAATCCGCGTAACGTTTAACTGAGACACGATGCCGAGCCGAATGGCGAAGTGGATGATCCTATGCTGTCAAGAAAAGCATCTAGCGAGAACTTAAGTGGCCCGTACCCGAAACCGACACAGGTGGTCAGGTAGAGAATACCAAGGCGATCGAGAGAATCGTGGATAAGGAACTCGGCAAAATACCCCCGTAACTTCGGGAGAAGGGGGGCCAATTTACGTGTAGGAGTTTTCCTCCGAAGCGTGAGTCGGCCGCAGAGACTAGGCTCAAGCGACTGTTTACCAAAAACACAGGTCCGTGCGAAGTTGCAAAACGATGTATACGGACTGACGCCTGCCCGGTGCTGGAAGGTTAAGGGGACTGGTTAGCCGCAAGGCGAAGCTGAGAACTTAAGCCCCAGTAAACGGCGGTGGTAACTATAACCATCCTAAGGTAGCGAAATTCCTTGTCGGGTAAGTTCCGACCTGCACGAATGGCGTA
>CAZMDJ010000007.1:0-38033 GCA_964565165.1 uncultured Actinomycetes bacterium | reverse complement strand
CGGTTGCATCTGCATCGATATCTACTACCTTCGCAGAACATTAAATTTCAACGCCATTCGAGATGGCAACGCGATGAAGTTCAGCGATAAATGCGCCCATACCTCCCTGCGGCACCTTCCATTCTCCGGTGCCATTGCCAATTAAGTGATACAAGAAGCAGTTGTTCGCTTGCATTCCGTATGCCGAAGAGAGAGTTCCGATAAGTCCATCTGTTAAAACAACGCCACGAACTAAATCATTCTTAAACTTTTCAGTAATTACATGGCCGATTGGGTTTTCGATTAACTGATCCCAAATCTGTGGCATTGAAATATGGGTATTTAACTCTGCGCTGCTCTTGAGTGGCTCAAGCAGAGTCGGCGCAATTCGCTTTGCAAACTTCTCGATTTCACCATAAAACTCTTGCCAAGCGTTTGCCTCTTTATCATTGCCAGTTAATTGGCGGAATGAATCAGCAGTACGGGCATCCCATTGACGCGAAACTAAGAGACCGCCACCTTCATATGGGGTAAATGATGAAATATTTCGAGAGAGATTATTAAAACTCAAACCCAAATCTGAAACTATTTTGTCTGGCAAAAGTGAAATTAAATAAGCATAACGCGAAAGACGAGCGTCGAAATCTTCGAAAGCTTTTACGCTTTGCGTTGCTCCACCGACAACTTCTTGAGCCTCGAGAATTAAAACTTTCTTTCCCGCTTTAGCAAGGTAATTAGCCGCGACTAAGCCATTGTGGCCTGCGCCAGCAATGACTACGTCGTAACTTTTCATAGCGATTTAACCATCCTATTTACCGCTTCAGTCAAAACTGATTCGCTGGTAGCAAGATTAATTCGAATGAATTGTGCAGAGTTTGGTCCGTAAATCTTTCCCGCATTAAATGCCACGCGACCTTTTTCTAAAAAGACTGCAGCTGGATCTTCGCCCAAACCAAGATCGCTTACATCTACCCAAGCTAGATATGAACATTCCGGAATCTCATATTTTGCTGCGGGGATCTGCGCTGAAAGTATGGTCTTTAAGAAATGAGCATTCGATTCAATTGTTGAGAGCGCAGCATCAAGCCACTCTTCCCCGTGATTGAAAGCTTCAACCGCAGCAAACGCACCCAGGATTGAAGAACGGAAATGCACAGCCGGTGGCATATTTGCCAATACTTCATGCTTCTCTTCGGTCTGCGAAACAATCAGCGCAGATTTAATACCTGCAATATTGAAAGACTTGCTTGCGCTAGTGACGCAGATTCCAACTTCTGCAGCAGCTGGGCTTACAGATAAGAATGGAATGAATTCTTTACCTGGGAAAGTTAATGGCGCATGAATCTCATCGCTAATAACAATGACGCCATATTTCTTCGCAAGATCAGCAATCTTGATTAGCTCTTCGCGGCTGTAAATACGTCCAAGTGGATTATGTGGGTGGCAGATTGCATGCACCTTAATGCCGCTTGCATACTGCTTCTCGATGGCATCGAAATCAACTGACCAATTAAGGCCATCTTGAATAAACGGCACGTCGATTAATTCAACCTTGGTCTCTTTGATCCAGTTATAGAAATTCTGATAAATCGGAGAGTTAACTAAAACTTTGTCGCCCGGTTGAGTTGTAACACGGAGAACTTCAACCATGCCAACACCTACATCTGTACAGAGGCGGACATACTTAGGATTTACATCCCAATTCCAGCGGCGCTTTGCAAAGCCTGCAAATGCTTCGCCAAGTTCAGGTATTGAACTCAAGTAACCCATATCCGAATGTGAAACCATATTTAGCAAAATATCTTGAATTGGTTTTGCAATTGGAAAATCCATCTCAGCTACGAATAGCGGGAGGACATCGGATGGGAATCCGCGCCATTTTTCGCTGCGGTGTGTTCGCATCTCGGATAGCGACAGTGCTTCGAGTTTCATGCTGGCAGGGTAATACAGAGAACCTTATTTATCAGTAATTTTCCGCGTCGAGTTACGCACAACCAAAGAGGTTGGCAGCGTCAGGTCAGGCATATCTGAATCTGGTTTCTTTAATTTCTCCATAATTGACCAAGCGGCCATCTCACCCAGCATTTGAACAGGTTGCTCGATGGTTGTTAGATCAAAATATTCTGACATTTCATGATTATCAAAGCCGACAATCGAAATATCATCCGGAACTTTCAGCCCATGCTTTTTAATGGCATGAATTGCACCGATAGCCATCTCATCTGATTCGCAGAAGATTGCAGTTGGGCGATTTCGACGTGCTAACAACTCACCCATCGCCTGAGTTGCGGTTGCTGCTTGAAAATCTCCAATAACTTCATGTTGTGGATCGAATTCGATTCCACTCTCATCGAGTACTTGCAAGAAACCTTTTCGTCGATCTCGAGGTACTGGAAATTTGTATGGATTAGTACTTACACCACCCATGAGACCAATTCGCTTATGTCCTTGATTCACTAAGTGTTGTGTAGCGGTTCTTGCACCGGCAACATCGTCAATTCTGATACTAGATACGCGCTTATCTGAGGTGCCAACTAGCGCGGTCGGAATATTCAAATCTAGGATCGATTGAAATTCCTCTTCATTTAAAGGAACACTGATTGAAATCAAAGCATCAATGCGCCCACGGAGATATTCGTCTTTAAAAATACGATTTCGATCTTCGCTCAGATTGATATTGTAAACAAGTAGATCCAGACCGGCTTCCTGAAGCGCCTGTTCTGCACCTTGAATAACTTTTGCAAAGTACCAACGGCTTATATATGGAGCGATAATTCCAACGCTATTTGCTCGCTTTGGTTCCTGATTCTTAATTGTGTTTAATGTGTAATTTAATTTCTCGGCAGCTGCCACAATCTTGGCGCGAGTTTCTGGGTTTACATGTTGCATCTCGCGAAGTGCTCGAGAGACGGTGGCGGTAGATACGCCAGCTTCCCTTGCTACATCTTTAATGCCAGCCATTGCCCCACTCCCGTTTTCATGTAACACTCTGCAACTCAGACGCAAACGTTACATGGATATGTAAATTTTCATAAGGGGGCAGGTTGATCACCGAAGCAAGGATGCGCAAAATCGTAAAAGAGATTGCCGCAACCGATAAACGCTTCGCCGATGTAATCCTAAAATCTGAACTCTGCGATATCGGCACCACCAATCCTGAACGTTCCCACTTTGAATCGCTGGTCTCCTCTGTCATCTCACAACAACTGGCAACTGCCGCTGCGCGAACTATTAAGCAGAGATTTGCACTTGAATGCGGAAAAGTAACTCCAAAAAATGTTGGCGCAATGGATTTGGAACAGATGCGAGGCGCAGGTTTATCTGGTGCTAAATCCAAAACTATCCAAGGGCTAGCGGAAGCTGCTCTCTCTAAAGAGGTTAATTTCAATAAATTGCATGAGATGAGCGATGAGGATGTTTATCGCGATCTAACAAAGCTCTGGGGAATCGGACCTTGGACAGTTGATATGTTCATGATGTTTCAATTGGGCCGATTAGATATTTGGCCAACTGGCGATCTTGGTGTTCGTCGTGGCTGGGAGAAGCTTCATAAATTAAAAGAGGAAATTACCCCATTAGATTTAGAGAAAAAGGGCGAGAAATTCCGCCCTCATCGCAGCATCGTTGCCTGGTACTGCTGGCGTGCAATAGATATTTAACGATCTTCGAGGATTAAAGAGACTGAGTTAATGCACCAACGTTGATCGGTAGGTGTATCAAAGCCTTCACCTTCAAATACATGGCCAAGGTGCGAATTGCACTTTGCGCAGCGAACTTCGGTACGAACTCGCGGCGCTAATGAACGATCTTCCAAAAGAATAACTGCATCATCTTCAGTTGGCGCATAAAAAGATGGCCAACCACAACCTGAATGGAATTTTGTTTCGCTACGGAAAAGTTCTGAATTGCAAGCTTTGCACTTATAAACGCCGACTTTATCGGTATCGGTATATTCGCCAGTGAATGGACGTTCTGTTGCGCCCTTACGTAAAACTTCATAAGAAAGCGGGTCAAGCTTCTGCTTAAGTTCCTCTTCATCGACAGTTGGATATGCAACGCCAGTCGATGAATGGCAATCGTATCCATTTGGATTCTTCTCTAAATAACGCTGGTGGTACTCCTCTGCTAACCAATACTTATGTGGTTTTGCATCGGTAATATCAGTAACGATTGGCCCCATTCCATCTTTGGCCAACTCTTTTCCATAAACTTTCGCGGCATTAAATGCGAGCGCCTCTTGTTCTGGGTTGGTGTAAAAAATTGCGCTGCGATATTGAGTTCCGATATCTCCACCTTGTTGGTTTAGAGATGTCGGATCATGCATCATGAAGAATTCTTCTAGTAATCGCTGATATGAAATTACAGAAGGATCGAAAGTTACTTCAACAACTTCTGCATGATTTGTAGTTTTCTTGCAGACCTCTTCATACGTTGGATTCTCCGTATGTCCGCCCATGTAACCGACGGAAGTTTTCAATACGCCAGGCATATTCCAGAATCGTCGCTCTGCACCCCAGAAGCATCCTGTTGCAAAGTAAGCTTTTTGTTGAAGTTCCATATGCCATTAATTCTTTCATCTAATACGATAAGAGATGAAATCCTCATGATTACATGTAAGCCCTCGTAGCTCAGGGGATAGAGCACGGCCCTCCGGAGGCCGGTGCACAGGTTCGATTCCTGTCGAGGGCGCTTTGGAAGTTGAACTCAGTTGATATGGGGGTTTAGCCAATTCACAGATGTGCGTCATGCGGTAAATCACCCGACATATTTTCAATACACCCTTGTAACGAATAGATAACTATTGGAGAATACGTCACTGGTTCAACTTTAAGTACTTCCCTAACCACAAAGGACGGTCTCGCATGGATTGGCGCCATCAAAGTGCATGCCGTGACGAAGATCCAGAGCTTTTCTTTCCAGTCGGTAATACCGGCCCAGCAATCACCCAAATCGAAGAAGCTAAAAAAGTCTGCATGCGTTGCTCTGTAAAAGATGCATGCCTTGCTTGGGCTCTTGAATCAGGTCAGGATGCTGGTGTTTGGGGCGGACTTTCTGAAGATGAACGTCGCGCTATGAAGCGTCGCGCTGCACGTAACCGTGCACGTATGGCTGAATTAAACCGCCACGACGATAATTAATTACCGAATTTCAAAGCGCAGTTGCGCTGTAGTTCCCTTTTCACTTCCGGTTAATTCCAAAGTTCCGTGTAATTCACTCTCTGTGAGAGTACGGACAATCTGTAAACCTAAATTCGCAGAATCTTTCAAAGTGAAACTTTCAGGAAGTCCAACTCCATCATCTTCAATCTTTACAACGCAGGTACTTCCGGTGCGACTAAAAACCACATCAACTTTGCTGCCCTTAGTTGTCATGCCATGTTCGATCGCATTTGCAACTAGCTCTGTAATAATTAACGAAAGCGGCGTTGCCACCTTTGGATCTAAGGCACCTAAAGAACCAAGGCGCTTAACTGAGATATCCGAAACGCTACTTGGAGTTCTTGGCGCTAAATCAACTGCATGGCTAATTAACGAATCAACAACAGCATCAAAATTAACTTCATCTTTTCCGCTTGAAGAGAGCGTCTCATGAACAAGTGCGATAGAAGAGATACGTCGAACCGCTTCATCTAACGCTCCACGAGCCTTAAAATCCTCGACTCGACGAGATTGCAGCCTAAGAAGTGCAGATACTGTCTGTAAATTATTTTTTACTCGGTGATGAATCTCTTTAATTGTCGCGTCTTTTAATAACAATTCACGCTCTCGTCTACGTATTTCAGTGACGTTATGTAGCAACACCACCGTACCAATTCGTACGTTGCTGGTAAGAAGCGGAAGTAAAGTCAGCTCAACTTCACCGCCGCGAGTCTCAATTTCAATTTGAGTAACTTCGCTCTGATTTACCTTCTCATTTAGCGCACTTAGCGCTTCGCCAGAGATTCCATTTACAACATCAACTAAACAAATACCTTCAAGTTCGCCTTCCCAACCTAGTCGACTAAATGCGGAGCGACCATTTGGGCTGGCATAAACAATATTTGCACTCTTATCTAAACGGATAAATCCATCACCGACGCGTGGAGATGGATTTAGTGAAGAAATCGAAGTGTTAAAAGGAAAAGATCCTTCTCCGACCATTTCTAAGATCTGTTGGGCAATATCTTGGTAAGCGCCTTCTAGACGCCCTGAACTTCTTGTTGCGCCTGGATTTCTATGTCGCGCAATCTGAGCGATAACTTTATTCTTTAATCTAACCGGGAAGTAATCGATTCCGGCGCCTTTAAATAATTCAGCAACTTCATCACCAACAAAATCTTTTGGGAAAACAGTTGCCGCAGTAGCTGCACGAACTTGTGCTATTGCAATCTCTTTCCCTGAATTTGTTCTGACCCATAGAGCTAAATCAGCAAAACTTAAATCTGCAATCAACTGCCAATCAGCTGACAATCTCTTTAAATGTGAAACCTCTTCAGAAGTTAAATCGCTCTTTCCCTGAAGCAACTCATCGATCTGATGCATTACAACCAGCCGCTAATTTGATGCTGGATCTCCTCCGGTGCATACCAAGAGAGTTCTTCGCCATCTTCTGAATATAGAAGTGCTGCAACCTGCTTAAAGTTAAGTGTTACAGGTTCGCCATTGAGCTGTTCATCCTTTAAATCAGCGGCAATTACAAAGCCCGCCTTACCTTGATTTAGCTCAAGTGAATCTTCAGCAGCTAAAAGGCTAATTAGGTGTTCGCGCTCTTCCTCATCTACTCCAGCATCAAATTCAAATTGTTCTGGAGTTAAGTAATCTTCAAATGTAGCGGCTTCAGAAAGTAACTTACTGATGACCTCTGGTGTGGTCGCCACATATACGCGCATTAGCCAAGAGTAGCGATGGACTTTCTAGCAAGCGAATTCGCCGCTACCTCCATGAGTGCGCTCTTATCCTCCGCGGCGGTTTCAAATGACTTTAGGTCTAGCGGGACATTGATACATGTAAGTCTCGGAAAGAGTTCTTCTACCTGTGAACGCCAACGTTGTTGAGCTCTAGTGCGTTCTGCAAAGTTAAAGATTGCAACTGTAGGCGAAATCTCAAGCGCCTCCAATCTTGCAATAGTGTTAAATCCTGCCCTGGTAACAACGTAAATCTCATCTGCACACTGAATTAATGGGTGCCTTAAATCTGAACCTAGATCAAAAACGTATTTATCGCATTGAACTTGGTCAGGGATTCCTTGAGATGCAAATAGAGTCTTTGTAATCTTTTCATTTCTTCCTTCGATTCTATGTAAGCCAAGTGCTCTCGCGACATCTGGATTTTTCTCTGCCATATCCACTAGCACCACGCGCTCTTCTTGAGATTTTTCAAATGCATAATTAATAGCCATTGTGGTTGTGCCAACTCCACCTGATAACCCAACGAAACAAACCACTTTGCTCTGTCCTTGATCAAAAAAGAATTTTTGAGGTGCGCCTGTTGGTTGTAAGAGTGCAGAGATATCTTCGGTGCTCATTGATTTATCAACAATTACTCGTTTGTAAGCAAAATCAATCTGTCTAGTGCAGACCAAAGTTATATCTTTAGCAGCTTCCGCTTCACGAACTTGATCCATAGATACGCCACGAATCGCAAGCTCTCCATTGATAGCTGCAATAGCTTTAATTACGGAAGATTCAAGTTCGGGATCAGCAATATAAGTTACAAATTTAGCCATGATTAATCACGACCACCATTCGACCTAGTCGAGTAGCGTTTAGTGCACGTTCTACGAAATCGTTAGGGATTGCTACGGTAACAATTGAAGTTCCACCTAGATTCTCGCTTTTGCGATTTAAATCAACAATGTAAACATTTTCGATAACTAAGGTGCTGGGAATGCTTTTGCCATTGCCGTTGTCATTAACGACTTGGTAGAGATTCACCGCATCTCCGATACGAACAGCGGTCGGTAAATCCGGTGCTCCTACGGCGAAAGAGAGCAGTTTGGTATTGCTCTCACCGTTACCTTCAACTAATGAGTTTTGATTTAGATATTCGCCAATAGCGACATATCTGGAGATTGAGAAACCAACTGGATTCTGATTACTAGCAACATAACCAGTTGCCTCTTTGCCAAAAGCACCTTTAACAGCTTTGAAATCGGTGCTATCGACCATATGTCCCGGAGTTAGATCTCGAGTTGCCACCCAATAACTTGAGCGGTTATTAGCAACTAACGCCAACCCGATTGCAACAAAGAAGGAGGCGATAATTACGATGATTGCGATTACATTCTTTATATCTATTCGATTTCTCATAGAGCGAGGTTAAAAAATAGGTGTATAAGTGCGTTTTCCACATAAACAATGGCACTTAAGTATTAGATAAGTTGGAACTTCTCAGCGATGGTTCCATGCTCTATTTGTCAGATGTTTGCCATATGGAAACAGCATTCAAACAAGAGCCTTATCTCTACAAATTATCATCTCTATATAAAGAAGATTATGTTCCAGGTTTCGCACCTGAACCAACATCCGCTAGTGAACTTCCTGAAATCACTGCTTTCGCATCTAAATTCGCACAGAGCGTGCTAGAAATTTGGGCGGGAAAGCGCCCTGCTTCTCAATTGATCAAGTGGTGTGATTCGACTGTCTATCAAGATTTACAGACAGCGATTGGGTATCAAAAGGAAGTTGGCAAATTTAGAAATATCTATATTCACGAACCCTTAGATGGACTTTGTGAAAGCACAGTTACAGTCCGCTTTAAAGATCGTTTCCGTTCTATGACTCTACGATTTGAAGGCGTCGACCACAAATGGGTCTGCACCAATCTGGAGTTAATTTAAGAAATTAGTTAGCGGCGCCGTGGCAACGCTTGTACTTCTTACCAGAACCACAAGGGCACGGAGAGTTACGAGTTACATCGCCGCTCTTAACAACGCCATTCTCATCAGCTGATGAATATGAAAGTTGCTGAGGCTTAGGCGCATCTAATCCGCCACCATGAACATGCTCAGTCTCAACAGTTACCTCTACGTTGAAGATAAATCCAGCAATCTCTTCCTGAATTCCTTCCATCATCGCAGCAAATAGGTCATAACCTTCACGCTGATATTCAACAAGTGGATCGCGTTGAGCCATTGCTCGTAAGCCAATTCCTTCTTGTAAATAATCCATCTCATATAGATGTTCGCGCCATTTGCGATCAAGAACTGAAAGTAGAACCTTGCGCTCTAGTTCACGCATAACAACCGGAGTCAAAGTCTCTTCGCGCTTTGCATATGCTGCATGTGCATCTTCAACAATACGAGCTGCTAAGAAATCAGTATCAAGGCCCTTGCGACCGCCAACTTCCTTCTCGAGATCTGCCAATGTAAATGACATTGGATAGATAGCGCCAATTGCCGCAAATAAAGTATCTAGATCCCAATCCTCTGCATAACCGTCAGCGGTTGCAGCGGTTACGTATGCGGTGATGGTCTCAGCTAAGAAGCGTTGAACTTGCTCAGAAATATCTTTACCTTCAAGCACTGAACGGCGCTCACCGTAAATAACTTCGCGTTGGCGGTTCATGACATCGTCATACTTCAAAACATTCTTACGGATTTCAAAGTTCTGTGCTTCAACTTGAGTCTGTGCAGACTTAATCGAATTTGAAACCATCTTTGATTCGATTGGTTGATCTTCAGGAATGCCTGCAGCGGTTAGAAAACGCTCAACCATTGTTGAGTTGAAGCGGCGCATCAAATCATCTTGTAATGAAAGGTAGAAACGTGATTCACCTGGATCGCCTTGACGACCAGAACGACCACGTAACTGATTATCGATACGGCGAGATTCATGGCGCTCAGTACCTAGAACATATAAACCACCGAGCGCAATAACTTCTTCGTGTCCCGCAGCAACAGCAGCTTTCTGCTTTGCAATTTCAGCTGCCCACTCTGCTTCATATTCAACAGGATTATCAACTGGAGAGATTCCGCGCTTTTGAATTTCGAAATCTGCCATAAATTCTGGATTGCCACCGAGCATGATGTCAGTACCGCGACCAGCCATATTTGTTGCAACAGTTACCGCACCCTTAACACCTGCGCGAGCGATGATTGCCGCTTCGCGTTGATGTTGCTTTGCGTTCAAAACTTCATGTGGAACGCCATGCTTCTTTAAAGTTGCAGAGAGTTCTTCAGATTTTTCAACTGAAACAGTACCGACAAGGACAGGTTGACCTTTGCGGTAGCGCTCAGTGATGTCATTAGCTACTGCTTCAAACTTGCCAGCTTCGGTCTTATAAACCAAATCTGATTGATCAATACGTTGCATGCCACGGTTAGTTGGAATTGGAACAACGCCAAGCTTGTAGATCTGATGGAATTCAGCAGCTTCGGTCATCGCAGTACCGGTCATACCTGAGATCTTTTCGTATAAACGGAAGTAGTTCTGCAGAGTAATTGTCGCCAGTGTCTGGTTTTCAATCTGAATTTCGATGCGCTCTTTTGCTTCTAGAGCTTGGTGCATACCTTCTGAATAGCGACGGCCGGCAAGGATGCGGCCAGTGTGCTCATCAACGATGAGTAGCTCGCCATTCATAACTACGTAATCCTTATCGCGCTTGAATAGCTCTTTTGCGCGGATTGCATTATTTAAATAGCTAATAAGTGGAGTGTTTGCTGATTCGTAAAGGTTGCCGATCTGAAGTAGTTCTTCAACCTTTGTAATACCGGCTTCAAGAATTCCTGAAGTGCGCTTCTTCTCATCTACCTCGTAGTGAACATCGCGTTCGAGTTTCTGAACTAAATTGGCAAATTCAACGTACCACTTGGTCGGTTTATCAGCAGGTCCAGAGATAATCAAAGGAGTACGAGCTTCGTCGATAAGAATCGAGTCAGTTTCGTCAACGATTGCAAAGTTATGACCGCGCTGTACGCACTCCTCTAGCGACCAAGCCATGTTGTCACGTAAGTAATCAAAACCAAATTCGTTGTTTGTTCCGTAAGTAATATCTGCGTTATACGCCTCGCGACGTTCTGCAGGAGTCATCGAGGAAAGAATTACGCCAACTTTTAAACCTAAGAAGCGATGTACGCGGCCCATCCATTCAGAGTCACGTTCAGCTAGGTAATCATTAACAGTGACTACGTGAACGCCTTTACCTGAAAGTGCATTTAGATATGCAGGAAGAGTTGATACAAGAGTCTTACCTTCACCAGTCTTCATTTCAGCAATGTTGCCCTTATGAAGCGCTGCGCCACCCATTAACTGAACGTCATAGTGACGCTGTCCTAAAGTGCGCTTTGCTGCTTCGCGAACAACTGCGAATGCTTCAGGAAGTAAATCATCTAAATCTTCACCGTTAGCTAAACGGTTTCTAAATTCTTGAGTCTTTGCTGCCAACTCTGTATCTGAGAGTGGAGTGATCTTTGATTCAAAGGAGTTAACTTCTTGAGCAATTCCGGTCAGTTCTTTAAGAATTCGACCTTCACCAGCTCGAAGAATGCGATCTAGAATCGACATCTGCTCCCTTTCAATCAATCGCCGTTCTGCGATTACTGCCCAATGTTAAGGCTCTGAGCCACGCAGGCGGTAATCGCCCGATTGACCTCAAATCCCTGTGATTTTAAGGCTCTTTTTGCCTCTAAAAGCGTTGAACCTGTTGTGACCAAATCATCAACTAAAAGAATCTCGCCTTCAATCGCGCCACCGCGGTAATTGAAAGCTCCATCGATATTTCGCTTTCTGTCAGTTGCGCTAAGACCACTCTGGTCTAACAACCTTCTATCAATATTCATTCCCGAAATAAATGGAAGACCACTTCGAAGCGAAACCTCTTTTGTCATATCTAATATGAAATCTCGACCGCGTTTTCTAATTGCTCTCTTGGATCCAGGAATCGGCATTAATACAGCGCTACGTAAAACTTGCGACGGTAATCTTTTTAAACAATTCACTAACGAATCAACAATTAACTCATCGGCAATTTTCAGAGAGTTCTCTTTTGCGCTTAAGAGTATCGAACGGGCAATTGGCGAATATCTAATTGATGAATAAACGGTTAAGCCTTCGATAGTTTGCAGATAGAAATGTGGATTCCAATATTTACGACAGTTAGAACATATTTCGATTCCGAGTGCTTTACAGCCAAAGCAATGAACTGGGAAGAGGAGTTCTTTTATCGGAGATAACACTCTCCGATTCTGGTCTTAAAACTTCAGCGGAATAATGCGCTGTGGAATCTCTCCACCAGCCTGCTTAGGCAAAGTGAGCACAAAGTTTGCGCCTTTACCTGGTTCGCCATAAACCTCGAGCTCTCCGTTGTGTAAACGTGCATCTTCTAGAGCCATTGATAAACCAAGTCCGGTGCCGCCTCGGGTACGCGCTCTCGATGGATCCGCACGCCAGAATCGGTCAAATACGCGAAGTGCGCTCTCTTTATCTAAACCAATACCGTGATCTCGTACCGAAACTGCAACCGAATGATCATCCTGACGGACCATGACATTGATTGGTTTTCCTTCAGCATGATCAATTGCATTGGTAAGCAAGTTACGCATAATGCGCTCAACTCGACGAATATCGCCCTTGATATAGATGGAATCGGCTGGTCTATCTAATTCGATATGAATACCAACATCGCTAGCAACCATGCGTAAATCATCAATAGATTTAGAGATAACGTTGCAGATATCAAATTCAACAGGTTCGATAGCAGCCACTTCTGCATCAAATCGACTGATTTCTAATAAGTCCTCGAGTAAGCGCTCAAATCGATCAAGCTGCATCATCATCAATTCAACGCTTCGTTGCAAAGTTGGATCAAAAGATTTCTTAGAGCTATGAATTAGCCCCGCTGCCATACGTAATGTAGTTAATGGAGTTCGAAGTTCGTGTGTCACGTCGCCAACGAAACGTTGCTGCACATTTGATAAATTCTCAAGGCGATTAATCTGCATCTGAAGTGAATTAGCCATCTCATTGAAGGCGCTACCTAAACGAGCAATTTCATCGTCTCCATGAACATCCATGCGCTTACCGAGATCACCAGATGCCAGCGCTTCTGCGGTCTTAGCAGCCTCGCGAACCGGGCGCACGACTTGGCGAACCACCAACGTGGTCACAAGTGCAACTAATAGCACCAACGCCGAACCGGTACCAATCAATGAGTTAGAGACGATCTGCAGAGTCTTGCTCTGGTTCTCTAAATTAAATAATAGAAAGAGCTCGTACTTGCCTACCTGCGGTACAAGTATTTGATTTCCAACAACTAGAACTTGTGAAGTTAAGCCGAAGGTATTTGTAATAGTTTGATATGAGCTATGAGTATTGGTATCTGAACGAACTGTCTTTCGAAGTTCTTCCGGAATCATTCGCGCTGTTAGGAAGGGTGAAATCGTTGTGTAATTATTCTTTGAAACAACCGTTCCCGGTGAAGGAATAAATACCATGTACGGCGCGGTATTTGTTGTAGTTCCGAAAACCGTTCCGTTGGTAGAAAGATCGTTAATGGCTTTCTGAATTGCCTTTGGATCTTCTCCAGCTAAAAGAAATTGATACTGCAAGGCGTAAACAGTTGCCTTGGTATCTGAAATTGATGATTCGTATTTAACACCTTTAATACCGCTAGATAGTTGGGTGTAGAGCGCGGAACCGGCAATCCAAATAGCAGCTAATGAAAGCAAAGATGTTGAGATAACTACTCGGGCAGCCAAAGAATGGCGGAGCCAACGCGTCAAACTCACTTAGAACTCGTTGAACCTGCTCGATATCCAACGCCGCGAACGGTTAGGACAATCTCTGGGTTATCTGGATCGAGTTCGACTTTAGAACGAAGGCGCTGAACATGAACGTTTACCAAGCGAGTATCGGTTGAGTGGTGGTAACCCCAAACTTCACTTAGAAGAGCTTCGCGAGTAAATACACGACCTGGCTCTTTTGCAAGAGCTGCAAGTAATTCAAACTCGAGACGAGTTAAGAGAATCTTCTTTCCACCACGTGTAACTTCGTGGGCAACCATGTCAATCTTCAAATCACCGATTGAAACTTGGCCTGTTGAAGGAAGAGTTGAGCGACGTAGCCTGGTGCGAATACGGGCTACTAATTCTGAAGGATGTCTAAAAGGTTTAACGATGTAATCATCGGCGCCTGCTTCCAGACCCGCGACGACATCTTGTGTGTCGCCGCGAGCTGTAAGCATGACAATTGGAACCATAGATTCAGCGCGAATTAATTTACAAACTTCTACGCCATCTATACCTGGAAGCATTACATCAAGTAAAACCAAATCAGGATTTGTTTCACGGAATGCATCAAGTGCTTCATCGCCACGATGAACCATCTCTACATCAATGCCAGCACCAGTTAAAACAATGCCGAGCATCTCTGCTAGATCTTGGTCGTCATCAACGACAAGCACTAATGTCATTAGCTACCGTGTTCCCAAGAGTTTAGGTAAAGCTCTTGTGCTGGAGTTAGTACATCAACTGCACCACCCATGCTTGCAAGTTTCAAGCGTGCTACCTCTTTATCAATTTCTGTTGGCACGTTATGAACACCTGGCTTTAGGTTCTTAGCTTCTTTAACAAGGTATTCCGCAGTTAGCGCCTGATCAGAGAATGAAAGATCCATAACTGACGCTGGGTGACCTTCTGCCGCACCTAGGTTTACTAAGCGACCTTCTGCAATTAGAAGAAGGCGATTGCCATTCTTCAACACATATTCATCGGTCTGGTGACGCATCTTCGCGTTCTTCTTTGCGTTGTTCTGCTCTAACCACGCAACATCGATTTCGATATCGAAGTGGCCTGAGTTAGCAAGAATTGCGCCATCCTTCATTACTAAGAAGTGCTCTTCGCGAAGTACATCGCGGTTGCCGGTTACAGTAATAAATACATCGCCGATCTTCGCTGCTTCGGTCATTGGCATAACGCGGAAGCCCTGCATCATCGCATCAAGTGCCTTTGTTGGATCAATTTCAGTAACGATTACATCTGCACCTAAACCACGTGCACGCTCTGCAACGCCTTTACCGCAGTAACCGAAACCTGCAACCACAAGAACGCGGCCAGCAAGTAGGAAGTTAGTTGCACGGAAAACAGCATCAAGAGTTGATTGTCCTGTTCCGTAACGGTTATCGAACATGTGCTTTGTATCTGTGTCGTTAACCGCGATCATTGGGAAAGTTAGTGCGCCATCTTTTGCCATCTGAGTTAGACGGATAACGCCTGTTGTTGTCTCTTCGCAACCACCAGCGATATTTGGAAGAAGTTCTTTACGTGTTGTGTGAAGAGTATTTACAAGGTCGCAACCATCATCAAATACCTGGTGTGGTTCGATATCAAGTGCTGCGTTGATATGTGCATAGTAACCATCACGATCAACTGCATTGCGAGCGAAAACGCTAATGCCGTATTCGTGTACTAGCGCAGCTGCTGTGTCATCTTGAGTTGAAAGTGGATTAGATGCGCAAAGTGCAAGCTCTGCTCCACCTGCTTTTAGAACGCGCATTAGGTTTGCAGTCTCAGTTGTGACGTGCATACATGCAGCGATTCGAACACCAGCGAATGGCTTTGTCTTTTCAAATCGTTCGCGGATCTGTGCAAGAACAGGCATGTTGCGTTCTGCCCATTCGATGCGCTTCTTGCCTTCTGCCGCTAGCGCAGCATTAGCAATGTCATGCTTAATTGAGGTCGTCGTAGACAATTTTTCTCCTATGAGGTTTACAGAATTTTCAATCGGCGAGGCCTCGCGCAGGCTCTTAGTTTAACCTCTAATAAGTGCAAGAACCTCATCGCGAACCTTCGCCATTTGGGCTTGGGTCTTAGCCTCAACGTTAAGTCGAAGGAGCGGTTCGGTATTTGATGCGCGTACGTTAAACCACCAGGTATCGCCATCAACTGTTAATCCATCTAATTCATCAGTCGTTACGCCAGGCTTTGAACCATAAAGATCTTTGATTTGAGCCATAACTGACTTGCTATCCGAAACTGTTGAGTTGATTTCTCCACTGGCTACATAACGGGCATATGGCTTAAGTAAAGATGAGAGTGACTTCTTTGTTTCGCCAAGTGCAGCAATCGCATGAAGCGCAGCAAGCATTCCAGAATCTGCACGCCAGAAATCTGCGAAGTAGAAGTGACCTGAATGTTCGCCACCAAAAATCGCACCTGATTCAGCCATCATTGCTTTAATAAATGAATGTCCGACTCTAGAACGTAATGGCTTGCCACCGTTCTCTTCAACGATTTCGCGAACTGCACGTGATGAAATTAAGTTGTAAATAATCGGTGAACCAGGCTTCTTCTTCAATTCACGATCTGCGATTAGCGCAGTTAATAAAGATGGGTTAACCGCTTCCCCGTTTTCATCCACTAAGAAACAACGGTCGGCATCTCCATCGAAAGCCATACCAATGTCAGCACCCTTTTTCTTAACCATCTTCTTGAGATCTTTTAGATTCTCTTCATCGATTGGGTTTGCTTCGTGGTTTGGGAATGTTCCGTCTAGTTCGTAATACATCTCTGTCACATCAACGTTCATGCGTGCAAAGACAGCAGGCGCGGTATGGCCAGCCATTCCGTTACCGGCATCAACCACAATATTTAATTTACGAATTCCAGATACATCAACCAGAGTTAAAAGGTGATCAACATATTCGGTAAGCATCTCGCGATGAGTTTCTACGCCAACTGGTCGTAAGCTAACTGGAACTCCATCGCGAACAAACTTTTCGATCGTCACCAATCCGGATTCTTTTCCGATTGGTCGCGCACCGCTAAAGCACATTTTGATACCGTTGTATTCAGCAGGGTTATGGCTTGCGGTAAACATCGCACCAGGAAGATTTAACTTACCGGCTGCGAAATAAAGCATGTCGGTAGATGCCAGACCAATTCGAATTACATCTAGGCCTTGTGAAGTAACGCCTGCAGAGAAGGCATCAGCCAATTCAGGTGATGAAGGGCGCATATCTTCGCCGATAACTACAGTTCCTGGTTCGCGTTCGAGTTCGAGGAACTTTGCAAATGCAACGCCAGTAGAGAATGCAAATTGTTTTGTAAGTTCAGATCCCACTAAACCGCGAATGTCATACGCTTTAAAGATATTAGGAATCATTGAGGACCTCGATCCGTTTTATGCGTTTGGAACTGAGCGGAGATGTCCGCGTCGTCCTAAGGCAGATTGAACCGCATTAGCGTTTGAATTGCTATCTGGTATTTCACGTGTAGCAACTTCGCGCACTGCATCTGCAATAGCCATTAGATCTTCATCTGAAGGTCCGCTCTGGCCAGAGTTAATTTCACGGCGGATAACCTGCCAACCATTTGGCACGGTCAATTTTGCGCCATGAATTTCACAGAGGTCATAAGCATGCGGTTCGGAGTAAGTAGCTAAAGGTCCAACCACTGCAATTGATTCTGCATAAACATATGTAAGAGTCATCGCTGCTTTGCGGTGGCAGCCCGAACGCGAGCAATGTCTACCGATACGAGAACTCATACGAGAAAAATAGTCTTAAGCGTTAATGTTTTATGGGTTTAACACGCCGATATTGGCAGTTGGTACTGTGCTTCTGGTCAATACCGAACCATTAACTAAAGGTAGATAGCCAATTCCGCTCTGCGATGAAACAAGCAAACTTCCAGCGGCATCAGATGAGATTGAATCAATTCTTAAACCAATTGCACCATTTGGAAGAACATAACTTAGGAAATCGGTGCCTTCGAGCTTCTTTGAAATCTTCTTACGTTTTGGCATCAAAACAGTAATCGACGCTTTAATCTGATCTCCAACAAGATGAAGCGTTGGATCTAAACCTGTAATTGCCCAAGTGCCTTTTACTCCAGTTGCAACTGCACTACTCCAGACAAAATCAGATCCAGTTCGACTGTACACAGAGGCTGCAATTGGTTGATCTGAAGTAATTTTCAGACCGAATGCAGAGACCTTTGAATTAACATCGAATGAGATTTCAGCTGCTTTTCCGAATGCAATCTTTCGATTATCAAGTCCCACAGGAACATAGCGTCCCTCTTTAGATAGAACTTCTACAGAAATAACAGTATTCGCTGCCCCTGAGTTAAGAATTCTAAGTACGTGGGTCTTGTTGCTCTGGTTGTGTGGAATACCTGAGATGTAAAGAACCTTACTTAGTTCTGCTTGTGAATTAACCACATCTCCACCAAGTAAGCGAAGTCCTTTACCGCGTTCATCAACCAAGTAAGAAGTAACGCGACCGGTACGAGGGATCACGCGCATACCAACGGATTTTGCACCTGGTGCAAGTGAGACCACATTTAAAGTTGCGACTTGATTATTAGGAACAGAGATGGTCTTCTTTAAAGAACCGCCTTCGCTGTATGTAAAGACATCGACAATTGATGCACTTAGCCCGCTATTGATTACAACTAACTTTGATTTACTTGAAATATCACCGCTACCGCCAACGAAGTACTGCTCGGCCTGTGGTGATAAACAATTTACGCCGCCAGCCCAGACGCCAGACTTTGAAACCCAAGCAAATGAACTAGTTCCTTGACCATCTACAACGACTGAGCTGCTCTTGGTCTGTAAGCGATTTGTCTTTGCAGTCATTAATTTAAATGACTTATTTGGAATAAATCTAACTAAACGCTTACTGGTTGTAAGTGAAACTTGAGTTGCAGTTGCGCTGCCAACATTTGGGCAGACAAGTTCTGGGTAATTCTCAGAGTACTTACGTGAATCTCCACCAGCTTGAAGCAAATTGCCAATAAGAGTCACTGCTACAAAAATAGAAACTAAATAGATCAGGCGGCGTAATTTCATGGCATCTCCTGATCTCGTTTACGGCGACCACCAGGCGCTGCCATAACGAGCGCGATTAGTAGGAAGATGATCTGTAATGAAAGGAAGGCGCGACGGACTGTTCCGTCATGAATTAGTAAGTACTCCCCGCTTGTTTCAATATTAAATTCCGGAAGGTTATTTCCATTAGCTTGCTTAGCAACCAATTTACCGTTGCCGATAACTTGCCAATTGCGATCATAGTTTTCAGCCAAACGAACTGTGCCTGGACGAGTAACAGTGAAACTAGAGCTAATCTCATTTGAAGGAAGCGCTGACATAGTTCCGTCATCAGCGTTGTAGATAACTCGATCTGAAAAACCAACTACACGCCAAGTGATACCTGCGCTTGTTGCCGAGTTACGTACAAAGCCACCAAGGCCATCAATGGTTCTAATTAATGATTCTGGAGCCGGAGATTTAACGAATAAATATTTAATTCCATATTCAGCCAAAGTTGCACCGCTAGTTACTCCGCTTCCGTCAACTGTAGAACGGATTGCAGCAGAGATTTCAGGGTTGGTAGCTGGCGCCACATCAGGATCACCAAGATAAATATCATGGCCACGAGCGATGAAGTAATTAAGAGAACCATCAACCATTTTGCGTATTACAACAGTCTTGGTACCAGGTGTAACTCCAAGAAATTCCGGAAGTACTCGGTTAGAAATTGTATGTAGCGGTGATGCGGTAACAATGCTCCAGAAACCAGCACCCGCTGTATAGATAACAGTTGTAACTAGAACAATCGCGGCAAGAATATGGCGATAGTTAACCGCTGATTTCTCTAGATGCTTTCGTAATTGATCCAAAATTATTGAACCTGCGGTAATCGCAGCAATTGTTGAAATTGCAATGAATGTTCCGGTCCAAAGCGGATAACCGATTGAAGTTCCGTGCGCTGGGAACGAAAGCCCAGCTAATAAAACACCGACTGCTAAGAATCCTGATCCGACAAATGCAAAGTAACGCGCATTGGTGCGAGAGAAGATAGATACAAGTAGTACCGCTGTAAATGGGCCAACCATCCACCATGGAGTTGCGCCAATTCCGCCAGGATTAGAAAGGAGCGCCAGATTTGGTCCGCCACCTGATAGCGCAAGTCCAGGTTCAAGTAGGAATCTTGTTGGATGCAGTAACGCTTCAGTTGTGTACGGTGCATTTAGCAGGAAAGGAATCGCAAGAAGCAGCGCGCGATGTTGAATTCGCTTGATCCAAACCTCTCTTGAGGTATGGAGGAAATCAAAAATAGTAAGTCCGGTATAGAAGAATCCGAGTGCCAAGAAATATGGCAGCGAGAACGAAACTGTAATCGCAATGAAAATACCTAGTTGGAAAATCTTGCGGATTGAAAGCTTCTCAATTTCAAGGGTGCCGCTCATGAAATGTAAGGTCATTGGCAAGGTCGCCATCACAATTAAAGTGCCTAAGCGACCAGCATTAATAGTTGCTAGCGCAACTGGCGACATTGCATAAAGGGCAGAACCGAAGATTGCCAACCAAATATGAGATGTGATTTTGCGAAGCCAGATAAAAATTGCAGAGAAGAGAATCAACGGCGCAAAGAGGAAGAGCGCTGAGATAAATAGCTGCGCATTGCCAAATGTAATAGTTCCAATAAGCGCAATAACTGCTACCCATGTAGGTGTGGCGCTAGAACTACCCATACCAACTTGATGCCATGACTCTGCATATAACTTCCAGAGTTCCGAAACGCCCTTAGGTGATTCCGGTAGCGCGCCACCTGCAATTGCACCAAAGCGGCTATGTGAAAAGATAATTGAGAAGATAAAGGCAGCGGTAAATGCAGCGATATCAGGGCGCTTTGCCAGCTGCAACCAGTTGCGCTTCTTAGAAGGCGTTAATAAATCTTCATCTTCAGAAAGCTCTGCATTTAAATCTGATTGGGTCGGAAATAGCTTCTCTTGGATTCGATCGGTGACCGAATCAATTGCGCTACGTAATTGGAGAATTCGTGAAGGCATAAAGCGAGTCACGATACGTGGGGAAACTAAACGATCTTCCTTGCGCCATTTACGACCAGCACGAACTAAATCTGGTCGTGTGAATAATCTAAAGAGCGCCAAGAGCTCATCAGATGCATAGCCCGGTAACTTTGCAAATAGATATCCAACCGCACGAACTAGCGCTGCTCCGACAATCTGCAGAGTAATTAATGGAAGCATCCACCAAGTTGAATTTGTTAAAAGTACATAAGCTGCATTTCGGCGATCAAGTAGATGTGGGCGATGCAAGAACGCTTCATCGACATCAACGGTTCGACGCTCAGATGCGGCCGCCTCTGCGTGATAAAGAACCGCATCAGTATTTACCAATACTGATTGACCCGCCGAGTGAATTCTCCAACCAAAATCAACGTCGTCGCGGAATAGGTCGAGCTTCTCATCAAAGCCACCCAGTTCTTCAAAAACAGAGCGTCGAATTAAAGCGCCAGCGGTACTAACTGAAAATACTTCAAAGGTTCCGTCATGTTGCCCTTGGTCGTATTCGTGATCTTCAAGTCCGGTCCATCGTGCACCATTGCGTGCGATGCTGATTCCGACTTCAAGTAAATGCGAACGATCATGCCAACCAAGAATCTTCGGGCCGACCATTGCGATATTTGGACGATCAGCTACCGCTTCTAACAATTTCTCAAGGGCGTGATGATCAGGTGCGCTGTCATCATGTAATAACCAGATCCACTCATCTTCAGATTCAACTGGTGGAAGTGTTGCGACCGCTTCAGCAACTGCAGTTCCAAAACCTTCGCCGCGATTAATAGAAATATCTTTGATGCGAGCGCTACTTAATAATTTAAGTGAGCCATCTACAGAACCGGTATCGACCGCAATTGTGCGATCAGGGGTTCGGGTTTGAGATGCGAGCGCTGCCACAACTTGTGGCAGCCACGTCGCACCGTCGTGTACGACCAGAATCGCTGTTACCTGTGATGACATCAGGTGTAAGTCTTAATGAATCCGGTCAATTTAGGAAATTAGGGAATTATTTTGAACTTAAGCTGAACGGCGCTTTAAACGACGACGTTCGCGCTCTGAGAGACCACCCCAGATACCGAAGCGCTCATCATGTGCCAAGGCATATTCAAGGCACTCTGAGCGGACATCGCATGAGGTGCAGACGCGCTTAGCTTCGCGGGTTGAACCGCCTTTTTCGGGGAAGAAGGCCTCTGGATCGGTCTGTGCGCATAACGCACGCTCTTGCCATGATAGCTCGACGACCTCGCCAGTCTCCAGCTGAATGCTTGGACCTTCTTGACGCATATATCGACTCCTGTGTCGCTTGGGCTTACGAGCTCTCCCCCGTAAGTCATTAGGTGAATTACACGGGTGTAACTCGAATAAGTCAAGTGGGAGTTTGAAGCAAATGGGTGAAAAAACGGGGTTTTTTGGGTGAATGGATGGTCAATTACTAATAATTAAGAGAAAAGGGGCGTGATTTCCCCATCTGGATCAACGAAAGAGTTCTCAATCACCGAACCTTGCAAAAGTTTTGCACCCATTTCGATAAATGAATTCTTAATTACGCAGCCTTCTGCCTCTACCCCGTCAGAGATGATCGATCCATCGACGGTGCAATCTTTTAGAACGCAGAGTCCTCCGATTGCGCTGCCACCTGTAAAGGTGCCAGAAGTATTTTCACTTAATGAAAGATAATTTTTATCGCGATGCGCAAATTTATATTTATCTAACGCATCACCATCTGCAATTCCGGTAACTAAATCGCGCGAACCTTTAAGTAGAGCGTTTGGAGTACCGATATCTAACCAATATGCCTTTTCAATGAAGCCCATAACTTTCTTATTGGCTTCAATTAACTGCGGAAAAGTTTGGCGTTCAACACTTACAACTTCATTCTCTGGAATTGAATCAAGAACCGATTTATCGAAAACATAGCAACCGGCATTAATTGTATTGGTGACTGGGTTATCCATCTTCTCTAAGAAGGCAGTTACACGACCATCAGCATCAGTTGGTACACAACCGTAAGCACGTGCATCATCAACTGGCGTTAAATGAAGAGTTACATCTGCATTAGATGCGATATGTAAATCAAGTTGAGCTTTTAAATTATGTGAACTTAAAACATCACCATTGAAAATAACAATCTGCTGATCGCCAGATAACTCTTTAGCCGCATTACGAATCGCGCCACCTGTGCCGAGTGGCTCTTTCTCTACCGCGTATTTAATCTCCATTCCCCATTTGGAACCATCACCAAAGTAAGGGATAAAAACATCTGACATATATGAAGTCGCAAGCACAATTCGTTTAATACCTGCGCGACGAGCCATTGCTAATTGATGTTCAGTAACAGGTAGAGATGCAATCGGAAGCATCGGCTTTGGGCGATGATTCGTAAGCGGACGAAGTCGAGTTCCGAATCCACCGACTAGAAGAATTGCCTCAGCCAAGTCGCTTGACCAATTCATCAATCTGCGCATCTGTTGCGGTCATCGCAATTCGTACGTGCTTTCCACCTTTTTCACCGTAGAAATGGCCAGGTGTAACGAGAATGCCTCGATCGGCAAACCAGGAAACGCAATCCCAATCGCTATCGCCGCGAGTTGCCCAGAGATAAAGGCCAGCTTCTGAATGCTCTACGACAAATCCATGCTTTTCAATTGCGCTACGAACTTTTGCTTTACGTGAGTTGTAACGATCGCGTTGTTCTGCAACATGCTTCTTATCTGAAAGCGCTGTGACCATTGCTTTTTGCACTGGCAGCGGAACCATCATTCCGGCATGTTTACGGACTTCAAGAACCTTCGCGATTAAATCTTTATCGCCAATCATCATTGCGGCGCGATAACCCGCCATTGATGAACGCTTAGAGAGTGAATGGATGGCAAGGATATTTTTATTGTTGCCACCGGTTAGAGACAAAATTGATTTAGGCGTAATGCCATTGCCGAATTCCAAGTAACACTCATCTGCAACTACCACGCCACCTTTACGTGCCCATTCAATTGCACTTAATAGCTCTACATCTGAATGAACTCGGCCCGTGGGATTAGATGGAGTATTTACCCAAGATAGATCGCCCTCTGGCCAGCTCTGCGCATCGAATCCAACTTTGCTTGATTTGGTCTGCGCAATCATTGATCCAACTAGGTATGTTGGATATGCAATCTCTGGATATAAAACATGTTTGCTCTGCAAAATTGTCGGTAACCATGCGACCAATTCTTTGGAACCAATTAATGGCAGAACTCCAAACTCACCGCTTGCACCTAAATCGTTCTTTGCCCAATTCGTAATCGCATCGCGAAGTTCTGGTGTTCCTGCGGTAACTGGATAGCTTGGTGAATTCGATGCCGCTTTAAATGTATCTTGAATAAATTCTGGTGTTGGATCTACCGGTGTGCCTTGAGATAGATCTATAAAACCAGAAGGATGCGCTCTCGCCTTCTCACCGAATGGCGCTAACGCATCCCAAGGAAAATCTGGAAGCTTCAAAGAATTACTTAGTCGTTCTTTGCTGGAAGATTCTTTACAAACTCTGGATCAAAATCCTTCTTGCCAACCTTTGCTGCTCCGCCAGGTGAACCAAGTTCGATAAAGAAGAGTGGAGCCTTTTCGCGGAATTCGCCAAGGTTCTCTGGGACATCATCTTCGTAGTAAATCGCTTCGACTGGGCATACTGGTTCGCAAGCTCCGCAATCCACGCACTCATCTGGATGGATATAAAGCATGCGATCGCCTTCGTAGATGCAATCTACTGGGCACTCGTCGATGCAAGATTTATCTTTGACGTCTACACATGGTTCGTCGATTACGTAAGTCATGCCGCGAATTCTACCCATTCAGGCTGGCTTTACTATTCAGCGGTGGTAGAAATTTCAGCAAGTGATATTGGCAAGCGGGTAACAATCCGCCTGCATGATGAGCCAGGTTACAGAGACATCGTCGGCCACCTGCTCACCACTACCTCTTTAAAGAATCGCCACGGCGAGATTGTTCAATTCGATCCGGCGCAGATTTATATCTGGCGCGAAATTATCGATGTGCCAAGAACCGCCAAATCCGGCGCTCCCCTTTCGATTCGAATTTATGATTTAGAGAAGATCGCCAACGAAACTTGGAAAGCTCGAGAAGAAGAGCACCTTGATGGATGGATACTCCGTGCAGATGTTGGCGTTACTCGCCGCGCCAATTCAGCTTTGATTTTAAGTAACGAGAACCATATTGATGAAGTTATAAGTTGGTATCGAAGTCGAGATTTAAACCCAACCGTGGCGCTGGTTCCTGAATTGCAAGATGAGATTGATCAAGAACTAGAACGTCGAGGCTTTAAGAAGCTCTTAGATTTAGATGTAATGGTTAAAGATGGCCAAGAGTTTAAAGTCGATTATGAATATAAAGTTTCATTACAACCAGATAGCGAATGGTTAGCAGTTCATGGCGATGAAAAGATTCTTCCACTTCTTATCAAGTCACCCGGAAAGTATCTCTCTATGCATCAAGATGGAAAGTTAATAGCAATAGGTAGAACCGCCTTTGCCGAGGATTGGGCGATTATTTCGCGTATTTGGGTTGCGCCTGAATTTCGCGGAGAAGGTTTTGGGCGCAAGATTCTCAAAGCCCTTGAAAGCGAATCTGGAAATCGAAAGTTAGCGTTACAAGTTGCAACTACAAATAAAGAAGCAATCAGCCTTTATGAATCCGAAGGTTATTCGATCCACCACACCGGAAGATTTAGAGCTTTACCCCAGCAAATAAATCTGTCTCAAGAGAGTTGCTGTTAAAAGATCCAAATTCAACTGCTTTTCCCTCTTTAACTAAGGTGTAATACTCATCGCCAAACACCTGCACACCTAAATTATTTGATAGCGCAAAGAATGGTCCATCTAAAGTGATTTGTGTGGCATGCGCTTTCATTGCCGCCATCTTTTTATCGATCTGCTTTGGGGCGTGAATTACTGCATGTACAAATGAATCATCTTTAACAAATGGCAGGTCATCAACGTTCTCAGCGCCAAAGAAATCGCTACCTTGAGCCTTCATCGCCTCTATACCTTGCGCCACAACCGATTTAGGCATGATGTTCCAGTAAATCTTTTCGATCTTCCAAGTTGCAAGCTCTGCTGCGCGCATCGCAACGCGATGAGCTTGGATGTGATCGGGATGTCCGTAGCCACCGATTTCGTCATAAGTGACCATTACCTGTGGCTTGATCTCATCAATTATTAACGCAAGTTTCTTAGCGGCTTCATCTACATCTGCTTTCCAGAAACAATTTTCATTTTCATTCTGCGGAGTTCCCATCATTCCGCTATCGCGATACTCGCCTAAGAAGCGATGATCTTTCACACCAAGTTCTTTCATAGCATTTGCTAATTCGATTACACGATGTGGGCCAAGATCATCATTTGCATGGCTAGCTAGATGTGCAAGATCTGGAACTAGAACTTCGCCCTCTTCTCCGCGAGTGCAAGTTACTAGTGTTACTGCAACTCCATCTTCAACCATCTGCGCCATAGTGACACCGTTATTAATAGTTTCATCATCAGGGTGCGCGTGTACAAAGAGTGCTCGCTTATTGCTCATCTCTTACTCTCTTCCCAGGCGATGATTCCGCCCTGTAAATGCGTTGAATTGGTAAAACCTGCAGCTCTTAATAAATCAAGACATTGACCTGATCTGACTCCGCTACGGCAATGAAGAATAATTTCTCGATCTTTTGGAAGGCCGGCAAATGCGCTCCCATCTTCAAATCTTCCCTTTGGAATTAGAAGCGCACCTGGAATAGAGAGAGCTGCGTGCTCATCTGGTTCGCGAACATCTATTAGTAAATAATTGTTATCGCGCGCATTTAGTTCAGCGACCGTAATTGAATTGGTAATTCCACAGAATGCTTCATAACTAGGAAGCAGCGAACTCTGTGTCCCGTTGCAGATTGGGCAACTTGGGCTCTTCTTGATCTCTACCTTCTTATATGTGGTCTCCAGCGCGTCGTAAATTAGAAGGCTGCCTAACAATGAGGTGCCGACACCCGTAATTAACTTAATTGCCTCATTGCTCTGAACCGAACCAATCGCGCCACATAAGACTCCTAAAACTCCACCTTCCGCGCAACTTGGGACTGAACCTGCAGGAGGCGGTGTTGGATGTAAGCAGCGATAGCAAGGACCTTGCTGACTCCAAAATACAGATGCTTGGCCATCAAATCTGTAAATACTTCCCCAGATATATGGCTTACCTAAAAGTGCTGCTGCATCATTTACTAAATATCTAGTTGCAAAATTATCAGTGCAGTCAATTATCAAGTCGTAATTTTCAAAAATTTCTAACGCATTGTTTTCGTTTAATTTAAGTTCATAAATTTCTACTGCGATATTTGAATTTAGCGCTTGGACTTTCTCTTTTGCACTTCGGGCTTTGTTCTTACCGATATCGCTCTCAGTATGAATTATCTGTCGCTGCAAATTTGTGACGTCTACTCGATCAAAATCAACGATGCCAATCTTGCCTACGCCGGCAGCTGCCAAATACATAATCGTTGGAGATCCCAAACCACCTGCGCCAATACAGAGAACTCGTGAATTAACGACTCTCTCTTGGCCCACTAAATTAATGTCAGGAATGAGCAGATGTCGTGAATATCTACGGATTTCTTCATCAGTTAATGCGCGTCCTGGTTCGACTAGCGCTTTCATATCGAGCAATTCTGCCATTAAGATTACGCCGATGAGTAACGATAAAGGTCGCCTACCTCGCGATGAGCGTCGCGCTCAACTATTAGCAGCAGCGCTTGAGGTCTTCACCGCAGCGGGATATCACTCAGCTGCGATGGATGAGATTGCAGACCGCGCTGGCGTAAGTAAGCCCGTTCTCTATCAGCACTTCCCATCTAAGTTAGATCTATACCTTGCGGTATTGGATACTCATATTGATTCATTGGTTTTTGAGATTCAACGAGCAATTCAATCAACTCCAGATAATGCAAAGCGCGTTCAAGCAACTATTGCGGCTTACTTTGATTTCATCGAAGCCGAAGGCGAAGCTTTCCGTCTGCTCTTTGAAAGCGATATGAATGTCGAACCTGCGGTTCGTGAACGTTTAAATCGCATGACATACGACTGTGCTGCTGCAGTTAGCGCAGTTATCTCAATCGATACAGGTTTGCCTCAAGAAGCTGCGATGCTCTTAGGCGTAGGTTTGATTGGCAGCGCGCAAGTAACTGCGCGCCACTGGTTAGAACGCGATTCAAAATTGAGTCGCGAGCAGGCGCAATCGCTTGCAACAAATATCATTTGGCGAGGCATCTCAGGCTTCCCACGTAACGAGAACTAAGAACGTTCTAGAAACAAAGGTTAAAAAATGGCACATGTGCGCATTGCAGTTACAGATGTAAGTTCAGAGATCGCATTTGAATCTGCAGATAGCTCAAAGGACATTAAGGCAGCGATTTATAAAGCGATTGCGGCCGGATCAACTCTCGCTCTTACAGATACCAAGGGCCGTGAATTTATTGTGCCTGCGACCAAGATTGGTTACGTCGAAATCGGCGAACAATCTGAACGTCGCGTTGGATTTGGCAAATAATTGTCGAAAACTTTTGCTGACCTTGGCTTAGCGCCTGAACTTCTCCAATCAATTACCGAAGCGGGCTTTGTAATCCATTACCTATTAAAGAAGCGGTTATTCCATTAGCTCTTACCGGCGTAGACATTATTGGCCAAGCGAAGACTGGTACCGGTAAGACTTTAGGTTTTGGATTGCCAATTCTTAATAATGTTAATCGCGGAAACGGAAAGCCAGTTGCGTTAGTAGTTGTGCCAACTCGCGAACTTGGAATTCAAGTTGCAGATGAGTTAGATAAATTATCTGGCGGGCGCGAATTGCGTGTAACTGCGATTTATGGCGGTCGTCCGATGGAACCGCAGATTGCCGAACTTAAAAAAGGTGTAGATATTGTGGTTGGCACCCCTGGCCGCCTACTAGATCTTCATCGCCAAAAAGCTTTAGATTTAAGCGAAATTAAACATCTTGTTCTTGATGAAGCTGACGAGATGTTGGATCTGGGATTTATGCCAGATGTTGAAAAGATTTTTACTCTAACTGCTAGTCGTACTCAGACCATGCTCTTCTCGGCAACTATGCCAGGTGATGTTGTGACATTGGCGCGTAAGTTCTTAAATCAACCAACACATATCCGTGCAGAGGTTGAAGATAGTGGCGCAGTTGTAAGCCGCATCAAACAATTTGTATATCGCGCACATGCGTTAGATAAGCCAGAGATGTTGGCAAAGATTTTACAGGCTGAAGGTCGCGGTCCAACCATGGTTTTCTGTCGCACCAAACGCGCATGTCAGCAGATTGCCGATGATATGAAAGAGCGCGGTTTTAAAACTGCCGCAATTCATGGCGATCTAGGTCAAGGTGCACGCGAAAGCGCGCTAAAAGATTTTAAATCTCTCAAACGAGATATTTTGGTTGCAACCGATGTTGCAGCTCGCGGTATTGATATCGATGGCATTACCCATGTAATTAATTACCAATGTCCTGAAGATGAGAAGACATATGTTCACCGCATTGGACGTACTGCACGTGCAGGTGCATCTGGCACAGCGGTTACCTTTGTTGATTGGGATGAACTAACCCGTTGGTCTCATATCAACCAAGCTTTAGATTTAGGTTTCCCAGATCCTCAAGAGACTTACTCTTCTTCAGATCATCTCCACTCTGATTTAGGAATCGCAAAAGAGACCAAAACTCGAGTCGCGAAAGCTAAAGTTGAGAAAGTTGAAAAGGCAGAGAAGACCGAACGCCCAGTTCGCGAGAAGCGCGAACGAACCAGAACTAAAAGAGTGCGTGGATAGCGTTAGCTAACATCTGTACTGCAATTCCAGATAGCACTAAGCCTGCAATACGCGCTAATAAATCAACGCCAGCTTTTCCTATTAACTTTAAGATAAAAGTTGATGCCATCAAGGCAAGTGCGACGAAGATATGAACCGCAATAACTGCACCAGCTAGTGCGACTCCCATATCTGCATTCTTAACTTGGTGGGCAAAGATCATCACCGCAACGATCGCGCCAGGGCCGGCAAGAAGTGGTGTGGCAAGTGGGACCATCGCTACGTTCTTGGAACCTGAAGTAAGTTCGTTATCTTCTTTTCCTGTAAGCAAGTTGAGCGAAACCATCAAAAGAAGTAAGCCACCAGCAGCTTGCATCGCGCCGATAGATACATCCATGTAATCAAGGAGAAAGCGTCCAAAGAGCGCAAAACCTGAAATGATGATGAAAGAGATTGTCGCTGCTTGAATCGCCAGCTCGCGACCTTCTTTCGCAGTTCGCTCTCCTAAAACCGCTAAGAAGATAGGTGCATTTCCAGGTGGATCAAGAATCACCATCAAAGTTACAAATGCCTGAAGTGCAAAGGTAAGCGTGCTTACATCTTTCACTTTTTGACCACCCTTCTATCGCTAGCGAGCGATTCTAGCCGCTCCCAATGTTCCGGAGCGGTTACGTTCTCTCCAATTAGATTTAATTTACCTGTTCCGTGGAAATCACTTGAACCAGTAGTAACTAAACCAAGTTCATCTGCAATTTTCCGTAAATTTAAACGTTCTTCTACCCCATGATCGCGATGGTCAACTTCAATACCATTTAAACCTGCGGCTTTTAGCTCTACAAAATTCTCTGCTGTCATTTGAGTATCACGCATTGATGAATATGGATGCGCGATAACTGAGACTCCGCCTGCAGCTTTAATTAATTTGACCGCATCAATTGGTGTTGGAGCAATATGCGAAACGTAATATTTTGAATCATTCGCTAAAAATTCTGCAAATGCTTGATCTCTATTTTTAACTATTCCTTTTGCAACTAAGGTATCTGCAAGATGCGGACGACCAAGTGTTGAACCTTCTGGTTGATGTTGCAGAACTTCCTCATAGGTAATCTTGATTCCATCGGCTGCCATTAATTCGATCATCTTCTTCATTCTTGGCACACGATCATCTCGGCTCATTTCAAGGGCATCTTGCAATGGCTGATATTCGCGATCAAAAAGTAAACCCAACATATGGATGCTTCGATGATCTTCTGTTAAGCAAGAAATCTCGGCACCGAGAACTAATTGGAATTCTCCGCGAACTGCGGCAGTGGCTTCATCCCAACCTGCAACAGTGTCATGGTCTGAAAGGCCCATAACGGTGATTCCGTTGATAATTGCATGTTGTACCAACTCAGTTGGCGACATTGTGCCGTCACTTCGAGTTGAATGTGTATGAAGATCAATTTTCATCGGTGCGACCTAAGAGTACTAGCGAGCTGCCAACCAAAATCGTAACTACGCCTACCCAGATACCTAAATGTGGCTTCTGCCCTAACCACCAAACTGCAAGTAGCGCACTGATTGGAACTTCAAAGAAGACCACCATTGAAACGATTGCCGGTGAGACTCGCTTTAAAACGCTATTAAACATTGAATGTCCAAGTAGCTGTGCACCGACAATTAAACCTAGAACTAATAGCCATTCACGTGTTGAGAAATGGATGAAATCTCCTTGCAGCACTACAAAAGGTAGCGCTGCAAGTGCACAGAAGAAATAGCAGATAGTTGTATAAGTTGTAGATGGAATAGAGCGTTGCGCTTTAGCTCCTAAATTCACGTAAGTAGCTGCAAGTGCTGCACAGATAATTGCAGCTAAATCACCTTGAAATGCGCGCCAGGAAAAATGTAAATCAACCCCAGAGATAAATACGACGCCGATAAAACTTACCAGCATTCCAAACCAAGCTCGTCTTGAAACATGATGGCCCGTAAATACCGCAAATATCGTCGCCATGATTGGTTGAAGTGCGGCTAGCGCAGTTCCTGCCGCAACTGATGTGTAACGCATCGCTAAAAAGAAACCAACGAAGTGCGCCGCTAAAACGACACCTGCAATTGCAGACCACTTAAAACCTTCGCGATCTTTTAGCTCAAGGCGACGGAAGTTCATCGCATAAGTTGCAATGGCACCGCCAAGATTTCGCCAGAAAATTAATGTCAAAACTGGCATCGTGCTTAATGCGATAAGTGGGCCAGATGTTCCGATACCCACAACACCAATGGCAAGGCGAATTGAGTCAGCTTTATTTGGAAAAGCCAAATGTTTCTTCTGACTCATCCAGCTACTGTAAACCAGAGCAGGGTGCCGACGCAGATAAAAATCAATCCGATGATTGCTGAATAGACAACTAGCATTCGATTAGAAGCTCGATACTCGCCCATCAAACGTGTATCTCGAGCAATACCGAACATATAAAGAAGTAATGGCAAAAGTAGTACTGCATTTAGAATCTGAGTTAAAACTAGAATCTTGATCAGCGGCGCACCAGGAATCAAGACAAGAGTTGCAGCCAAGATTGTGATTGCACCAAAAGTTGCATAGAAAAGCGGCGCTTCATTTGCTTTGTCATCTAGAGCTGCAGGGCGCCCAGTTAGATCAGTAACTGCGTATGCGGTTGAAAGTGGCAAGATTGAAGCTGCCAGTAAGGCTGCACCAATTAGACCTAACGCAAAGAGTTCTTTCGCGAGCGTTCCAGCTAGCGGCTTTAGCGCCTGCGCCGCTTGCGCTGCATCAGTAATTGAAGTCTGGCCATGAACATTAAGAGTTGCCGCACAGGTAATTACAACGAAGAAACCGATGATTCCGGTAAGTAATGAACCGGTCCACACATCAACGCGAAGTAACTTTAAATCTTCTTTAGTTAAACGCTTATCGACGGCATAGCTCTGAATAAATGCCAAGCCCCAAGGTGCAAGGGTGGTACCTAATGTAGCTGTGGCAATAAATAACGCGTCGCGATTTAACGGCATTGAAGGAATAAACATTCCCTGTGCTGCTGCAGACCAATCAGGCTTCGCCATAAAACCAGCTATTACATATGCAATAAATACCGATGCCAATAAGAAGAAAACTTTTTCAACGCGGGCAAAGTTGCTACGTAGTACTAAGAATGATACAACGATTGCAGCTAATGGAACGGTGATGTATTTAGAGATGCCAAATAAACTTCCGGCTGCCGCGATACCGGCAAACTCTGCAGTCATTGTTCCGATATTTGCCAGCACCAAGGCAAGTGCGCTTAGCATTCCTGAACGCGCACCGTACTTCTGGCGAACTAAACCAATTAAACCTTGGCGAGTTACAACGCCAATTCGCGCACCTAGATCTTGAAAAAGAATAAGTGCGATTGTTGAAATGCCAAGAGTCCAAAGTAATTGGTAACCAAATTGCGCACCAAGTTGAGAGTAGGTAGTGATACCGGCTGGATCATCATCAGAGATGCCCGCAATAATTCCAGGGCCCATAACAGCAAGAAATGCGCCTAAGCGCAGTTTGCGAGCGTCAATTTTATTGCTCATGAAAGCGCACCTGTTCCTTGCGCTAAACCAGAACTTTCTGCTGGAACCATCGCATCAATAATGTCATCGGCAAGGATTCGACCTACTGGTTTACCTTTTTCGTCAACAACAATTACAGATGAACCACGGTTATTAGAAAACTCTTCAATTACATCGTCAAGTGAAGTATCAATACTTACCGCAGTTGGGAATGGCGCTTTAACTAAAGTTTCTAACTTCTGCGATGGTTTTGCCGCGATTAATTCAATAATTTGAATGTGATCAAGCAATTTACCCTTTGAATCAACGACTGTTACTCCATCAGAGATATCGCGTTCGCGATGCTCTACAAGTAGCTGAAGTGCATCAGCTACTGAGTCGCTTTCTTTGACAATCAAAATATGGGTAGTCATGATGCCACCGGCATGTGTTTCATCAAATTCAACGAGTCGGCGAAGTTGTTTAGCCATAGCAGGTGCCATCTGCGCCAAAATACTTTCTGAGTGCTCTTCGTCAAGATCGCGAAGTACCTCTGCAGATTCATCAGGTTCCATGTGAGAGAGAAGTTCCGCAGCTCGTTCGTCGGAAATACCGCGAAGCAAACCTTGCAGTTCGTCATCTTCCATCTCTTCGAGAGCATCTGCTGCCAGATCTGGATCAAGCAATTCGATAAGTGCGCTTTGTTCGCGACCTTCTAGATCTTCAATAATATCGGCGATATCCGCAGGACGTAATTTGCTTAGCGCTTCACGAGTTGCAGTTGTACGAACAACTCCTCCGTCATCAGCTAAAGATGCAACGCTCGCCCAGTCGATAACTTGATCAACCCCAGGTTTGCGGCCAAAGGTGCCAGGGAAAATTCGACGAACAAAAGAACGGAATGAAACGTCTACGCCTACTAAACGAATCTCTTTATCAAGTGGCGCTAAATAAAGATCAGATGTTCGAACTACACGTAAACCGTTAACATCTACAATCTGATGATCAAGAACATCGCCATCTAATAGCTGTTCTCCGGTGCGACGCTGATACTCAGTTAAATTAACTTTTGCTGAAGATAAAGTAATTTCATCTTTAGTTAATTTAGCGATACGTGCACCATCAATGTATGCGCGACGTCCTGCAACTTTTACGATCAATCCAGAAACTGGTGGATAAGTTTCGCCGCCATGGCGAACCACAAAATCAAGGAGCTTTCCTAAATCTTTGCCATCTTGATCTTTAACTGGGCGGCCGATGATTCCAGCGACTGAAACCAGGGTGCTCTGGATACCTTTTCGAGTAAGGACCGCAGATTGTGCACGAGCAGCGGTCTTTGACATGCTCGAATTCTAACTTGCGGGCTAGTGAATCAAGTGTTTAATTTGAGTGGAACACCAACGAGAGAACGCTTACGTTGCGTTAAATTCACCGCGATTTCACTAATTGCCTTAGCTGCAGGATCATCAATTGCGCTAATCACTACAGGCTGGCCACCATCTCCACCATTACGAAGCGCTTGGCTAAATGGAATATGTCCCAAAACTGGAACTTCAGCTCCTACTAATTGGCTTAAACGTTCTGCAGTTGCTTCTCCTCCGCCAGTTCCAAATAGCTCGATTGGTTCACCGCACTTTGGACATGGGAATGCCGACATATTCTCAATAACACCGATGATCTGTTGCTTCATCTGATGCGCAATACGACCTGAACGCTCTGCAACTTCAGCCGCAGCAACTTGTGGAGTTGTAACAACAATTAACTCTGAACCAGGAATTAATTGACCGAGTGATATTGCAAGGTCACCTGTTCCAGGTGGTAGATCTAGGAATAAGAAATCTAAATCTCCCCAAAATGCATCAGTTAATAGTTGAGATAAAACTTTATGAAGAATTGGTCCGCGATATGCAACTGCATCAGCGCGGTCTGGCTTAAACATCTCCATTGATACACATTTAACGCCATGATTTTCTAGCGGAATAAACATGTCATCGATTGCTGTTGGACGTTGTCCTATCAAACCAAGAAGACGAGGAATCGAATGTCCATAAACGTCAGCATCTAGAACGCCAACTCGCATTCCTTGCTTTGCAACTGCAATGGCTAAGTTGGTAGTTAGCGATGATTTACCAACTCCGCCTTTTCCTGATGAGATACCAATTACGCGGGTAAGAGAATCTGGACGAGCAAATGGTATCTCTTTCGCTTTACCGCCGCGAACAATTTCGCGCACTTTCTCTCGTTGCGCTTCATTCATGACGCCGTACTCGAGTGCAACTTCTTTAACTTCTGGCACAGTTGCTAGTGCGCTTTGAATATCTTTTGTTAATTGATCGCGCATTGGGCAACCAGCGATAGTTAGCAATACTTTGACATCTGCTTTGCCGCCAGAGAGTTCAGCTTTCTCAACCATTCCCAATTCAGTAATTGAGCGACGTAGCTCAGGGTCGATTACCTTACTAAGTGCATCTAATAACTGGCTCATAACATATCCGGATCTAATTTAACTTTGCCGTTGAGTTTCTTAGGCTCTTCGACCAGCGCTTCGTTTAATTGTTTCTTAATGAAATTTTTTGGATGTAAATCTTCTGGTTTCAAATCTTCATAACCTGGACCCAAGCTATCTTTGATTTGATCTGTGGCAGATACAGCGTAATTGCGAAGTTTCTTTATTAACTTTGCCGCCTCAACTGCAACTGATGGAAGTCGATCTGGACCAACCAGGAATAAGGCGAGAATGCCTAATCCAATTAGCTCACCAAATCCAATATCTCCGAACACGAGGCTTAGAGTATTTACAGTTTGGTCGCGAGTAAAACCGCGTCACCAACAGGGTTCAGTGAAATAGACCAAACCTCGCTCTGGCTCTTTAAAAACTTGCCGGCATCTCGTAGCGCAACAGTCTTTGGGTCTCGCTGCGCTGGATCTGGAACTTTGCCGCCGCCGAAGAAGTGATCAATAGCCAAAATGCCACCGACTCTAAGAATTCGATGTGCTTCATCAATTACATCCAAGATATCTTCTGGGTCGCCGCGGAACACAACTAAGTCGTAAGCTCGATCTGCAAGCTTTCGCATTACATCTAAATATTCACTAGTAATTAAGCGATAACGATTTGGTGCAATATCTGAATCATTTAAAACTTGGCGTGCAACTTGGATGTGCTGAACTTCTGGATCAATTGTGGTGATTACACCAGAGTTCATTACGCCTTTTAATAACCAGAGAGTTCCGACGCCTGAACCTGTACCGATTTCTACAACTGATTGTGCGGAGATTAATGAAGCGATGTAGCGAAGATATGCGCCTGAACCTGGAGTTGCATCTAATACGCCAAGTTCAATGCCTCGTTCGCGAGCTGCGCTTTGATGTGGATCTTCAGGTAGGTAGCTATCTGAAAATTGTGCAACATCAAATTTCACTTAAAGGTTCCAATCCACTCAAGAAGTAAACGTACTCCCCAGCCGGTGCCACCCTTTGGATTCTCGCCTGCATCTGCTTCCGCGCGTCCAACACCTGCAATATCTAAATGTGCCCAATTGGTTTTATCTACAAATTGTTCAAGGAAGAGCGCAGCTGTTACAGAACCTGCATTGAAATCGCCTTTATCTGCAGTGTGGTTGATATCTGCAATATCTGATTCGAGAGCAACTTCGTAATCATCAATTAATGGCATATGCCAAACGCGATCTCCAGAAGTTTCGCCAGCCTGACGAAGATCCTTAATCCACTTTACGTTTCTTGAATAGAGCGCCGCATATTGCTTACCTAAACCAAGCGTTGCAGAACCAGTTAGCGTTGCGATATCAATTAAATAATCTGGTTTTAAGTTCTTAACCGCATATGCAAGGCCATCAGCTAAAACTAAGCGACCTTCGGCATCTGTATTTAGTACTTCTACCGTCTTGCCTCCGTAATGGGTAATTACATCACCAGGACGTTGTGCGGTCGCAGATATTGCATTCTCTGCACACATTAATAGGGCGGTAACTTTTACATTCGCTTTAATATCTTTTAAAGCACTCATGACTGCAAGTGCAGCGGCAGCGCCGGCCATATCGCTCTTCATCGGAGTCATGATGTCGTATGGACGTTTTAATGAGATTCCGCCAGTGTCGTAAGTAATTCCTTTACCAACAATGACAATGTGCTTTGCGCCAGCTTTGCGCGGTGCATAAGACATCTTGATAAATCGTGGACCAGGCTTTGGCGAAGAACCGCCAACTGCTTGCAACCCACCAAATTCTTTAAGAGCAGCGCCTGATTTCACTTCAACCTTTGCGCCGTTAGCAAACTTCTTAGCTTGCTTGGCCATCCAATCTGGGTTCTTGATATTAGAAGGTGTGTGAATTAATTGGCGAGCGCGATTTACTGCATCAGATACGACTTGTGCAGAATTGATCTGTTCATCATTTATATTGGTAACTTCAACAGTTGCGGTAAATGGTTTAGCGCCACTCTTTAAATTCCACTGGAAATTTCCGAGATTGGCTGAAATCAAGATTGATTTCGCCTCTGCGCTTTTTACATTTAAATTTAATAAGACTAAATCGCTTTTCCCGCGAAGTTTGCGACCAATAGCTGCGCCACCGGCACGTAGATCTGCATTTGTTAATTTGCCAAGGGAGATAAATGTAAGTCGTTCGCAGTTGTAACCTTCTGCGCTAACTGGGATTTCAAATGCTTCGCCAGCTTTTAGTGGTTTATCGCTTGGGGCAAAGAAGGCTAATTCATCAGCAAGGTTTAAATCGAAAAGTTTTGCGATTTCGGGTCCAGAGACCTTTCCTTCAATTACAGGAAGGAAAATCTGATTAGCTTTTTTAGAGAGCTTATCTGCGCGCTTAAAAGTTAGCATGCGCGTAAAAGTACTACCTGAATGGCTATTTCTTGATTAGCTGAACTGCAGCCTGTAAGCAGCTACCT
>CAZMDJ010000006.1:0-45919 GCA_964565165.1 uncultured Actinomycetes bacterium | reverse complement strand
ACACCTTACCTCGTTAGCAGTGAGGCGCACTCGACCGGGCTATGCGACGTCTCCAACAGGCGTAAGGATACCTTTGACCTGCAAAAGTGACCAATTCCTGTCTTACTGATGTTGGTAATCTACTCAAATGAGCAATGACGCCGAAGAACAGAAAAGAATCCACGACACTGCACCATCACCCAAATTCTCTGAATTTATGCATGGTGGTTGGGCAGCTACTCCGCTTACCGATCTTGGCGTTTCGCCTGTAGTTAAGAATTGCGTTTCTCGTCGCAAAGTTCTTAGTGAAGCATTTAAAGGCTTGCGAATCGTCCTACCATCAGGTGTTGATAAAGTACGAAGCAACGATTGCTATTTTCTATACCGCCCACATTCAGCGTTTGCATATTACACAGGCGTGCAAGGCGTTGAAGCTAATCCAGATGCGGTTTTAATTTTGGAACCAAATGGAGCTGGTCATGATTCAATCCTCTTCATCATGCCACGTTCTACTCGTGACACAGATGCTTTCTATCGCGATGCAAAATATGGCGAACTATGGGTTGGTCGTCGTTACACAACAGATGATGCAAAGGTGCGCTACCAAGTCGAGACACGTAACGTTGCAGATCTAGAGAAGTTTCTATCAGATAAGAAACCTGCGGTAGTTATCCGCGGTGAAGATGCAAATCTTGATGCACAGATTCCAGTTCACGAAAAAGATGGCGATTTATTAATCTTCACATCTGAACAAAGATTAATTAAAGATCAATATGAAATTGATCAGTTGCAGCAAGCAGTAGATGCAACCAGTCGCGGCTTCAATGACATGATAAAAGTTTTACAGACAGCAACAACTCACGAACGTGGTGAACGTGTTGTTGAAGGTGCCTTCTATGGCCGTGCACGCGCCGAAGGCAACGATCTTGGTTACAACACAATTGCTGCTTCTGGTTCACACGCTTGCATACTTCACTGGGTACGTAATGATGGCCGTGTAAAAAATGGCGAATTGATGTTGATTGACGCCGGTATTGAGATGGATTCTTATTACACCGCGGATATCACCCGCACACTTCCAGTAAATGGAAAGTTCACAGATGCACAACGACAGCTTTATATGTTGGTTTATGAATCACAGAAAGCAGGATTTGCAGCTGCTAAAGCTGGAGTGAAGATCTCAGATATCAATAATGCATGCCAAGAGATATTAGCAAAAGGCTTGGAAAAGCTTGGAGTTTTGCCGGTTTCTGCCGAAGAATCGTTAAAGCCAGAGAATGGTTTTCATAAGCGCTGGACTTTGCACGGTGTAAGCCACATGTTGGGTATGGATGTTCATGATTGCGCTGCAGCGAAGCGCGATGTTTACATGGGTCCGTTAGCTGATGGAATGGTTATTACTATCGAACCAGGTTTATACATTCAGCCTGATGATGAATTATTCCCGCCAGAATTTCGCGGAATTGGTATTCGTATCGAAGATGATGTTGTCATCACTAAAGATGGTTGCATCAATTTAAGTGAAAACTTACCACGCCACCCAGATGAAATTGAATCTTGGATGGCGCGCGTAACTAATTCTTAATTACGCCAAGAGCTATTTAGCGGACGTCCTTCTGCATAACCAGATGCAGATTGGATTCCTACTAATGCGCGATCAGCAAACTCTTCAAGAGTTTTAGCACCTGCATAAGTACAAGAGCTGCGAAGACCCGCAATAATTTCATCGATTAAATCTTCAACGCCTGGACGTGCTGGATCCAAATACATCTTTGACGAAGAGATACCCTCTTCGAATAGCGCTTTGCGTGCGCGATCAAATGCATCCTCTGCTGAAGTGCGTGCATTAACTGCGCGCTTTGATGCCATTCCGAAAGATTCTTTATAGATACGGCCGCTTGGATCGCTCTTTAAATCCCCTGGTGATTCATAAGTACCTGCAAACCATGAACCGATCATCACCAGTGATGCACCTGCAGCTAGTGCCAGCCCAACATCGCGTGGATGGCGAACTCCGCCGTCTGCCCACACTGATTTACCTAGCTTCTTGGCCTCCGCTGCACATTCAAGTACAGCTGAGAATTGTGGACGACCTACGCCAGTTTGCATGCGAGTGGTACACATCGCGCCTGGACCAACGCCAACTTTGATGATGTCAGCACCAGCGGCAACTAAATCACGTACACCTTCTGCTGTAACTACGTTTCCTGCAACAAGTGGAACACCAAGATTTAAAACTTTAATCGCTTCTAAAGCTTCGATCATCTTCTTTTGATGGCCGTGCGCCGTATCTACAACTATTACATCCGCACCTGCTTCAACTAACTTCGCAGCTTTCTGCGCGACATCTCCATTGATACCAACCGCAGTTGCGATTAGTAACTTGCCGTCTTTATCTACCGCTGGTGAATAAAGCGTTGCACGTAGCGCGCCAATCTTTGTAATGATTCCCACTAATTCGCCGTTCTTACTTACAACTGGTGCAAGTGTGCGACGGTTATCGTTAAGGAAATCGAATGCTTGATGTGGATCTAGTGAATCCGGCATAGTTGTGAGTTCTTTACTCATTACCTGTTGTAATTGAGTAAAGCGATCAACATTATTTAAATCATCTTCGGTAACGATTCCGACTGGTTTGTTATTTCCAACAATCACAACCGCACCATGTGCACGCTTATGTAAAAGCGATGCTGCATCCGCGACTGTCTGGGTCGGCGTCAATGTAATTGGTGTATCGAAGAATGTGTGGCGACTTTTTACGTATTGAATTACATCTTTAACCACAATAAAAGGAATGTCCTGCGGAATAACTACTAGTCCTCCGCGGCGAGCAACTGTTTCAGCCATCCGGCGCCCTGCAATCGCCGTCATATTCGCTACAACTAGAGGAATTGTGGTGCCGGTGTTGTCGCTGCTTTGTAGATCGACTTCCATGCGGCTTGAAAGTTCCGATTTGCTCGGAGCCATGAAAACGTCGTCGTAAGTAAGGTCAAATGATGGTTCAGTTATAAATCGCACGTAGCGGAACTTTACGCGCTACGAAGTGAAATCACGAATTTAAAAGCTAACACGCCCAAAAGTAGCGAGCCGACCAGGTTGATGAAGCTTGATTTAAAGGCGCGGTCTTGAATCCCTATGAAGACATCAACGATAAATGTGGACCATGTGGTTAGCGCACCACAGAAACCGACGACAAAGTAATTCATATGGTTTGCATACAGCCCAATTACAAATGAGCCAGAGATATTTACAATGAGAATTCCGAGTGGGAATCTATATTTAGGACGTAATTGGTTATCGATCCAGAAACGAATCGGAGCTCCCAGAGATGCTCCGATTGAGAATAACAAGAGATTCAATTCTTGCTCCTAGCAAAAGGAACAACAAATGTGACCACTAATAAACTCATAAATAGATTCTCTAAAATGTATACAAAACCAAATTCATTACTTAATAGGATCACTGACGAGAAAGTAGTAAGCCCTCCACAGAACCCTGGAACTATGAAATTTTGTAAGTTCTTGTTCTCATTCTTGAGAAAATATATAGCAGCATAACTTGCTATAGCTACACCGATTTGGTTTGCAATTAATACACCTGTTTTGTCAGAACCGAAAAGTTCGTTAAGGATATATCTAAGAAGTGAACCGACAACGCCGCCAGCTGCAACTAAGATCATGGAAGAGCGCTACGTAAAACTTTTCCGAGAATGCTTGTGACAACGCTAATAATTACTGATGCAAAAATCGCTGACCAAAAATTATCGATAGTTAATTTATCGCTCCAGCGCGCAGTTAGTTGCAACATTGCAGCGTTAATGACAACTAGGAACAATCCAAATGATAAGAATGTAATTGGTAAAGTTAAAAGGCGAATCAATGAGCCAAGGAGCGCATTAATAAGTCCAAATATCAAAGCAACCCAGAGATAAGTTTTTACCCCACCATCAACATGGATTCCGCTAACTAGCGCCGTTGAAACCCAGAACGATGCAGCTAGAGCGCCCCAACGAATTAGTAACTTCATAAAATAAAATTTACTTCTGCTTGATATCTTCGCGCTTTAAAATCTTCGAACCCAACCAACGAATTGGGTCATATTTCATATCTACTACACGCTCTTTAAGTGGAATAAGCGCGTTATCGGTGATGTGAATATGTTCAGGGCAGACTTCAGTGCAGCACTTGGTAATGTTGCAGAAACCCAAACCATGTTCATCTTGCGCAAGATCTTTACGATCACGACGCTGATCAAGTGGGTGCATATCTAATTCAGCCATACGCATCAAGAAACGTGGGCCAGCGAAAGATTTCTTATTCTCTTCGTGGTCACGAATTACGTGGCATACGTTCTGACACATGTAGCACTCGATGCACTTACGGAATTCCTGTGAACGCTCTACGTCAACCTGTGCCATACGGAAATCGCCTGGCTTTGAATCTGCAGGTGGAGTAAATGAAGGAATCTCGCGAGCTTTTTCATAGTTAAATGAAACATCAGTAACTAGATCGCGAATTACTGGGAATGCGCGAAGTGGTGTGATGGTGACAGTCTCGGCATCATCGAAAGTATTCATACGAGTCATACATGCAAGACGTGGCTTACCGTTGATCTCCATTGAGCAAGAACCGCACTTACCAGCTTTGCAATTCCAACGAACAGCTAAATCGCCCATCTGTGTTGCTTGAATGCGGTGAATTACATCGAGCACAACTTCGCCCTCGTTAACTTCTACCTGTACATCCTGTAAACCACCGTCGTTCTTATCTCCGCGCCATAGGCGGAACTTCATTGTGCGGCTCACTTTGCACCTCCATAGGTGTTTAGCTCTTCTTCTGTTAAATACTTCTTTAACTCTTCCTTCTCAAATAGACCAGCAAGTTCTGCAGGCATTGGTGGAAGAGGTTGCTTGATGACAGACATTGAACTGCCATCCCATGTTGTAATTGAATTTACCTGGCGCCAATTTGCATCCATCTTTGGAAAATCTTCACGTGTATGTCCACCGCGAGATTCTTCGCGTTGCAGTGCACAACGAGCGATCGCTTCAGATACCAACAACATATTGTCTAGATCTAAAGCTAGGTGGAAACCAGGGTTGAAGTTTCTTCCGCCTTCAGCCTTTGTATTAACTGCGCGATTGCGAAGTGCAGCAATCTTTGTGATTGACTCTTCGAGTTCGTGCTTAATACGGATGATGCCGACTAAATCATTTGTAGTCTGCTGAAGTTCTGAGTGAATTGTGTATGGATTCTCTCCGCCTGCGTTATTAAATGGAGCATTTAAACGATCAGATGCGCTCTTTACTGAAGCATCTGACGGTGGGTTAGCGCCATTTGATTTAACGAATGCAGCTGCGCCATCGCCTGCGCGACGACCAAATACAAGTAGATCTGTAAGTGAGTTACCGCCAAGGCGATTCGAACCGTGCATGCCTGCAGCGACTTCACCTGCTGCAAATAGACCAGGAACGCCAATTGCTGCAGCGGTATCTGGATAAACATCAATGCCGCCCATTACATAGTGCGCAGTTGGACCAACTTCCATCGCTTCCTTGGTGATATCAACGCCAGCTAATTCGTAGAACTGATGCCACATTGAAGGCAAGCGACGCTTAATCTCTTCTGCCGGAAGACGTGTTGAAACATCTAGGTAAACGCCGCCGTGCGGAGTTCCGCGACCTGCTTTAACTTCGCTATTAATTGCGCGTGCAACTTCATCGCGTGGAAGAAGTTCAGGTGGACGGCGATTATTATTTTGATCTGCATACCAACGATCAGCTTCTGCTTCGTTATCTGCATACATCTCTTTAAATACTGCAGGGATGTAATTAAACATAAAGCGTTCACCATCAGAGTTACGAAGTACGCCACCATCGCCGCGAACTGATTCAGTAACAAGAATTCCGCGAACAGATGGAGGCCAGACCATTCCAGTTGGATGGAATTGAACGAACTCCATATCCTTTAAGCGTCCGCCAGCTTTCAATGCGAGCGCATGACCGTCGCCAGTACCTTCCCAAGAATTTGATGTAACTTTAAATGATTTACCAATTCCACCTGTTGCTAATACAACTGCACTTGCTTCAAAGAGAACTTCTTCGCCAGTTTCGCGCCAGTAACCATATGCACCTGAAACTTTGCCATTCTCTTTCAAGATTTCTGTGATTGTTAATTCCTGGAAGACCTTGATGCGATGTTCGTAATCGCCAAACTCTTTCTTATCTTCCTGCTGCAACGCAACGATTCGTTGTTGCATGGTGCGGATAAGTTCTAGACCGGTGCGATCGCCAACGTGTGCAAGACGTGGATATTCATGTCCACCGAAGTTACGTTGTGAAATCTTTCCCTCTTTGGTGCGATCAAATAACGCGCCCCAATATTCCAACTCCCAGATACGTTCTGGCGCTTCTTTTGCGTGAAGTTCAGCCATACGCCAGTGGTTTAGGAACTTTCCGCCGCGCATTGTGTCGCGGAAGTGAACCTGCCAATTATCTTTCTCGTTTACGTTACCCATCGCAGCTGCTGCGCCACCTTCAGCCATAACTGTGTGCGCTTTGCCGAATAGAGATTTACAAATAATCGCTACAGATAAGCCAGCTTCACGCGCAGAAACTGCAGCGCGAAGACCTGCGCCACCGGCGCCGATAATTACAACGTCATACTTAAATTTCTGAAGTGTCATCGCTAGCTCCTAGAAGAAGTAGAAGTTGGTAATCGTGCCAGCGGCAACGAGGCGGACATAAAGATCGGTAAGAGCTACACCAAATAGTGAAACCCAAGCGAAGTTCTGATGCTTCTCATTTAACTTAGAAACCCAACCCCACATCTTGTAACGAACTGGGTGCTTCGAGAAGTTACGTAAACGTCCACCAACTATGTGGCGACATGAATGACATGAAAGTGAATAACCCCAAAGTAGCGCTGCGTTAATTATTAACACGATGGTGCCAACTGACATGTGGCCCCACTCTTTATGTTCATTGCGGAAAGCAAGTAACGCATCGATTGTAAGAATTACATTAAAGACCATACCTGCTAAGAAGAACCAACGATGTCCGTTCTGAACAATTAGCGGAGCTTTTGTTTCGCCGCTATAGGACTTATGTGGTTCAGCAACTGCGCAAGCAGGTGGTGATTGCCAGAATCCGCGGTAGTAAGCCTTGCGGTAGTAGTAGCAAGTCATGCGGAATCCCAATGGGAAGATCAAAATAAATAACGCTGGTGAAATCGCTAAACCAAATAGCACTACGTGTCCAAATGGTTGTCCTAATAACGATGAACCATCAACGCAATCGCTAGATAAACAAGGTGAATAGAAAGGAGAGATCAGTGGTTCGGCAAAATAATATTTTGCTTCAAATGCTCTAAAGGTTGCATAAATAATGAATGAAACTAAAACAGCAACTGTGATTGTTGGCTGTAACCACCAACGATCAGTACGTAGCGTTTTAACATCTATTTTGGCGCGACCAGGCGAAAAAACTCCTGCCATCTTGTAAGCCTCCGTGAGAGATAAGGACGGGGCTAAGTCTCCTCTTGCAAAGAAAGACGCGCTATCTATGAAAAGCAAAAAGCGCGTGCATTTAGTCACGCGCCTTTTAAATATGGCGGAGGGCGTGGGATTTGAACCCACGAAGGTTTCCCTTGCCGGTTTTCAAGACCGGTGCACTCGGCCGCTATGCGAGCCCTCCGCGGCGTAATTTATATGAATTACGGGCGTGGCGCCAAATTGAGGAGCTCTTCGACTATCTGAGCCACTCCATCTTCGTCGCACGGAGGCGCAGAAGCCGTTGCATATTTAATTCCATCAGGATGTCCATCGCTCATGATGTACGAACGTCCAGCAAATTCGAGCATTGAGAAATCATTTGGATTATCGCCAAATGCCACAACATCTTCACGATCAATCTGTAGTCGTTCACACATCACAGCCAAGGTGTCGCCCTTTGAAACGCTATGTGCGCTGATTTCTAATAATGATTCCCAAGGGTTTGAGTGTGTGACAGTTACCAGATCGCCAACTTCGCGTTGTGCAACTGCAAGCAATTCATCAGAGTTAAATAATTTATCTGAACCGCGAGCTAATAATTTAATTGCACCTTGGTCAATGAAATCCAAAATGTCATCGACGCCAGTTTCATCTACACCGACATCCCAACGAGCTTCGTATTTTTTCTCGCGGCGGAAATCTCCGTGATTTTCAAAGGCAAAGTGAATCTCTGGAATCGCGTTACGTAAACGAGTAATAGTGGTGTGCAAATCATCTGGAGTAATGCGCCACTCCTCTAAAACTTTTTCATTCTGTAAATCCCAGAGTTGGCCACCGTTACTGCAAATCGCTTGGCCGAAGTTAAATGCCTCTTTAATCTGTCCCATCCAACGTGGTGGACGACCAGTTACAAAGAAAACTTTTACACCCATTTCGTGTGCACGAGTAAGTGCAGCGATAGTTCGTTTAGAAATTGGTGCAGCGTGTGGACAGATAGTTCCGTCTAAATCTGTTGCAATTAATTTTGGTCTGTAACTCAATTAATCACTTCAAGCTTTGACTTACCAATGTATGGTTGAAGAACTTCTGGAACATTTACAGATCCATCTGCATTCTGATTGTTCTCAAGAATCGCAACAATCATGCGCGGAACTGCAACAAGAGTGCCATTTAGCGTTGCAAGTGGGCGAGTTCCGTTCTCATCCTTCATGCGAATATTTAAGCGGCGAGCCTGGAATTCAGTGCAATTCGAGGTGCTTGTAACTTCGCGATATGCATTCTGGGTTGGAATCCAAGCTTCGATATCAAACTTACGGTTTGCGGATGAACCTAGATCGCCTGATGCGATATCAAGTACGCGATAAGGAATATTCATTGCATTTAGGAAATCCTTCTCCCACTGCAACAAACGCTTATGTTCTTCCTTCGCATCTTCTGGAGTTGTAAATACAAACATCTCAACTTTTTCAAATTGGTGAACGCGAATAATTCCGCGAGTATCTTTTCCGTAAGTGCCAGCTTCGCGGCGGAAACATGGTGAGTAACCGGTGTAGCGAATTGGTAACTTCGCTGCATCAAGAATTTCATCCATGTGATACGCAGCAAGCGGAACTTCAGATGTGCCGACTAAATAAACATCGTCTTTTTCGATGTGATAAACATTCTCTGCAGCCTGGCCAAGGAAACCTGTTCCTTCCATCGCTGGCGGATTAACAAGTACCGGTGGAATCACTGGGATAAATCCTGCTTTAGTTGCCTGTTGAATCGCATAGTTAATAAGTGCAAGTTCTAGTAGCGCACCAACGCCAGTTAAGTAGTAGCTGCGAGCGCCAGCAACTTTCGCGCCACGTTCGGTATCAATTGCGCCAAGTAACTTACCTAGCTCAACGTGATCTTTCGGTTCAAAATCAAACTTACGTGGTTCACCAACATGTTCGATAACTTTGAAATCTGCTTCGCCACCAATTGGCGCATCTGGATCAAGAACGTTTGATAGAAGCTTTGCTACAACAGTTGTCTCAGCTTCAGCCTCTGCGCGCTTTGCATCTGCCTCTTTAACTTGAGCCGCTAAACCTTTTGCCTTCTCAAGTAGCGCTGCCTTCTCATCACCTTTAGCTGCGCCCACAGATTTAGATAGAAGATTCTGTTCTGCACGTACAGTTTCGAAAGCAGAGATAGCTTCGCGACGCTTGGTATCAAGCGCAATTAAACGATCAACGATTGATTCGTCTTCTCCGCGGCCGCGCTGCGATGACTTAACAAGCTCCGGATTTTCGCGGATTAACTTGATATCGATCATATTGCGCGCCCCTTTCGTACATCTTCTAACCAGTTATTAGAACTCTTAAATGAATCATCGCTTGTTGCTTTGGTGGTTGTTGGTGCAACTTTATCTGCACGTGGGTAAGAACCTAAGAAACGAATATCTTCACAGATACGGCGTAAGCCAGTTAGCGCATCTCCAACGCGTGCATCATTGATATGGCCTTCTGCATCAATAATGAAGTGATAGTGGCCAAGTTCGCGACCAGTTGGTCGTGATTGAATGAAAGTTAGGTTTACTCCGCGCACTGCGAACTCAGTAAGTACTTCAAGTAGCGCACCCGCGTGATCAATTCCGATAAATGCCGCAAGTGAGGTCCGATCAAAACCTGTAGGTGCAGGGATTGCGCCAGGCTTCGATACTTTAACGAAGCGAGTAACTGCTGCCTCTGAATCACCAATATTGTTATTTAAAACTGTTAAGCCATAAGTCTTTGCGGCAACTTCTGATGCAACAGCAGCATCGAACTGACCGTTAGCTAAAGCCTCTGCCGCCGCTGCAGTTGAATTGGTAATAATCAACTCTGCATTTGGATAATGCTTTGCAATGTATTTACGGCACTGCGCCTCTGCATGAGGATGTGTTGCAATTTTCTTAACTTCAGCGTTTGCATCGCGAACCATCAAAGCAAAAGTAACTGGAAGTAGAACTTCACCAACAATAATTAATGGCTCACCAATTGCTAGCTCATCAAGAGTTCTAGCAACAACGCCTTCTACAGAGTTTTCAATTGGAACTAAAGCGAAATCTGCAGATCCATCGCGCACCATATCTAGCGCTGCGGTGACATTTGAGCATGGAATTAGCTGGTCTGAACCGCCTGTAATCGTGCGCAGGGCAGCTTCAGTGAAGGTACCAACTGGGCCGAGATAGGCATATTTACTCACCTGCGAATTCTACCCGTAGGCTAGGAAACGTGAGTCAACGTTTCTCTGCAACCGGGCGAAGTGAAGTTGGTCTGCATAGAAGCGGAAATGAAGATTCTGCGCTGATAAATGGCGTATTAATTGCGGTCGCTGATGGCATGGGTGGTCATGCAGGCGGAGAAGTTGCATCGAAAGTTGCAATTACAACTCTGGCACAAACACTTCCATTATTAAATAACGATGAGATGGATTCAGAATCTCTCGATGATTTTCTTTTGACTGCACTTTTAGATGTTGATGATGAGATTCGCTTAACTGCAGAGGCAAATGATCGCCTCTCTGGAATGGGCACGACACTGACATCAGTCGCGCTCTATCGTGAAAAAGCATATGTATTACATGCCGGAGATTCGCGTGCATATAGATTGCGCGGAAAAGAATTTACACAGCTAACAAAGGATCACTCGGTAGTTCAAGAACTTATTGATGCCGGAACAATTACTGAAGAAGAAGCGACAGTTCATCCGCAGCGTTCGGTATTAACAAATGTATTGATGGGCCATGGAAATATCACGCCGCTTCTTTTGGAATACGATGTAAAAGTTGGTGACAAATTCTTACTCTGTAGCGACGGTTTAAATGCAGTACTTAAGAATTCAGAGATTGAAGCGCTACTAAAGGGTGAAGATGCGCTAAATAAATTAATTGAACTGACTTATGAACGCGGTGCGCCAGATAACGTAACTGTGTTAATTGCAGAAGTTGGTTCTGGGGATTCGCCAACGCTATTTCTAGGGGCTGCTAAATGAAACTATTTGGCGAGCGCTATGAATTGGGTGCATTAATTGGCGCAGGTGGAATGTCTGATGTATTTATCGCAAAAGATTTACGTCTTAACCGCGAAGTTGCAGTAAAAGTTCTTCGTAGCGATTTAAATCGCGAGCAGACTTTCGTAACTCGATTTCGCAAAGAGGCGCTGGCTGCTGCAGGTTTGAGCCATCCTGGAATTGTTGCCGTTTACGATAGCGGTGAAAACCCTGCGCCTTACATTGTGATGGAGTTATTACAAGGAAAGACGCTTCGCGAACTTATTAATGGCCCGGTTGATCCAAAGACTGCAATTCAAATTACTGAAGGAATCTTGCAAGCTCTCGCCTATTCACATGCAAATGGAATTGTGCACCGCGACATTAAGCCTGGAAACATCATGATCACCGATCAAGGTGATGTGAAGGTTATGGATTTCGGTATTGCGCGCGCACTTGATGATGTCAGCGCAACTATGACAGCAACTTGGAATGTAGTTGGAACTGCGCAGTATCTATCGCCGGAACAAGCAAGTGGTGAAGTAGCTGATGCACGAAGCGATCTTTACTCGGTAGGCGTAGTTCTATATGAAATGCTCACAGGTCGCCCGCCATTTACCGGTGATACGCCTGTATCTATTGCATTCCAGCATGTTTCTGGTGAATTAATTCCGCCAAGTAAGATTAATCCTGCGGTTGATCAACAATTCGATCACTTCTTATCTGTAGTGATGGCAAAAGATGCAGCTAATCGCTATCAAGATGCTAATTCAATGTTGGCTGATTTACACCGAATCAAAACCGGCCAAACGATTACCACTGAGATTGTTCGTACCAAAAAGAAGAAGAATCGCACCTGGCAGATTGTCGCCGGTGTATTAGCAACGGTATTAGTAGTAGTGGGCGGACTTACTTTGAAAGATCTCTCTGTTGTAAGCGGTATGGAAGTTCCGAACGTAGTTGGTCTATCTGAAGAAGATGCCTCTGCGCAGTTAAACGCATTTAAAGTTGTGGTTAACCATGCGCATGATTCAAAGATTCCAGTTGATCGTGTGGCATCACAGAATCCACTTGCTACCTCGCGTGCCAAGAAAGGCACCGTTGTAACAATCACGATTAGCGATGGACCTGGCGATGTTGTTGTGCCTATGGATTTAGTTGGAATGACACTAACCGATGCGCGCGATGCGTTAGCGGCGGCTGGTTTAACAGTTGCGGCAATTGATGCAATTCCAAGCGATAAATCAATAGGAATTGTCCTTGGTGTAGATCCGGTTGGCGGTTCAACACTTATTGCAGGTTCTGGCGTAACCCTGCAGATTGCAAATGGAAACGTTGCAGTTCCGAACTTAGTTGGCCAGAGCGCAATTCAAGCTAGAACTACTCTGACTCAAGCAGGCTTCTTGATGCGCGAGATTTACTCTTACGATGCAAACCAACCAAGCGGAGTTGTATTAGCGCAAGCACCTGCGCCAGATACTCAGTTACAAATTGGTTCGCAGATTACTGTAACTATTAATAAGCAATCGTAATTATTTATTTACAACTGGCGATAAGCCAACTGCTTTTGCTTTTGCATTTTTATCGCCACACTCAGTTAACCAATTAGCTAGCATCGCATGTCCATGTTCAGTTAAAACAGATTCTGGATGGAACTGCACGCCTTCAATCGGAAGTGTCTTATGGCGAAGTCCCATCACAATTCCAGATTCGGTAGCGCCAGTAATTTCTAAATCACTTGGTACTGAATCTTTTTCAACTGCTAATGAGTGGTAACGCGTTGCAGTAAATGGTGAAGGCAAATCTGCAAATACACCGTGTTGATTATGATGAACTCGCGAAGTCTTTCCGTGTAATAACTCTGGTGCTCGAGATACCACTCCACCGAAAACTGCAGCGATTGCTTGATGGCCTAAGCAGACACCGAATAACGGAATCTTCTTCTCAGCACAGTAACGAATCATCTCCATAGAGACGCCCGCTTCCTCGGGAACTCCAGGGCCAGGGGAGATCAGCACGCCGTCATAATTATCGGCATCGCTTGGCTTCACTTCGTCGTTACGCACGACTACGCACTCTGCACCCAATTGGCCCAAGTATTGGACCAGATTAAATACAAAGGAGTCGTAGTTATCGACGACCAGAATTCGCATGGCCAAAGTATTCCGCTAAACTCCCGCACATGCCAAAGTCAAAGCTTCGTAAAAAGGTCCAATCAGAGCGTGCTTACAAATCTGAGCACCCAACAGATGAAACTTTCAACGGACCAGCTGAATCACCTAAGTGGTTAGCGCCTGCAATGGTCGCAGGCTTCATTATTGGCCTTCTTTGGATCGTGGTCTTCTATGTAACTCAGACTTCATATCCAATTCCAAATATCGGTTCTTGGAACATGTTGATTGGTTTTGGATTTATCGGAATCGGTTTTGGACTAGCTACGCGCTGGCGATAACAAAACCGAAGCAGCAATAACTCCAGCAATTAGTCCGCCTAAATGGGCGTGCCAATCAATTCCTGGAAAAATAAATCCGATTGCAAAGTTAATTCCTACAATCACATAAATTTGTTTTACTTCTAAACCAAATCTCTTGCTTACAACTGCCATTGCGCCAAACAAACCGAAAATTGCACCTGATGCACCGACGGAAACCACATTAATTGCGCCAAAGTAAATCGATGCAAAACTCGCTCCGACTTGTGAAATCAAAAAAATTGCTAAGAATTTATTACGTCCGATTGCAGACTCAAGAGAATTTCCTAAAACTAAGAGCGCGTACATATTAAAGAAGAGGTGTGCTAAGCCGCCGTGTGTTAACGCGACTGTTAATAATCGCCAATATTCGCCATAATTCAAAACTAAATATCTATTTAAATAAAGTTGTTCTTCCAAGCCTGGCATGAGTAAACATGCCAGGTAGAAGCCACTTATTACTGTGATTAAAAGTTTTGTAACAGGACGCATTTAGCGACGGTTAAGCAACAGTTACTGAATTGATTGTTACTGCATCAACTGGGCGATCTTGTGCGCCAGTTTTTGTAGTTGCAATCTTGTCTACAACAGCTTGGCTTGCCGCATCCTTAACTTCACCGAAAATGGTGTGCTTGCGATTTAGCCACTCTGTTGGTGCAACAGTGATGAAGAACTGAGAACCATTTGTTCCAGGTCCTGAGTTAGCCATTGCCAATAGGTAAGGACGATCAAAAGTTAACTCTGGGTGGAATTCATCCTTGAACTTATAACCAGGTCCGCCAAAGCCCTGACCTAGTGGGTCTCCGCCTTGAATCATGAAACCAGCGATTACACGGTGAAAAACAGTGCCGTCATAAAGCTTTTCATTGCTTTTTGCTCCAGTGCGTGGATCTGTCCACTCTTTTTCACCAGTTGCTAAACCAAGAAAGTTAGAAACTGTCTCTGGTGCATGGTTTGGAAATAGTTCGATGACGATATCGCCATGATTTGTATGAAGAGTTGCTTGTGTCATGGAGGAATTATCCCTTTCTAAAGAGTTTTGGCCAAATGCTCTGAGGAACCAAGCGTGCCAGCTTCATTGAAATTGCCATCGGCGTAGGGAAGATAATTTCCACTTTCCCTTTTTCAATACCTTTAACAATTATCTTGCCGGCGCGCTCTGCGCTGATAATAAATGGCATCTTAAATTCATTTACATCTGTCATTGGTGTTTTAACAAAGCCCGGTGAAACGGTCTTCACCTTTACGTTCGTATTTACTAAATCAGCGCGGAGTGATTCAAGAAAATTTAGCTGAGCAGCTTTACTTGGTCCGTAACCGCTCGAACCAGGTAAGCCGCGGAAACCTGCCACTGATGAAACACCAATAAATGTTCCGGAATCTTTTGCAATCATCTTTGGCAAGATGGCAGCGGCACATCTTGCCAGCCCTACGGTATTTGTATTGTTATGTTCTTTAAATACCTCTAAATCAAAATTCTTTGCAAACATTCGTTTCCAGAATCCTGCCATTACTAAAACTAAATCGAAGTTGCTGTGTTTAGCTAAATAAGAATTTGCTGCGTTTGTAACTGAAGCATCATCTGCAATATCAATTCGAATTTCGCCTTGGCTGCGTGAAGATCTCTCTACTTCCCAGCCTTTGTTTTCTAATTCATTTGCAACTGCTGCACCAATTCCTGATGATGCGCCAATGATCCATGCTTTACGTTTCATTTCTTAATGAAACCTAACTGCCAAACATCTAAATGTCCGGCGCGAAATCCCGCTTCGGAGTAAGCCAGGTAGTACTGCCACATTCTTTCGAACTCTTCATCAAAACCCAATGTGCGCACTTTCGCCTGATTTTCCATGAATTTCTCGCGCCAGAGTCGCAAAGTCTCGGCGTAACCCATTTGAATTGAGCGGCTGTCGACTAGTTGCATAGTTGGCTTTGTATACATATCAATTACTTCGCGTGAAGGAATGATCCCGCCAGGGAAGATGTATTTATGAATCCAGGTATATGCATGCTTTGATGCAAGTAATCGATCGTGCGGCATAGTGATTGCTTGTAATCCGAATCGACCGCCGCTCTTTAGATGCTTACTAATCGCATCGAAATATGTTGGCCAATACTTTTCGCCTACTGCTTCGATCATTTCAACGCTAACTACTGCATCGTATTGACCTTCTAAATCACGGTAATCGCGAATTTCTACGGTAACTAAATTTGTAAGTCCTGCTTTTGCGATTCGTTCCTCTGCTAAAGCTTTCTGTTCTTTGGACAAAGTAATGGTGTGCACTTTTGCGCCGCGATAGGCCGCTTGCATTGCAAGCTGTCCCCATCCGGTTCCGATCTCAAGGATATTCATTCCAGCTTTGACGCCAGCAAAATCCAGAATACCTTCGATTTTACGAATCTGTGCTTTAGCTAAATTATTGAAGGTCGCTTCATCGGTTCCAAAGTTGGCTGCAGAATACGAAAGGGTTTCATCCAAGAAAAGCGCAAAGAGTTCGTTAGATAAATCGTAATGACGAGAAATATTCGATTTCGAACCTTCTAAATGATTCTCTTCATGTTTTGGTTGAAATGGTTCAAAGAATTTACGAAACTTACGCATCCAAGCCGGAACAATATGTAGCAGGCGTTCGGCGTATGGAGTTAGTACTTCCGCTAAATCAGGTTCGGCAACCCACTCTTTTGCCATGAAAGATTCGCCAAGACCGATCTTTAAATCATTTCCTAATCGGTTATAAAAGTTTTCATTAAGAATATGCATCGTCGGCAAATTGATTTTATTAGGACCAAGTACTTTGCCATTAGGTAAAACAATCTTTACATCTACATGCGGCGCGATTCGGCGATGTAGTTGTTTAGCTACAGCTGCGCGGATATTCATAGCATTCCGCCTTGTTTTGGATGGATCGGACGCTTAATAACTGGCAGACGGCGAAGCCATAACCAGATTCCATGCGCGCGAATACGCACCATCGCTTGCAAAGTCGAAAATGGCGTACGCAAATACGCCGATAGTCGATTCTTAATGCTTGCCTCCAAGAGCTCTCCGGTGAAGCTTGCGCTAAATACCAACGCGTTATTTTGATGCAAATTTACGGAAACAACAACATGCTCGCTATCAATAATTGCACGCGCCTTATATTCGCCGTCAACAGTAAAGAAGGGGGATACATACAACTCTTTATTAAGTGTTGCGTTGCCCTGTGCATCTAGCTTAATCAAATGCGAATGGCGATCACCGTAGGTGTTATGAATCTCAAGGATTGCCCAACGAGTTTCACCACTTGGACCAATGCACCAATAAACACTTAAAGGGTTAAAAACGTAACCGGTTGTACGCGCACTTGCTAACGCTAAAACCTTATCTGTAGGTAAAACCTCTTCGCCACGATTAATGGCAAAATGTTTTACCGCATCCAACATTGTCAGCGCTTCACCACCAAAGTGATCTTTCGGTAATAACTTCTTTTGGTTTTCATTTAAATCAACTAACCAAAGGTAATTTGTAAATTTCAAACCATGCACAAACGGCGTTCGTCGTTGATGTAAAACTATTCCTTTTACTAACTTCACCATGTGGCACCAAATTTACGTGCTGCTTCTACGCCAGAACGTGCACCATCTTCATGGAATCCCCAACCAAGATGTGCTCCCGCAAAGGCTAAACGGGGACCACCTGCGCTTCGAATGTATTTCGCGGCTTGTAGCGCTTCGACAGTAAAGACTGGATGTTCGTATTGCATAGTTGCAATTCGTTTTGATTGATCAATATCTGAATTTAAAGTTACTACGTAATCAACGTTACCTTTAAGGCGCATCAATAGATTCATCCAGTAGCTAACAACAACCTTATTTTGCGTATCTTTGCAATTCATTTTGTAATTCCATGAAGCACGTGCTTTATTTGGTTCGGGCAATAGAGCGCTATTTTTATGAAGAATTGTTTGATTACTTGAGTAGCCAAAATCAGCTAGTTTCGCCTTTTCTTCAACTGTTGCATCAGATAATATTTCTAACGCACTATTTGCGTGGGTTGCGATGATTACATAATCAAAGCGCTCCCCATTTACTTCAACGTGATCATCAAAGCGCTGAATAGTGGAGACTCTCTCTTGGCGTTTATCGTTAATTAAATTAAGGATTGCTTCTACATAAGTGTTGGATCCGCCCACAACTGTCTTCCAAATTGGGGAATTTCCAAGTTCGAGCATCCCGTGATGATTTAAGAATTCAAATAGATGCCGAGCTGGGTATTTCAATGAATCCCCATCACCAGAAGACCAAACACATGAAACAACTGGGATTGCATAATGTTTCTTAAAGTATTCACCAAAATTGTTAATAGTTAAAAAATCACCCCAAGTGATGGTGCTATTTAAATCTGTTTCTAATAATGCTTTTGCTTGACGATAGAAACGTGGCACATCAATAAGTAACTTTATAAATCTTGGGTCTAATAATTTAATTGGTTTAGCCAGAATTCCTTTTGCTCCGCGGCCACCCACATATTGCAGACCACATCCATCGCAATCAATGCTCATGGTCATCTCTGTAATTTGAGTAGCGATATTTAACTCTTTAAATATCCTCAACAGGTTTGGGTAGGTTCGCTGGTTATGAACAATAAATCCTGAATCAATTCGTTGTCCATCAACCAAATGTGTATGTGCGTGACCGCCAAAACGTGAATCTGCTTCAAAAATCGTTACTTCATGTAATTCACGCAATAAATATGCAGCGGTTAGTCCAGAAACGCCAGAGCCCACAATGGCTAATTTAGTCATTGTGCTCTCCCTCTCTTACGCATGGTTAAAGACAACTTACATGGTTTTTTGCTACCTTGAGAACCATGGGCGAGATAGTTCTGCAGGTGTCACTAACCTCAACAAAAAGTAGTGAAGAACTCTTCCGTTATTTTGCAGATTTCACGACTACCAACCAGTGGGATCCAAATACTGTAAAAACCACTCTTATTTCAGGCGAAGGTGGAATAGGTTCTAGGTATTCGAACACCTCTAAATTCAACGGCAAAGAAAGCTCATTGGTTTATGAAGTTTTTGAATATAAGCCTAACTCTGTAATTCGCCTCCGCGGTGAGAACAAGAACATCACCGCGATCGACACAATGGCAATTGTCGACCACGGTGACACTCGAACCTTTACTTATGAAGCTAAGTTCAAACTTAAAGGTTTAGCTGCCCTTGCCGCACCATTCTTAAGAAAAGCATTTAACGCTTTAGCTAAAGACGCCGAGGCAGGACTTAGGAAAGTTCTTTAACTTTCGCAGCTTTAAAGCTTGCCACGATTGAGATGGTAATAATCCCCGTAATTACGAACAATGAAATCCAGGTAGGGATCTTAAATAGCGCATGACTGATGATCATCTTTGCGCCAACCCAAACCAGAATTACAGATAAGCCTTCTTTTAAGTATTTGAACTTATCCATCAAGTCGGCAATTAAGAAATACATCGAACGCAAACCTAGAATTGCAAGTGCATTGCTTGCAAAAACTAAGAATGGTTCTTCGGTTACCGCGAAGATTGCAGGAATTGAATCCACCGCGAAAACTAAATCCATAAATTCAACCATCACCAAAACTAAAAACAATGGTGTGAAATACCGGATACCGTTTTTAGCGACAGTAAAGCTCTCGTTTTCAATACTGTCTGTGACCTTCAATTTGCGACGTAACCAACTATAAAACTTGGAGTGATCTAAGTTGAAGTGTTCGTTACGTTGTATAAACATCTTGATTCCCGTGAAAATCAAGAATCCTCCGAAAAAATAGAGAATCCAAGCGAATTCTTTAATTAAGGCGGCGCCACCAACAATCATTACTGATCGCATTCCTAGAGCACCAACTACGCCAAAGAATAAAACTCTATGTTGATAACGCTTTGGCACTGCAAAAGCAGCGAATAACAAACCCCAAACAAATACGTTGTCGATTGCGAGTGATTTCTCAATTATATAACCGCTTAAATACTGCAGGCCGTATTCACTGCCGAATTGCGCCCAAATAACTCCGCCAACACCGATTCCACAAGCAACCCAGATAGAAGACCAGATTGCGGCTTCTTTAAATTTAATTTCGTTATGCGATCGATGTAAGAAAAGGTCTAGTAAAAGCATGGCAAAAACGAATACCAGTAATACCGACCAAGTTGTAGGTGAAACGTTCATTTATCTCCTCGTGTAGAAACTACACAAGGTCTCCGCCGTCGATATTTTCGACCTGAACACCGGTTGCTTAATTTAAGCAACGTACTGACGATGTTTCAGCAGTTGGGGTACTCCCCTTGATTGGGAGTATTTTGCAGAAGTTACAGGCAAAGGTCAAAATGACTGGCAGAATGGGATATATGGCAGATGTATTCGCAAGCTCGCTAAAAAAGTTTCCGAAAGACCAACAAAAAGCACTAATGGAAACTATCAACTCGGTAGAGAAAATGTTTCCGATGGCAAAACGAACAATTTCTTGGGGCATGCCCACACTTACAATTGGTGAAGACAATTTATGCCATGTTATGGGTTTTAAAGCACATAACAGTCTCTTTCCTGCTTCAGGATCTATTTCTGCGATGCTTAAGGATGAGTTGAAAGCTTATGTTGTTGGTAAGGGCACAATTCAATTTGAAATGGCAAAACCTTTTCCAAAACCATTACTTAAAAAAATTCTTTTAAAGCGACTTGAGCAGATAAATGACTCTTATCCAAAAAAGAGTGGTGTTTTTATAGAGTATTACAAAAATGGAGGAATAAAAGCGCAAGGTAAATACAAAGGTAAACATATGAACGGCGCTTGGAAGTTTTTCCGTATGGATGGCTCACTGATGCGTGCAGGTTCTTTCAAAGATGGTAAGCAGATTGGCACTTGGGTGACATTTGATGCAAAAGGTAAGAAAGTGAAAGAGACAATATTCTGATGGCAAACCTCAGACATAGTTTCTGGGAAGATTTATTCGGAATAACGATTGGATCGGTTCTCCTAGCGGTTGGTATAAATATTCTCCAAAGTGGTCAAATTCTTACAGGAGGCACGGCTGGTCTTGCATTATTAATCTCAAATCAAACCCAATTAAATGTGGCTTTGGTTTTCCCAATGGTTAGCGCACCATTTTTGATTCTGTCGTGGTTTAAGAAAGGACCCATTTTTACTCTCCGCACGACCGGTACCGTCCTTTATGTATCTTTTTTTGTAAATTTTCTTCCAGAAGTAATGACATTTGAAATTAAGGGCCAATTATTCGCTTGTTTAATATCAAACATAATTGTGACAATGGGCTTGCTTGCTTTGTTCCGTCACAATTCGTCGGTTGGTGGGTTTGGAGTAGTTGCACTAATTGCGCAAGAACAATTTAAATTCAAAGCTGGATATGCCCAATTAATTCTAGATTTAATTGTAATGTTGATAGCTCTATTCTATTTTGAAGTAAATCAAGTAATAATTTCGTTATTAGGAGTATTAGTTTTGAATATGAGTTTGGCTCTTAATCACAGGTCGGATCGATACTTGGGGTATTCAAAATAATGAGCGAATATATTCCTGGGGTTTGTAATATTGGTAAAGCGGAAATTACAAGTCGTAAACGTGTAGCGAATTTCGGACTATTTGCTTACATTTTGTTATCTGTTGTATTTGTTTCAAACGACTCGCCAGTTGCTATGCGTTTAATTGCATTTATCCCTGCTTTAGTTGCTGCGGTTGGATTTGTACAGGCTCGCGCTAAGTTTTGTGTGGCTTTCGGTTTTATGGGCGTATTTAATTTCAGCAAGATGGGTTCATCAACAAAAGTTGAATTCGCTGATGCTCTTAAAGCAGATCGCGAACATGCTTTTCAGCTACTTGCTAGAGCAGTATTAATTGCAGCAGTTATGACTGCAATTATCGTACTTCTATGACAAGAATCCTCGCGTTAATGGGTTCGGGCGAAAATAGTCCGACAATGGTTACGCCGCATCAGAAAATCATCAAAAGTACCGGCGTTGATTTAAATCCAATCAATCTAAATACACCGTACGGTTTTCAAGAGAACATTACAGAGTTAAGTGAAAAAATAGAGAAGTACTTTGCGGTAAACGTTGGCGCCACCATTAAAACCAGCCATGATTTAGCAAATGACATCCAGAGATCTAAATGGGTATTCGCAGGTCCCGGTAGCCCAACATATGCACTACGCCAATGGAAGTCATCTGGTGTTGATTTGTTATTACAAGAAGTTTTAACTCGTGGCTCTGTTGTTCTCGCTTCTGCTGCTGCGATGTCGATCGGTGCAAAAGTGATGCCGGTTTATGAAATGTATAAAGTCGGCGAAGATCCTTATTGGCTAGATGGCATCAATCTTCTAGAGCCAGCAACCGGAATCAAGGCTGCGGTAATCGCCCATTACAACAATGCGCAAGGCGGTACACATGACACTAGATTCTGTTTCGCCGGAGAAAAGCGCATGAATATTCTGGAATCACAATTAGATTCAGATACCGCAATTCTTGGAATTGATGAGCACACAGGCATAGCTTTTGATTTAGAAACCAAGACCGCTGAGGTTTATGGCAAGGGAGTAATTACCTACAAAAAGAACGGTAATGAAAAAACTTTCGCCGCTAAAGAGATTGTTGACTTCAAAGAGTTTATGCTCTGATTATGAAAGCGCTAAAAGTTTTGATTCCGCTCTCGTTAATTTCGCTTGCATATAACGTTGCAATCTTACTTTCAGTAACGTTAAATCTTGATTGGGTTCGCACACGTGCAGCCGGTGGCCAGTACACAACATTTCCAATCGGAGTTCGATTCGTAGATTTTCTTATGGCGATCTTCATGGTCTTCTTAATGGGAATGCTCTGGAATCATCGCAATGATCCAATGGATGCCAAGGGGCCAATGGTTACCCGAATTATTGGATACACATTCTTTATCAGCATGTTCTTCCAATTCATTTCAAGATCTGCAGATGAACGTTGGAATGGAATTCCTGCTGCAATCCTTGCAGTTACCTTTATTTTGATTTCTCGTCGAGAGCAATTAAGAAGTAAATAAAAAAACCCGCCATCTCTGGCGGGTAATTGTGGAGACTAGGGGAATCGAACCCCTAACCCCCTGCTTGCAAAGCAGGTGCTCTACCAATTGAGCTAAGTCCCCGTCGTTAACGGATATTAAATTTGCCGTTCCTTGCTTGGTGGGCCTAGGTGGACTTGAACCACCGACCTCTTCCTTATCAGGGAAGCGCTCTAACCAGGCTGAGCTATAGGCCCAAGCAAGGAAGCAAAATCTACCTTGTTAAGGTTTTAAGCCCAAATCGGGTTTAAGCGGGCGTAACCGTATCAGCATCTTCGCCATTTTTGGTAACTGACAAGAGCGATACGCCCTCATCGAGATTAACCAAACGAACGCCCATGCTGTCGCGGCCAGTCTGTCGAATCTCTGCAGCATCGGTACGCATCACCGATCCATTAGAGGTAATCGCCAGAATCTCATCTTTATCGGTAATTACAAGAGCGCCAACTAATCCGCCGCGATCTTCATTTACCTTTGCAGCTTTTATGCCGATACCGCCGCGATTTTGGATGCGGTACTCATCAAGCGGTGACTTCTTTCCGAATCCACCATCGGTTGCAGTAAATACAAATAGGTTTTCATCGGAATCATTAACGCGAGCCATTGCAAGTAGTTCGTCGCCATCGCGGAACTTCATACCGATAACACCGGTAGCGCTACGGCCCATTGAACGGATTGAATCATTGTTAGCTGCAAAGCGAAGTGACATACCTTTTCTAGAAACTAGAAGTAGTTCATCTTTATCGGTTGCAAGTGTTGCGCCAACAACTTCATCTCCATCGCGTAACGAGATCGCAATCAAACCACCGGTACGAGGTGAGTCGTATTCGGTAAGTGGTGATTTCTTAACCAAACCTGTCTTTGTTGAAAGTACAAGATAAGGCGCAGTTCCGTAATCCTTAATTGAAAGTACTGCAGCGATTGACTCATCTGGTTTAAATGCCATCAAGTTTGCAACGTGCTGACCGCGTGCATCGCGACCTGCATCTGGTAATTCGTGAACCTTCGCACGGTAGACGCGACCTTTGTTGGTAAAGAACAACAACCAATCGTGAGTTGATGCAACAAAGAAGTGATCGACAACGTCATCTTGTTTTAACGCAGCGCCTTTAACGCCCTTACCACCGCGACGTTGGCTGCGATACAACTCTGCGCGAGTGCGCTTTGAGTAACCACCGCGAGTAACTGTTACAACTACGTCTTGATCTGGAATTAAATCTTCTGCGCTGAAATCACCTTCGGCAGCCACAATCTGTGTGCGGCGATCATCGCCATACTTTGTAACTAAATCAGCAAGCTCGGTTTTGATGATTTCACGCTGCTTATCAACGCTTCCCAAGATGATGTTGAGTTCGTTGATTTCAGACATTAATTGATCGTATTCGTCGTTGATCTTCTGTCGCTCAAGAGCTGCAAGGCGACGAAGCTGCATATCAAGAATTGCATTAGCTTGAATTTCATCAACTTCAAGAAGTTTCATCAAACCTTCGCGCGCCTCTTCAGAGGTCTTTGATGCGCGAATTAAAGCGATAACAGCATCTAAAGCATCAAGTGCTTTTAGGTAGCCGCGCAAGATATGTGCGCGTCGCTCTTTTTCAGCTAAACGGAACTTAGAGCGGCGAACAATTACTTCAATTTGATGTTCGATGTAGTAACGAACAAATTCATCAAGACGCAGAGTGCGTGGTACACCATCAACAAGTGCAAGCATGTTTGCACCGAAGGTATCTTGTAATTGTGTCTGTTTATAAAGATTATTAAGAACAACCTTTGGAATCGCACCTGATTGCAGAACGATTACCAGGCGTTGTCCAAGACGTTCGTTACCTTCGTCGCGAACATCTGCAATGCCCTTGATCTTTCCATCTTTAACAAGTTCTGCGATCTTTAACGCCAAATTATCGGGGTTAACTTGATAAGGAAGTTCGGTAACAACTAAACAAGTGCGTTTGTTGATCTCTTCAACATTAACAACAGCGCGCATTGTGATTGATCCGCGACCGGTGCGATATGCCTCTTCGATACCAGTACGACCAACAATTAACGCACGTGTTGGGAAATCTGGACCTTTAACAACAGTTAATAGATGTGCAAGAAGTTGTTCTGCAGAGGCTTCCGGATTTTCTAGCGCCCACTGCACACCTTCTGCAATTTCTTTTAAGTTATGTGGCGGAATATTTGTCGCCATACCAACTGCGATACCTGCAGAGCCATTAACTAAAAGATTTGGAAAACGTGAAGGTAGAACAGTTGGTTCTTGTGAACGTCCGTCGTAGTTCGGAACAAAATTAACGGTATCTTCATCGATATCGCGCATCATCTCCATGGCAATCGGAGATAAACGCGCTTCGGTATAACGCATCGCAGCTGCAGGATCATTACCTGGGCTACCAAAGTTTCCGTTTCCGTCGACCAATGGATAGCGAAGCGACCAAGGCTGCGCTAAACGAACAACGGTGTCATAAATCGCGGTGTCACCGTGTGGGTGGTAATTACCCATAACGTCACCGACGATGCGTGAAGACTTGTAATAACCCTTATCTGGGCGATAACCAGCGTCATACATTGCATAAAGGACGCGGCGGTGAACAGGTTTTAGACCATCACGAACATCAGGAAGTGCGCGACCGACGATAACTGACATCGCGTAATCGAGATAGCTTCGCGCCATCTCAACTTGTAGATCGACAGTTTCAATCTTGTCGAATTGTTTCTCTTCCATGTTCTCCATAATTAAATATCCAAGAACCTAACATCTTTAGCGTTGCGCTGAATAAATTGGCGACGTTGTTCGACATCTTCGCCCATAAGAACTGAGAACAAACTATCTGCAGCTGCAGCATCATCTAACGTAACTTTAATTAACACGCGGTGTTCTGGATCCATAGTGGTATCCCAAAGTTCTTTAGCTGGCATTTCGCCAAGACCTTTAAAGCGCTGAATACCATCTTCTTTTGGTAAACGCTTTCCGGTATCTAAACCAATCTTGATCATGCCATCGCGCTCTTTGTCACTAAACGCGTATTCCACAGGTTCTTTACCGCCCCACTTCAATTTATAAAGTGGTGGTTGTGCAAGATAAACATGTCCGGCTTCAATCAGTGGGCGCATGAATCGGAAAAGAAGAGTTAATAGCAAGGTACGGATATGTTGTCCGTCGACGTCAGCATCTGCCATCAAAATAATTTTGTGATAGCGAAGTTTTGCAATATCGAAATCATCATGAACACCAGTACCAAGTGCAGTGATTAGCGCCTGTACTTCATTGTTTTGAAGTACGCGATCAATGCGCGCCTTCTCTACGTTAAGAATCTTTCCGCGAATTGGAAGTACAGCTTGGTACTTTGAGTCGCGACCACCCTTTGTAGAACCACCAGCAGAGTCACCTTCGACAATGTATAGCTCGCACTTAGATGGATCAGTCCATTGGCAATCAGCTAACTTGCCTGGCATTCCGCGACCTTCTAATAAACCTTTTCGGTTACGAGATAGATCGCGCGCTTTACGTGCAGCTACACGAGCTGCCGCAGCATCAATGCTCTTACGGACAATATCTTTACCTTCAGTTGGATTCTTCTCAAACCACTCAGTTAACGCTTCATTTACGCACTTTTGAGTAAATGTTTTCGCTTCAGTGTTACCAAGTTTTGTTTTTGTTTGTCCTTCGAACTGTGGTTCGGAAATTTTAATTGAAACAATTGCAGTTAAACCTTCGCGAATATCTTCACCAGTTAAGCGATCTTCCTTCTTGCGGATAAATCCCCAATCTTCGCCAAATTTATTTACAACTGAAGTTAACGCAGTACGGAAACCTTCTTCGTGTGTTCCACCTTCGTGGGTATTGATTGCGTTAGCAAATGTAAATACTGATTCAGAGAAACCGGCGTTCCATTGCATCGCAATTTCAAGCGCCATCTTTCGCTTAGTATCTTCTTGTTCTAAAGCAATGATTGATTTATGCAGTTCACCGCGAGTTGAATTAATAAATTTAACGAAATCAACAATGCCGCCTTCGTAGTGGTAAACAACTTCTAGTTGTTCGCCCTTCTCATCAACATGGCCAGCGCGCATATCTTTTAGCGCAATTGTTAAACCTTTATTTAGGAAAGCCATTTCGCGGAAGCGAGTTGAAAGTGTTTCGAAAGAGAAATCTGTAGTTTCGAAAATTTCTTCTGAAGGATAGAAACGAACAGTGGTTCCGTGTCCGTCGGTTGCTTTACCTTTTGCAACTGGCGCATCAGGAACACCAAGTTGATAACTCTGTGACCACCAGAAACCATCGCGTTGAACTTCTACCTGTACAACTTTTGAAAGCGCATTAACAACAGAGATACCAACGCCGTGCAAACCACCAGAAACTGAATAACCACCATCGCCAAACTTTCCGCCGGCATGTAAAACAGTTAGTACAACTTCGAGAGCTGGTTTCTTTTCAATCGGGTGAATATCAACTGGAATTCCGCGACCGTTATCAATTACTTCAACGCCACCATCAGCTAAAAGAGTTACATCAATTCGATCGCAGACACCTGCCATCGCTTCATCGACAGAGTTATCGACAACTTCATAAACCAAGTGGTGGAGGCCGCGTTCGCCGGTTGAGCCGATGTACATGCCTGGGCGTTTACGGACCGCTTCGAGCCCTTCAAGGACGGTGATTGCCGAGGCGTCATACTGCTTCTCAGCCATCGAGCCTCCTTGGGTCCAAAACCAGCTAATCGTCTTAAAACGCCAGCCAAGCCCCAAAATGCTGGGGACATGCTCGAATCCTAGTGGTAAATCACGACATCGAATACCCGTAAATAAGGCTAAAAGGTGGAAATAAGCGCCTTACAGCGGAGAGTTATAGGGAGAACCTCACCCGTAGGTGTCGCGTGGCCCTTGAAAGCCTTGGACTGTTCGAAGGCCGCGACGCCAACTTGGGGCGTTGGGTCCAAAGATCTCAAGCGCCTTAATTCCAGGTGCCACCTTCTGAATCGATTCCAGAAGTTGGTTCTTAACCAAATTTAATTGAGTAGCCCATGCAGTTGAGGTGCATTGAATAAATAATTTCTCATCTTTAATTTCAATTGGTTCGGATTTAGATGCAATGTCATCGCCAACAACTTCACGCCAACGAACAAAGATCTCACCTTCCGATAAACCATCTTTCCATTCACGTTGTGTAACTAATTGATCAATTAATTCACCGATTGCTTTTGGTTCGCCAGCATCGCGCGCAGCTTCTGGTCTATTTTTTGAAATAAAAGTTTTACGTCCGCCTTTAAAAGCGTTGTAAAGATCTAATGCTAAATCGCGGCCACTCATTTTGTAACCTTACCGTTTGAAACATAAAACCTAGAATCATTTAAATCAGCCGGTAGATCGCCTTCAACAGCGGCGGTAACAATTGTTTGTTCCGCTAATTTTGTTGCTTGCACCAAACGCGCACGACGGTTGGTATCCAGTTCTGCAAATACATCATCAAGAATAAGAATTGGATCTAAACCTTGTGATTTAAGAAGTTCTAGCGATGCAATCTTTAATGAAATGGCAAAAGACCAAGATTCACCGTGGCTGGCATAACCTTTTGCTGGAAAATCACCGAGTTGCAAAATTAAATCATCACGGTGTGGACCAACTAAAGTAACTCCGCGTTCGACTTCTTGATATTGGCGCTCTAACAACTTCTCTTCAATTAAATTCTTATTTGTTTCAGGTTCAGTTGTTAACCCATCAACATTTGATTTGTAAACAATCGAAGCGGGTTTAACTTCATTTAACTCTTTGTAATTAGCCGCTACAAGTGGGTTTAAAGAGTTAACTAAGGTGATTCGCTCTGCAGTGATAACGCTTGCAAAATTAATTAGTTGTTCAGTCCATGGCGCAAGCGCTGATTGCGGTGCGCGGGTACGAAGCAGTGTGTTTCGTTGTTTTAATACTCGATCATAGTCGCTTAAAACCCCAGCTAAACGTGGGGTTTTTGTGATTAGTAATTTATCTAGGAAATCACGGCGTCCTGTTGGTTCACCGCGAACTAAATCTAAATCCTCGGGCGAGAAGTAGATAACTTGGCAGGCACCTAATATTTCACGCTGTGATTTAGTTGGGTTCTGATTGATCTTTGCACGGTTTGCTTTATTAGCGTTGATCTCTAAATCAATCTGCAGGTTGCGATCTCCGCGCACAATTTCACTTCGGATAACTGCTTGATCAGCACCCAGCGCAATTAATGGTTGATTAGTTGGGGTGCGGTGCGATGTTAAAAATGCAAGAAAAATTAAACTTTCAGCAACATTAGTCTTTCCCGCGCCGTTATTACCTACAAAGGTAGTAACGCCAGGGTTAAAAGATAAATCTAACTGGGGATAGGAACGGAAATTAGTTAGCGAAAGTTTGCTGACATACATTAATAAGCGAACTTTGTAGGCATTAGTAGGTAACGGAAGTTCTCTACAGCAGCAGCGTTTGCATCAGGCTTACCCATCAAGATTGCAGCCTTGCTCGCGGTATTAAATGAGATCTGCGCATACGGTGCGCTAATTGCGTGTAAACCATCTAATAAATAATTTGGATTAAATGCGATTGATAGATCTTCGCCAGTCTTCTGAATTTCAAAAACTTCGTTTGCCTGTGCTTCGTCTCCGCCGCCAGCTTCTAAAGTAACTGTGTTACCAGAGAAGGTAAGTTTTAAAGGAATTGTTTTATCGGTAACTAGCGCAACGCGACGGACTGCATCTAAAAATGGCGCCACTTCAATAACAGTTGTGGTTAATGATTCTTGAGGTAGTAAGTGGCGGTATGGAGGGAAAGTGCCATCTAATAATCGAGTTGTAGTTAATTTTGTCTCGGTTTGAAAACCAGCTAAACGATCATTAGATGAAGCTGGTGCTAAAGCAATATTCACATTCTTCGAGGTAGCTAGTGTTTTCGCTGCATCATTAAGTGTGCGCGCACGAACTAGCGCTACTGCCTCAGTGTTTGGTCGAGCTGGGTTAAAAGTTACTTCGCGAACCGCTAAACGGTAGCGGTCTGTAGCTGCCATGGTGATGTTTTCACCATTTACTTCAACGTGAACACCAGTTAGTGATGGAAGAGAATCATCTTTTCCTGCCGCAGTAGAAACTTGTGCAACTGCATGGCTAAATACATCTGCATCAATTGTGCCAAGTGTTTCTGGCATATCAGGGAGGTTTGGGTATTCAGCAATTGGTAGAACTGGAAGTGTGAACTTTGCACTTCCTGCATTAACTAATACACGAGTTCCATCTAATTGAATTGTTACTGGTTTATTTGGAAGCGAACGAGAAATATCAGCTAACAATTTTCCTGGAACTAAAACTTTTCCTGGTGTAGCAACATCTGCATCTGTACTTGCGCGACTTGCAGTTTCTAAATCTGATCCTGATAAAACAACTTTATTCCCGTCAGCATCAATCACAATTCCAAGGAGCGCGGTTTGAATTGGACGAGTTGAAAGACTACGAGAAACCCAATTAACGACATCAACTAACTTGCTCTGCTCAATAGTAAATTTCATATCTCTGCTCCCCGTGCTTAAATTCCTGCTAATTGTGCAGGACGTACTCTCCATGAAAAAGTTTTATATTTAAAGTTAGTAGTAATAACCGCTGTTAATAAGTGGGTAAGTAAAGTTACCTTTTTGTAATTACAAATTACTTCCCAGACCAACGCGCTTTTCTTCCTCTGCTCAACTTTAAACAGCTGTGGAGAAAGGTGTGGGAAAGTTCCGCTAACTTCAAAACCCTTCACCACCGCTTGAGATATCCCCAACTCGATATCCCCAAAAACACGCTTGTTTTCCACAGTTATCCACACACCGTCCACAGGCTACTTACCCTGCTGTTTGATGCGGCTAGTTAGCTCATTTACCTGGTTATAAATAGAACGACGCTCTGCCATAAGTTCGCGAATCTTTCGATCGGCATGCATAACTGTTGTGTGATCGCGTCCGCCAAATGTTTGGCCGATCTTCGGTAATGAAAGCTCAGTTAGTTCGCGGCATAAATACATCGCAATCTGACGAGCATTTACAAGTACACGTGAACGAGAAGTTCCGCATAAATCATCAACTGTTAATGAGAAATAAGCTGCAGTTTGAGCCATGATGGTTGCAGCGTTAATTGATGGCGAAGCATCGTTTGGAATCAAATCTTTCAAAACAATTTCAGCAAGCGCCATATCAACCGGCTGACGATTTAATGATGCGAAAGCAGTAACGCGAATTAACGCACCTTCGAGTTCGCGGATGTTTGTGAAAATCTTTGAAGCAATATATTCAAGAACATCATCCGGCGCATTCAATCTTTCCTGCGCAGCCTTCTTACGCAAAATTGCAATACGTGTTTCAAGTTCCGGTGGTTGAATATCTGTAATCAAACCCCACTCGAAACGAGAACGTAAACGATCTTCCAAAGTTGTTAACTGTTTTGGTGGGCGGTCGCTTGAGATAACAATCTGCTTGTTTGCGTTGTACAAAGTATTAAATGTATGGAAGAACTCTTCCTGTGTTCGCTCTTTATTTTCTAAGAACTGAATATCGTCAACCAACAAAATATCTAGATCACGGTAACGCTTCTGGAAACTATTTGATTTATCGTCACGAATCGAATTAATAAAATCGTTAGTAAATTCTTCAGAAGATACATAACGAACGCGAACATTCGGATACAACTCTTTTGCATATGCACCAATCGCATGTAGCAAGTGAGTTTTACCAAGACCTGATTCACCGTAAATAAATAACGGGTTGTAGGCCTTTGCAGGAGCTTCTGAAACTGCCAGTGCCGCCGCGTGCGCAAAACGGTTCGATGCACCAATAACAAAAGTTTCGAAGATGTAGCGAGGATTTAGCGCATCAGAGCCAGCAGGCTTCTGAACTTCCTCGCGACGGATTACAACTTCGTCTTCTTTATTTCTTTCTACCTCGATATGTGGTTCAGGAGCTTCTGGCAGTTCCAAACTTTCATCGACAGTAACCGCGAAATTAACTTTCTCGTTTAACGCGGTTGCCAAACTTTCAGTAATTGCATTGCGAAGACGAACATCAATGATGTCTTTAACAAATGCGTTAGGGGTGGCGATAATTAAATTTGGCGCGCCTGTGGTTTTTAACAATCCGATCGGACGAGCTAATTCGAGGACCGCTTTATTTGGGCCATCGCCGGCGACCTGGCTGATAACTTGGCCCCAAAGTGCGGTTAGATCCTCCTGGACCTGTGCCTCTGACATTGAGCCTCGTTTCCTAAAACCTTAAAAATCTATATCCACAGTTATCCACAGGGATATCCACAGCCTGTGGTCTAAACCAGTGGTTGAACCTTCTGGACCTGTGGATAGGCGGAATTTAGAGCGTTAATTCCAGAAAAGCAAGCCGTTATCCACAGTCTGGATACCCCCGAATGGTCAAAAACCTCAGTTTGCCCCACTTATCCCCAAGCGCTTAAAATCAGCCCCTTATCGGCTTCCCCCGTATTTATTGTGATTTGTAGGAGTTTTAAATGAAGCGCACTTTCCAGCCTAATAACCGCCGCCGCGCAAAGAAGCATGGCTTCCGTGCACGTATGGCAACCCGCGCAGGGCGCGCAATTCTTAACGCACGCCGCTCAAAGGGCCGCGCAAAGCTATCTGCGTAAGCTGATCTTCGCGTGCTACCTAATAGCGCAAGAATAAAAAGTAGTTCCGATTTCCAAACCGCGACCAAATTAGGTCGTAGGTTTACAGGCAACTCTTTAATCGGCTACCTATATTCATCTAACAGTGATCAACCAGCCAAGCTTGGTCTGATTGTTGGTAAGTCAGTCGGAAACTCAGTGGTCCGCCACCGAATTGCTCGCCAGATTCGCCACGCTGTTCGCGAAAAATTAAATTCACTTCCAAACGGAACATTATTTGTCGTGCGAGCTATGAAGCAGCCAGAGAACGCTTTTCACGAAACTGAAAATTTAATGGAGAAGGTAACCGCATGAGACTGCTGGTACTTTCTTTCATCCTATTAATTAAGTTGTACCAAAAAACTTTATCGGTATGGCTTGGACCAAAGTGCAAGTACTACCCATCATGTTCTCATTACGCAGTTGATGCACTTGAGATTCATAACTTAGCGGGACTTCCGTTAATCGCATGGCGTTTAATTCGATGCAATCCATTTTCACATGGCGGCGTCGATTACGTAACCAAGAACTACTTTGAAAATTACTTAAAAAACCCACAAATAAAGGCTGAAATCGGAGTTAATAAATGAGCAGCATAATGAACGCGTTATATACCGCTGTTTCTTGGGTCATCATGTTGATCCATGATGCGCTAACGCCGGTCTTCGGTGCGGGCAGTGGTGTTACTTGGACACTTTCAATTGTTGGCCTTGTGCTTTTAATTCGTATTATTTTAATTCCACTTTTCGTAAAACAGATCAAAAGTCAGCGTGCAATGACAGCGCTTGCACCAAAGATGAAAGAGATTCAAACTCGTTACAAAGATGATCGCCAAAAGCAATCAGAAGAGATGATGAAGCTCTACAAGGAACATAAAACAAATCCACTTGCTTCATGTTTCCCAATTCTTGCGCAAGCTCCAATCATGTTTGCACTCTTCACAGTGCTAAATGGAATTGGTCAAGAAAAACCACGCGGCGTTCTAACAATGGAAGATGTAATTTCTGCAGCGAATGCAAAATTCCTTGGTGCACCAATCTCTGAAACATTTTTAGGAACAACAAGTAGTTCTGTAAAACTTGTAACTGTTCTATTAATTATTTTGATGTCTGCATCAACATTTACAACACAACGTCAGTTAATGGTTAAGGGAATGCCAAAGAATGACGATCCAAATAACATGATGTTGCAACAGCAGAAAATCATGTTGTATTTATTCCCAGTAATTTTTGCGATCTCTGGTGTTAACTTCCCAATCGGTGTTTTGATTTACTGGTCGACTACAAACTTCTGGACATGGGGCCAGCAGTTCTATGTGATCAAGCGAAACCCAACCCCAGGATCTCCTGCTTATGAAGAGCTACAGAAGAAGAAGGCAGCAAAGGGTCTAATTGAGCTTCCTGTGGAAGAAAAAGCTCCTGATGCGCCAACTGGCCAACGCCAACAACCGAAGAAGAATAAGAAGCGCCGATAAAAAGGTACGAAAACTTTCAAACCCATACAAAAGGTACAAATATGACAGAGAAAACCGTTAAAGAAGTAGAAGTAAAACCAGTAGCGAAGCTCGAAGAAGAGGGCGATATCGCCGCGGATTACCTAGAGGCGCTACTTGATATCGCAGATCTAGATGGCGATATCGATATCGATGTTGAGAATAACCGCGCATCGGTAGCGATCGTCGGCGCAAAGCTAGATAACCTAGTTGGCCGCGATGGTGAAGTTCTAGATGCCCTTCAAGAGCTGACCCGCCTTGCGGTTCAGAGCTCAACTGGCGACCGTAGCCGCCTGATGTTAGATATTAGTGGCTACCGTGAGAACCGCCGCACCGACCTAAAGGCGCTGGCAGAAGAGAAGGCGGCAGAGGCGAAATCATCTGGCGCACCTGTAAAGCTTGCTCCAATGAACGCTTTTGAGCGCAAAATCGTCCACGATCGTATCCAGGACCTTGGCCTCTCATCAGAATCTGAGGGCGAAGATCCAAACCGCTTCGTCGTTATCTTCCCAAACTAAGTAATCCAAAAGGTTTCACGTGAAACATTTTCCAGAGCGCGAAGCAGAGGCTTTGGCCTACGCGGAGTTCTTAAAAGGCCCTGGAATTGAGCGTGGATTGATCGGCCCACGCGAGGCGGAGCGTATCTGGGAGCGCCATATCCTTAACTGCATCCCAGTCTCCACCCTAATGAAAGAGGGGGCATCGGTTATTGATATCGGCTCTGGCGCAGGTCTACCAGGGGTAGTTATCGCGCTGGCACGCCCAGATTTAAAAGTAACCCTGCTTGAACCACTTCAACGACGCGTAACCTTCCTTGAGGAAGCGGTCGCTAGCCTTGGAATTACGGTAAAACGCGGCAAAGCTGAGCTTGAAAAGGGGCAGTACGACTATGTAACTGCCCGCGCAGTCGCTCCACTTTCAAAGCTCTGGGCTATCTCAAAGCACCTAATTAAGCCTGGCGGATCGCTTTTAGCGATGAAAGGTGAGGCGGCTGCAGCGGAGGCGGCGGAGATTCCAGGCGCGATTGTTCATGAAATTGAGCTTGAAGGAATCCCTCTGGCTAGAGTTGTCGAGGTAAAGCGCTAGAGTTCGCCGCATGAGCGATGTTCCACGTGAAACAATCCAGAAGGTTGTGGGTGTTCGCCGCTTAAAAGAACCAATGCCAAAGCCTGCAAAAGGGCGCATCTTCGTGGTCGCAAACCAAAAAGGCGGGGTCGGCAAGACCACCACAGCGGTAAATATCGCCGCAGCCCTCTCTATGGGCGGCCTCAAGGTCCTTGTTGTCGACCTAGATCCACAAGGAAATGCATCCACAGCCCTCGGGGTAGAGCATCGCGTATCTATGGGAGTCTATGAAGTTTTGATGGGCACTGCGCCTATTAAAGATGTAATTCAAAAAGCTGCCGGTTTTCCAGTTTTAGATTGCGCTCCATCAAATACCTCTCTTGCACAAGCAGAGATCAATTTAGTTTCGATGGTGGCACGCGAATCACGATTAAAAGATTCGCTAAATGAAATTGCAGAAAATTACGACTACATCTTTATTGATTGTCCACCAAGTTTAGGTTTATTAACTGTTAATGCATTTAGCGCAGCAACCGAAGTTTTGATTCCAATTCAATGTGAATATTACGCACTTGAAGGATTGTCACAACTTTTAGAAACTTACAAAATTGTTAAGCAACGACTTAATCCAGAACTAACACTTTCAACAATTGTTTTAACAATGTTTGATTCAAGAACACGATTGGCAAATGATGTTGTTGCAAATGTTCGTTCACATTTCCCACGCGAATTAATTGATATTCCAATTCCACGTGCTGTGCGTTTATCTGAAGCGCCATCGTATTCACAGACAGTTATGACTTACGATCCTTCATCAACCGGCGCAGTTGCATACATGCAAGTTGCACGCGAAATTGCCGAACGTGGAAAAGCATTTGATAGCAATGTAGTTTCAATCAATTACAAATCTGGAGATATTGCGTAATGGCAAAACGTGGCGGACTCGGAACAAACTTAGATGCGTTGATTCCATTAACAACAAATACAAACGAAGTTGTTGGTGCCCAAGATGAAATCGATATTGATTTAATTGATCCAAACCCGCGTCAACCTCGAACTGTTTTTGATCCAGAAGCGTTACAAGAATTAGTTGCATCAATCAAAGAGATCGGAATTTTGCAGCCACCAGTAGTGCGCCGTAATGGTTCTAGATATGAATTAATTATGGGAGAGCGCCGTTATCGCGCCTCAAAGTTAGCTGGATTAAAAACAATTCCTGTAATTATTCGCCAGACACCAAATAACGAATTATTACGTGAAGCTTTAATTGAAAACATTCACCGTTCGCAGCTGAATGCACTAGAAGAAGGCGCGGCATATTCGCAGTTATTAAATGACTTTAACTGCACCCAAGAAGAACTTGCTCTAAAACTTGGTCGTTCACGCACAGTAATCACCAACATGATGCGCTTACTTAATCTGCCAACTTCGGTTCAACAAAAAGTTGCCGCGGGAACCATTAGCGCAGGACATGCACGTGCACTACTTGGACTTACCGATAACGCTGCGATTGAAAAGTTAGCTAACCGAATTGTTGCGGAAGGTTTATCTGTTCGTACTGTTGAAGAGATTATTGCGATTTCAAAACCAGCTTCTAAATCTAAGAAGAGTGGTTCACCAAAGAAGCAGAGCCCAGAGCTAAAAGAGCTTGCCGAAAACTTAGGCGATGTTTTAGATACCCGCGTCCGAATTGAATCAGGCGGCGGCAAAGGCGTGATTATTGTTGAATACTCTGGCGCCGAAGATCTTCAACGATTAATTAAGCTGATATCCAGCGCGCGCAGATAGTTCCTGCTTAACAACTGCGCCTAACGCCTTCACACCTTCACGGATACGTTCTGGTGTTGGGTGGCAATATGAAAGACGCATCTGCCACGAACCAAATCCATCTGCGTAGAACGCGCTACCTGGAACATATGCAACCTTTGCCACGATCGCTTTAGGAACCATTGCTTTGGTATCAATTTCAGGTGGAAGTGTTACCCAAACATAGAAACCGCCACCAGGACGAGTCCATGTTGCTTCCTTTGGAAAGTGCGCCTCTAAAGATTCAAGCATTGCATCGCGACGAACGCGGTATAAATCAACGAAAGATGCGATCTGATCGCGCCAAGGTTGATCTTTTAAATAACTTGAAATAGTTAACTGTGTGAAATTTGATGGACACAAGATCGAAGACTCTGATGCAATAACAATCTTGTCTTTAATTGATTGCGGAACTAGCGCCCAACCCACACGAAGACCAGATGCGATGGTCTTTGAGAATGAACCTAAATAAATAACATTCTCTGAATCCTGTGAACGCATTGCATTTGGTGATGGACGATCAAAACCAAGCAAGCCATATGGATTATCTTCAACGATAAAAATCTCTTCGCGAGCACAGATTTCCAAGATTTCAGTGCGGCGATCTGCAGAGAGCATTACGCCAGTTGGATTCTGGTAATTCGGGATTAAATATAAGAATTTAATTTTGCGGCCAGCTGCGCGAACCGATTTAATCGCTTCAACAAGCGCCGCTGGAACCATGCCATCGTTATCGGTTTCAACGTGAACTGGCGCTGCTTGATACTGTGAAAATGTGCCGAGCGCACCAACATATGAAGGCGCTTCAACTAAAACCACATCGCCTGGATCGATAAAGATACGAGAAATTAAATCTAAAGCTTGCTGTGAACCAGTTGTCACGATTACATCATCTGGATTAGCGCGAATTCCTTCAAGCGCCATAACTTCGCAGATCTGTTCGCGAAGCGCCGGATGGCCCTGACCGCTTCCGTACTGCAGCGCTTCTGTTCCGTTATTAGCTACAAGTTCGCGAACAACTTCAGCCATCATGTCCATCGGTAGCGCAGAAAGATTTGGCATACCACCAGCTAGCGAAACAATATCTGGACGTGAAGCCACAGCGAATAGCGAACGAATTTCAGAAGGCTTCATATGCGCGGCTCGAGAGGCGAAACGATTCTCGAGTTCGAGTGAATCTCCGGTTCGATGGCGCAGTTCGGTCATTGGATTAGTTTTCCATACTTAATTAAATGCTGCGAATTATTTAATTCTTAAACCAGCACGTTTTAAGTCAGAAATGCGTAAAGTTCCGGTCTTCGCATCATCTTCGGCAGCTAAATAGAGGCGCTGAATCGCAATAACCAGAGATTCCGCAATTAAATCTCTAAATTCTGCGCGCTTATATCGATCTGCATCCCCTGGGTTGCTTAAATATCCAAGATCAATTCGAACCGCTGGCGCCGATACCAATCGCAGTAGATCCCAAGTCTTTGCATGAACTCCGCAATCTTGTAAATCGGTACGTGCACAAATTTCGCGCTGTACTAATGATGCAAAACGATCACCTACAACTGAATGCACACCATGCGCATCGCTACCGTAAGAATAAGTTGCAACACCATGTGCCTTATCGTTTTTATAAGTATCGCAATTTAAAGAGAGCATCAAATCTGCACTGCTGTTATTTGTTAATTTAATTCGATCGCTTTCAGATGGATCATTTTGCGGACCACGAGTTAAGAAAACACTCGCACCGAGCGCTAATAAACGACCTTCAACACGAGTGGCAATGTCATATGTAATTTCTGCTTCAGAAACACCATTTGCTTCAACGCCCGGATTACCGCCACCACGTGCAGGATTAATAACAATAACTTTTCCAGCAAGAGCAGGGCCGCGACTTTGTTGGCGCGCAGTTTCACGTAACTTAGTTGGCGCGCCACCTGCAACAGTTTTAGTTAAACGAATTAACGCAGTAATTGTTGCTGGCCCACATTTACCATCAACTTTTGCACCAACTGATTTTTGAAATTCTTTTACTGCAGCATCGCACTTAATACCAAAGATTCCATCCACTCGCCCGCAATCAAAACCCATATCGGTTAAGCGGCTCTGTAATTGCGCAACATCATCACCGCGCATTAATGGTGATGGTTGTAAATAAAGTGAACGATCACCTAATTTCCAACGCGCCTCTTCGAGAGCTTGGAAAGTTTGGTTATTTACATTTCCAGTTGAAGTTAAACCGCGCTGTTGTTGAAAGAGCGCAACGGCATCGGCAACACTCTGATCAAAAGTTTCAGGGGTTGTATGTAATAAACCAATGCGATTTAGCGAAGTGATGACTTGGTTTACCAAATCACCACTATCGCCAGGTCGAAGCAGAACTTCGATCATCGAAAATTAGATGAATTCAGCTAGATCTTTTAGAAGCGCTGGCTTTGGCTTTGCGCCGATAACAGTCTTAACAACCTGTCCGCCCTTAAATACGTGAAGGGTTGGGATTGATTGCACGCCGTACTGAATAGCTAACGCTGACTCTTCGTCGGTATTTAGCTTTACGATCTTTAACTTATCGCCATGCTCTGCCGCGATCTCATCAAGAATCGGAGCAACCATGCGGCAAGGTCCACACCATTCCGCCCAGAAATCAACCAAAACTGGCTTATCTGAATTTAAAACTTCTGCCTGAAAGTTCGATGTTGTAACTGATGGTGCGCCCATTTTTTACTCCTGGTTTTCTTTATTTATTTCCTGAGAAAGGATACTTAGTGTGAAAGGAAACGCTCTGCATCTAACGCTGCTTGGCATCCTGAGCCTGCAGCGGTAATTGCTTGGCGATATGTGTGATCAACCAAATCTCCGCATGCGAAGACGCCCTTTAGGTTGGTACGTGAACTACGTCCTTCAACTTGAACATAACCTTCGCCGTCCAATGAAACTTGGCCGGTAAGAAGTTCTGAACGTGGTGAATGTCCGATTGCAACAAATAACCCGGTGAATTCACGCTTTGTGGTTTCGCCGGTCTTTGTATTGCGAAGTTGTAGCGCTTCAACTTTATCTGCGCCAAGTACATCTGTAACTTCGGTGTTTAATAAAAATTCAATCTTTGGATTGTTCTGTGCGCGTTCAGCCATAATCTTTGAAGCGCGTAGTGTTTCACGACGGTGAATCAAAACAACTTTACTTGCAAACTTAGTTAAGAAGTTTGCCTCTTCCATTGCAGAGTCTCCGCCACCAACAACTGCAATAACTTGATCGCGATAGAAGAAACCATCGCAAGTTGCACACCAAGAAACTCCGCGACCAGATAAACGCTTCTCGTTCTCTAAACCAATCTCTTTATATGCAGAACCAGTTGCAAGAATTACCGCTTTCGCTTTAATTACATTGTCGCTGCCATCTTTCAAAGTTTTAATTTCGCCAGCAAGATCCATTTCAACAATGTCATCGGTAATTAACTTTGCACCGAAACGTTTTGCCTGATTGCGCATGTTGTCCATAAGCGCAGGTCCCATGATGCCTTCAGTGAAGCCAGGGAAATTCTCAACTTCAGTGGTGTTCATTAGCGCGCCACCTGCAGTGATTGAACCTTCGTAAACAATTGGGTTGAGCTGCGCACGCGCTGCATAAATGGCAGCGGTATAGCCGGCTGGGCCTGACCCAACGATTACTAGATTATGAATTTCACTCATGGTTGTCTTTCTTTAAACGTTTTCCGCCAGGGAAGTATTCCATCATTACGCCTATTTCTGCGACTTTCATACACTGCGCCACCACAAAGTAACCAATCGCACCCAAAACGATAAATACCAATAGTTCTAAAGCCCTAAGTGTCAGCGGAGAATTTTCGTTAATCCCCTGCCAATAATTCGCAATTAAAAAGAGCGGGAACATCGCGATAAATGATGCGACGATCAACTTAAAGTGCTGACCAAGGAATTCCTTGATATGAAGCTCACCAGTGTGACGTTTTAGTAAATGCAATGTGTACGGCAGACCAATTACATAACTAATTGAAAATGCTGCACCAAGACCGACGGTTACCCACTTTGGATCTAAGATATTTAAGAATAAGAAAGAGAGGCCAACTGAAACTACGTTAATCAAAATAATTGATGGAACTTGGGTGCGGGTATCTTCAAACGCATTAAATCCACGTAGCAGAATCAAATTAATACTAAAGGTAACTAAACCAACGCCAAGCGCTGATAAAACATAACCCATATACATTCCATCTTCGAATGGAATTCCAACGAAGATAGTGCTGGTCATCAATGGACCAAGTAAGAAGAATGCCATTCCAGCTGGAACTGTAATTACACCAACCATACGAATCGCGCGAACAAGTTCGTTCTTAACTCCGTCGCGATCTTTTTTAATTGCAAGTTCTGAAATATGTGGCAAGAGCGCAGTGATTAATGAAATTGTCACAATGCCGTAAGGCAACATCATTACGTAATATGCATTTTGGAAAGGTGTAATTCCAACACCTGTAGTAATTCCAGCTTTTGCACTTCGCACCGCTGCGCTAGTTGCAACGCTAACTGTTACTAAATAACCTAATTGCGAAATCAGAACATAAACCAGAGTCCAACCAGCTAATGAGAATGATTTACCTAAACCATGAAGACCAAAACGAATCTTTAAATGGAAACCAGTTTTCTTAACTGCCGGAATCACAAGAAGCGCCTGCACGATTACACCGGCCGTTGTGCCCCAACCCAGAATTGCGACCTGGGTATCGGTGATGGTTTCGGCGGTGAATTTCGGGACCAGCGCAATGAAATAGGCCAAAAGACCAATACCTACAAGGTTATTTGCGATCGGCGCCCACATCATCGGTGCGAAAGAGCCGCGTGAATTGGCCACCTGGCCCAGCATCGTAAAGAGACCAAGGAAGAAGATCTGCGGCAGACAGATACGCATCATCGCAAGCGTTAAATCATAGATATGTTCAAAACCAGGTTGTGAAAATTCAGGCGCATAAATCTTTACTAGCGCGGGTGCAAAAATTACGCCGACTACAACAATCAAACCAAGTATCAAACTAATAGTTGTAACTAATCGAGATGCAAAATCTAAACCGCCATCGCTTTCAGATCTACTTTTCACTAATTGCGGAACAAAGATTGCAGTTAACGCACCGCCAACCATTAAGTTGTAAATAATATTTGGCATCGTATTTGCTACGTTAAAACTATCTGCAAGGAGCGCAGTACCTAAAACTGCAACAGTTAATACGCTACGGATAAAACCTGCGATGCGAGATAGAACCGTACCGAGCGCCATCACAGTTGATTGGCGGAAGAGATCTTGGTTCTTCACTTATCCGACCTGCTCTTTCGAACGCGGCGAACGCTCTGCGCAACTGCAGCGAGAATAAGTAGTAAACCTGCACCAGTTGTAAATTTAGAAACCGCAGGAGAGATCAAAGTAGATGAGAGATCGATAATTGCATTTGCACCAATACTCTTACCCTTACCGTTTTCAAAGCGAGCAATTACCGAGGTATCACCAGCTGCGATTGTCTGAATTGGTACGCTAACTTGAATCTTGCTCTTCGCATTTAAAGTGATGCGACGATACTCAGGGAATTTCACACGGTTATTCATTGGAGTGAAAAGCAGATCCACCTTCACCGGCGAATTAAAATCATTTACAACGGTAATTGGAATTTTCTCGTTAGAAGTTGTAATTCGATAACGTCCGCTAACAATTCGAAGTTTTCCAATTACGCTCTGCTGGCCACTTTCAAAATCGCTAAGTAATTCATCGCGCTCTTTAGAAGTTAATTGCGGGCTAAATAGCTGCGCAATACGTGCGCGATCGGTTTCGATCTCTTTTGGATTCACCACAGTTGCTAGCAAGGTAAATTCCTGGCGCGCAGTATTGAAGAATTCACGCACATTACTATCGATTTTCGCGCGCTTCCAAGAGAAACCGCTTCCCTTTTCGCTCTGCACATTCTTCATCAACACCGCTTGTAGATGTTGCTGACCAACCGCGTAATAGAAATTTAACTCTGTTGGTGCAAGTGAATTTAAATAAATTACATCTGGATTGCCATATGCAGTTGCATAAATAGTGTCGCGGTTGGTGATTCGCTTTAACTGCGTCAACCAATTTGTTGCAAGAGTTGAATTCTTATCAACTAAATACTGCACATCTTCTAGAAGCGCAGCATCCATAATCCAAGTACGTGGTCGTGCAATTGGTTCAAATACCAATTTACCTAAATCACCTACAGGTGCCAGAGATTTCTCAAATGCTTTATTTGTAATTTCACCGGCATAGTTGCGATTAGCAGGGGTGGCTAGATAAATAGTATGGCTAGCAGCTTGTACCGGTGCCGGCACCATAAAGAAGAGCGCCGCCAAAATTAAAAACACTTTTCTCATTTAAGCTCACCACTTCGGGCGATTAACTTCTTCTCATCTGGGTAGGCAAGAAGTTCGACAATCTCTTCAAGCGGGAACCAACGCGCCTCATCAACTTCTGATTCTTGTGGCGTCAAAGTTCCGCCGACCTCTTTAAATAGATAGTGATGAACTGTTTTATGGATTCGCTTTCCGCCAGCCATAAACCAGAAATCGATTACGCCAAGTTCACGCGAGATTTCAGAGTTAATTCCAGTCTCTTCGGCGACTTCGCGGATCGCAGCTTCCTCAGGTGTCTCGCCCTCTTCGATATGTCCCTTTGGTAGCGACCAAAGTAAACGTTCGCGAGTTGCATCCTTCTGATCAAAGCGACCAATTAGTAAACCTTTTGTGCCTGAAAAATCGATTACCAATCCGCCCGCGCTAACTTCATCAACGCGCTTTGCATAACGAATTTTCGGGTTGGCAGAAGCCGATGGATTTGATTTCCGTTTATTCTTATTGCGCGAACGCTTTTTTCGGTGAGGCTTAGATGCCGATTGGGTATTTGAACCAGCATCGCCGCCAGCACCAGGTGCCGGGGTCATGCGAGTACCCTAACCTTTCCCCTGTGAGTAACGCATTAGATGCCGCAGGTGAATTAGCGATTCGCTCGTTAATTGACCGAGCGCCTCTTGCCTCATCTTTAGCCCAAGCCTTTAAAGCAGCAGGATTTAAATTGGCGCTAGTTGGCGGTCCAGTACGCGATGCGATTCTTGGTCGCCTTGGAAATGATCTTGATTTCACAACAGATGCGCGCCCATTAGAGACAAAGAAAATTCTTAGCGCGTGGGCTGACAATGTTTGGGATACCGGAATTGAATTCGGAACCATTGCAGGTAAGCGCGGCGACACCACAGTTGAAATTACAACTTATCGCAGTGATAAATACGATTTAGATTCACGTAAACCAGAAGTTGAATTCGGAGACAATATCGATGGCGATTTATCGCGTCGCGATTTCACTGTTAATGCAATGGCACTTGAATTAACAGGCACCAAACCAGAATTCATCGATGTCTTTAATGGTCTGGCAGATTTAACTGCAAAAGTTTTACGCACACCAGTTTCGCCAGAACAATCATTTAGCGATGATCCGCTACGAATGATGCGCGCTGCGCGTTTTGCTGCGCAATTAAATTTCGAAGTATCTAACGATGCACTTAAAGCGATGCACGATATGGCAGATCGCATCAACATTATCTCTGCCGAACGTGTACGCGATGAATTCACTAAATTATTAATGTCTGATAATCCACGAATCGGAATTTCAATTCTGGTTGCAACAGGACTTGCAGATTTAGTTATTCCAGAGATTCCAAAGTTAAAGTTAGAAATCGATGAACATCACCACCATAAAGATGTTTACGAACACTCAATTACCGTTTTGGAACAGGCGATTGCGCTAGAACATCGTTTAGGCGGTAAGAATTTAGTAATTCGCTTAGCCGCACTTTTGCATGACATCGGAAAACCAAAAACTCGTGCGCTAATTCCTGGCGGTGGAGTTTCGTTTCACCACCACGAAGTAGTTGGTGCGCGCCTTGCTAAAGAACGTATGAAGAAGTTGCGCTTCTCAAATGAAGTTATCGATGAAGTCGAAACTCTTATTGCCCTGCACTTACGTTTCCATGGTTATGGCGATGGCGAATGGACCGATTCTGCAGTGCGCCGCTATGTCCGCGATGCCGGTGAATTAGTTACACATTTACACGTATTAACTCGCGCAGATTGCACTACCCGCAATCAGAAGAAGGCAGATCGTTTAGCGCGTACCTACGATGAACTTGAATCACGTATTGATCGATTGGCACAAGAAGAAGAGCTTGCTGCGATCCGTCCTGATTTAGATGGTGCAGAAGTTATGGGGCTACTTAACTTAAAACCTTCGCGCGAAATTGGTCAGGCTTTAGATTTTCTACTTGAACTGCGTTTAGAACATGGGCCACTTGGAAAAGAGCGCGCAACGCAAGAGCTACTTAATTGGTGGAAATCCCGCTAAATTTACTTGGACGCAAGATAACAAACGCGACAAGTAAATATGCAACTGCAATAGCTGCCGGAACCAAGAAGGTAACTCCGCTATCTGGCGTAACTAAAGCTGCAAGTAACGCAGCACCAACAATCGCTAAATTAACTGACATATCGTTAAGTGCAAAGGTGCGACCACGGAAATCATCAGTAATCTTTGATTGAATCAAAGCATCGTTTGTAACTTTCATACTCTGTCCGCCAAGTGCGACAAAGAAAGCTGCAACGTATAACGCGATCTCTGTTTGAAATACCCCAATGAGTATTGGAGTTATCGAACTTAACGCTGCCATATAACGAATCCAACGATGGCGTCCGACTTTCTCAACGCCCATCGGTGCAATCAACGCACCTAAAACTAAACCGACTCCGGCAAATCCAATTGCACGACTTACGCCCGCTAAACCCGCCTCGGTATCTGCTGGATTATTAAAGGTATTTCGTTCAAGTAATAAACCAATAATTGTTAGCGCAGTTAA
>CAZMDJ010000005.1:14508-48796 GCA_964565165.1 uncultured Actinomycetes bacterium | reverse complement strand
ACTCCAAGGGCATTGGTCATCGCTGCGGTAACAGGATTTAAACCAACTGCAATCATTGCTGGAAAGGAGAGAACTGAAGCGCCACCTGCAAAGCCATTTAGAAAACCAACCGTTAATCCAACTGCGAATATGGCGATGATATCGATCATGATTGAGCGTAAGAATAGCCTTATATACTCGCTAAATGAAGAAAGCGCTCTTAGTTGTTACGGCAGCTTTGAGCGTAATTTCAACTTCAGCATATGCAGATAACTCGATTACCGTTTTCGCTGCCTCAAGTCTTACTGATAGTTTCACGCAAATCGGGAAACAATTTGAGAAAGCACATAAAGGTGTAAAGGTTAATTTCTCATTCCAAGCCTCTTCAACTCTTGCAACTCAAATCAAAGCTGGAGCACCGGCAGATATTTTTGTTTCTGCAGAGCCTTTTTCAGGTGGAACTAATTACGTGACCAATCGAGTAGTACTTGGGGTAAATAAGAGTTCAAATATCACCAAGATTTCAGATTTAAATGGAAATTATCTCTGGATCAAATGTGCCCATGAAGTTCCATGCGGTGCCGCAGCAGATGCTGCCCTAGTAGGTGAAGGCGTAACTAGCAAACCAGTCTCGCTTGAGCCAAAAGTTTCTAGCGCGGTAGCTAAATTACTTTCCGGTGAAGTAGACGCTGCGGTTATTTATAAGAGTGATGTGCTGGCAAATAAGAGCTTACGCGCCATTGAATTTAAGAACTTAGATGCTGCAACTACTACTTATCAAATTGCACAATTGCGTAAGAATCGCTGGGCATCTACATTTATTAAGTATCTTCAATCGAAGGCTGTAATTAAGGTCTTGCAGAGTAAAGGTTTCGGCAGCAAATGAAATTTGGAGTAGCGACAAAAGCGCTTGCTGGTTTTGCGATGGTTATCATCATTGCACCGCTATTTTCTCTGCTCACGAAAGTTTCCTGGAGCCATTTCTTCACCTCACTCTCTGATTTAACAGCCATCAAACTTTCTCTCTGGACCTCGACAATTGCAGCGGTAATTTCGTTGACGCTCGGTGTGCCACTGGCATGGGTTTTGGCAAAGAGTTCAAATAAATTTACCAACTTCATCCGCCCGTTGGTGCTTGCGCCAATTGTGCTTCCACCAACTGTTGCCGGTATTGCCCTTATCTCCTTGATGGGCCGCAATGGTTTGCTTGGTGGATTTATTTATCAATCAACGAGTTGGTCAATGCCATTTACTTCTAGCGCGGTAGTTCTTGCAGGAGTATTTGTTGGTCTGCCATTTGTGGTTTTGATTTGTGAATCGAATTTTAGACAACTGCCTCAAGATGTTGAAGATGCCGCAATCATTGATCGCGTTGATGGAAATGATCTCTTTCAAAGAATTGCGATTCCGCAATCACGAAGTGCAATTGCCACAGGTGGAGTTTTGGCATGGGCTAGAGCAATTGGCGAATTCGGAGCGACGCTTATGTTTGCTGGTTCGCTTCCTGGCACTACGCAAACATGGACAATGTTGATTTATCAAGAATTAGATGTCGATGTAGCGACTGCCTATTCGCTCTCCGCCGTTATGTTATTTATCGCCATTGCAATCGTATTTTTCTTACGTAAACCACTTCGAGAAGCGCTTCGATGAAATCCATTGTCTTAACTGGTGGCACCAGCAAGCGCTTTGGTTCTGATAAATCTGAAGCGCTGATTAACGGGAAAACTCTCTTAAAGATTCTCTCTGAACACCTTGATGACTTGGTAATCGTAGGACCTGAAACTTCCATAGAAGCGATATATGTTCGCGAAGAACCAATTGCTGCTGGCCCGGTAGCTGCCATCGGGGCAGGTTTAAATAAAGTAGATACAGATCTTGTTGCAATCTTTGCAACCGATATGCCATTTGCACCAAGAGTTTTAAATCAACTAGAGAGCGCTCTGGTCAATGATGCAGCGATGCCTGTTGATTGTGATGGATACGCGCAACCTTTAGCTGCTCTTTATAGAACAGGTAAATTACGAGAAGCGCTAGATTCGCTTGGCTCATTAGAAAACAAATCTGTAAAAGAGTTAATTGCAAAGCTAAATATCGACCGGGTTCCACTCGTTGAAACTGAACTCCTATTAGATATCGATACTCAACCGGACGTTTTAAGAGCGATTGACTTGGCTAGTAGATTAGCGCAATGACCTTAATCGAACCAAGTTGGGATCAAGCGCGAAGCGCATCTGCCTCCCTTGGAAAAGTAGGTCCAATCGAAAAATTACCAATAAGCCATCTGCTTGGTCGCACGCTCGCAGTTGATGCAAAAGCATTGGTTGAACTTCCAACTTACGAAACCAGTGCGATGGATGGATATGTTGTTGCAGGTAACGGACCATGGAAATTAATAGGTGAAATCAAAGCAGGTGCACCATTTAAAGGTTCACTAAAAAATGGAGAAGCGCTCGGAATTGCAACTGGCGCAGTAATTCCAGATGGAGCTTTTGGTGTTCTACGTTGGGAGAACGCAACAGTAGAAGAAGATTACATCTCCGGTGAAACTACAGAGCGAAAAGATTTTAGACCTGCTGGCCAAGAGGCAGAACAAAATGAAGTACTTATTAAAAAAGGAACTGTATTAACTCCTGGAATGGTTGGGCTTATTGCAGCAGCAGGCTATGACGAAATTGAAGTAGCTATGAAGCCTAAAGTTGCCTTGCTCTTACTTGGCGATGAAATTCAATTAACAGGTTTGCCTAAAGATGGATATGTTCGCGATTCACTTGGCCCACAGATTCCGGGTTGGTTTGAAAAACTAGGCTGCGAAGTAGTTCATGTTGATTACGTTTCAGATCAGTTAGATTTAACAATTGCCGCGATTGATAAAGCTTCAAAGAACTTTGATTTAGTTGCAACTACTGGCGGAACAGCCGATGGCCCAAGAGATTTCCTAAAGAGTGCTATTGAAAAATTGAATGGCAAAATTCATGTAGATAAAGTCGCAGTGCGACCTGGCCACCCTCAAGTTCTGGCGGAAGTTAATGGCAAGCCGCTAATTGGTTTGCCAGGCAATCCGCAATCCGCAGTGGTTGCGTTGATGACTCTGGGTCAACCTTTAATCAACTCAATATTGGGTAGAGCAAATTTAGAACTTCCATTAATTTCAAGCGATGATCAATTTGATGCACAACCTGGATTTACCAGACTGGTGCTGGGAACTTTAGATAAGGGCCATTTCCGGATCGGAGATTACTTGGGTAGCGCGATGCTTCGAAGTCTTGCTCATGCAGATGGCTTTGCAGTCTGCACCAATCCGCCAACTCCGCTGAGATGGTTAGGATTACCGTCATGAGTTTGAGCCACATCAACGACAAGGGCGAAGCCAACATGGTAGACACCTCTGGCAAAGAAGCGACCACTCGAATTGCGACCGCTTCTGGAAAAGTAACGATGAAGCCAGAAGTTTTAAGCGCAATTGCATCGGGCCAGACTCCAAAAGGCGATGTGTTAGCAACTGCTCGAATCGCAGGCATCATGGGTGCCAAGAAGGCCAGCGAACTAATTCCGCTCTGCCATCCAATTGCGCTAAATAAGGTAGAGATTGAATTGAAGATTGAAGGCGATGGAGTTGCGATTCTGGCAACTGCAAAAACAACTGATCGCACTGGCGTTGAAATGGAAGCGCTAACTGCAGTATCAGTAACTGGTTTAACTTTGATTGACATGATTAAAGCAATGGATCCGCATGCCGCTATTACCAATGTGCAGGTAGAGACCAAGAGCGGCGGAAAAACTGGCGATTGGCACCGATGAGAAGCGCAATTGTCATAACCGCTAGTAATCGTGCGACTGCAGGTGTCTACAAAGATTTAAGCGGAGCCGCGCTAAAAGATGGCTTAAAGAAACTTGGCTACCAAGTCTTGGGCCATAAATTGGTTCAAGATGATGTCGATCAAATTGCAACAACAATTAAAGGCGCGCTCGCAGATGGAATTGATTTGATTGTCACAACTGGCGGAACAGGAATCTCTCCGACAGATGTAACTCCAGAAGCTACCAAGCCTTTATTGCAGAAAGAACTTCCTGGATTTGCTGAAGCGATGCGCGCATATTCTCGTGAAAAAGTTCCTACCGCTGATTTATCTCGCGGCTTAGCTGGAGTAAATGGAAAATCATTAATTATTAATCTGCCAGGTTCGCCAGGTGCAGTTAAAGATGGTTTAGTTATTATCGAAAGACTTGCAGAACATATTCTCGATCAGTTGGCTGGAAATGATCACAGCGCAAGTAACTGAATCTGTAATTACCGCTGAAGCTTTAGCTTCACAGGTTAAGAGCGATAGCGCCGGCGCAGTTGTAACTTTTAGCGGCGATGTTCGTAATCACGATAAAGGAAAAGGTGTGACTTCATTAAATTACGAAGTGCACCCAACCGCTCAAGCTATTATTGAAAAGATTACCAATGAAGTTGTTGCTAAACATGATGTAGTAAATGCAGCTGTCGCACATAGATATGGTGCGATTCCAATCGGGGAGAGCGCATTTGTTGTTGCGGTGGCATCTGCACATCGAGCCCCTGCACTTGCTTGCTGTGAAGAGTTAGTGGAACGCGTTAAAGTAGAGCTTCCAATCTGGAAATATCAAGAATTTACAGATGGCACCACTGAATGGGTAAATAGCGCATGAGTTTGATTGATAACTACGGACGCGTCCATCGTGATTTACGTGTATCGCTCACCGATCGCTGCTCATTGCGTTGCACCTATTGCATGCCATTTAACTTCGATAAATGGTTACCATCAGACACCCTTTTAACTGCAACCGAAATGGTTAAAGTAATTGAAATTGCGGTTTCTCAAGGGGTCACAGAAGTTCGATTAACTGGCGGCGAACCGTTATTACGCCCGGATATCGTTGAAATTGTTAGCCGCATTAATGCGCTTGATAACGCACCAGAACTTTCAATGACTACAAATGGCGTTGCCCTTGCAAAGGTGGCAAAGGATTTAGCTGAAGCTGGACTTCGTCGAATCAATATCAGTTTAGATACTTTAGATTGGGAACGCTTTAAGCGATTAACTTTCCGCGATCGATACGACGATGTAATTGATGGCATCAATGCTGCACGTGAAGCTGGACTTGATCCAATTAAGATAAACACAGTTTTGATGCGCGACATCAATGGCGATGAAGCGCTGCCGTTAGTTAAGTGGGCACTTCAAGAGAATTTGAATTTACGATTTATCGAACAGATGCCACTTGATGCAGGGGATGCGTGGTCTAGAAGCAATTTAATTACAGCGGATGAGATCTACAACCAACTGAATTCAGAATATGAATTAACTCCAGTTTCAGATCGTGGTTCATCACCTGCTGAAGAGTTTTATGTCAATGGTGGACCAGCGACTGTTGGCATTATCGGTAGCGTTACTCGTTCGTTCTGCGCTAATTGCGATCGCTTACGTTTAACATCAGATGGCCAACTTCGAAATTGCCTCTTCTCAAACGACGAGACTGACCTACGTTCGATTCTCCGAAATAGTCGTTTAGCAGAATCTGAAAAGCGCGAAGATATTGTGAAAGCATTCGGGCTTAGCGTTAAGTCAAAACTTCCTGGTCACGGAATCAATAACCCTGATTTCGTAAAACCGGTCCGACCTATGTCGGCTATCGGCGGCTAATTAACCCCCAGCAAATTGGGGTAGGACATCGACGTTATCGCCCTCGATAAGTGGGTGTTCCATCGATTCGCAGGATTCACCATTTAATAGGAATGAACAGGTCGGCAGAAGCTTGGCCAACTCTTGGCTTCGGCTAGCCAAGTCTGCGATCAACGCGCCAAGGGTTCCGGCTGGAATTTTGAGGGTCGAAGCCCCGGCCGCCGCCTTCGCCGCCGCGTAAAAATTCACCAAAGCCATGTGATAAATGGTACTCCAACCCCTTGTAGTTGATATATCACTGATATATGTTCTCCCCGTGAGCTTGATACATCCAATGAGGGAGAGCCAATCGCTAAGCGATGAGGCGTACCAGCAGATTCGCTCACTAATTATCAGCTGCCAGCTTCGCCCAGGTTCAGTTATCTCCGAGAGCGATTTGATGACGCAATTGGAAATGGGTCGCACACCAATTCGTGAAGCGCTTCGCAATTTAGCAAATGAGAAACTTATTGAAGTTTATCCACGTCGCGGAATGTTTGTAGCTGGAGTAGATGTAAAAGATTTAGCAGCGATTTCAGAAGTTCGTGGGTATTTAGAGATTCAAGCAGCTGGACTTGCAGCAGAACGCGCAACTGCACATGATCAAGCAGTAATTGCACAACTAATTAAAGAGATTGATTTAATTAAAGGCGAACCAAAGATGGAGAAGTTGATCAATTTAGATCAGCGTATTCACCATCAAATTTACGCCGCAACACATAATGAGTTTCTAGTGTCAACGTTAGATCAGTACTACGCACATGCGCTGCGCATCTGGTTTATGGCTCTAGATCGCGTCTCCGAATTGGAAGATGCAATTATCGAACATCGTGCAATGCTGCAATCTATTCTTGATGGAGATAAGAAAGCAGCAGAGAATGCGATGCGCGAACATATCGAAGGTTTCGAAACCACTATTCGAAAGTCACTATAGGAGAAAACCATGGCAACACTTCCTGCAAAAGCTAAGTGCGTCGTAATTGGCGCCGGCATTGTCGGCAATTCAGTTCTTTACCACTTAGCTCGACTAGGTTGGAAAGATTTAGTACAGATTGATAAGGGACCGCTACCTAACCCAGGTGGATCAACAGGTCACGCTTCAAACTTTATTTTCCCAGTAGACCACTCAAAAGAGATGGCGCACATTACTGCGGACTCAATGAAGCAATATAAAGAACTTGGCTGCTTTACCGAATCTGGCGGTATCGAAGTTGCACGTACACCAGAACGTATGCAGGAACTTGCTCGTCGTATTACCAGTGCTAAGTCATGGGGCATTGATGGCGGACGAATTGTTACTCCAGCAGAAATTAAAGAGCTAGTTCCATACATCGAAGAGTCGGTAATTGTTGGTGGCTATTACCAGCCAACTGTAGGTGTGGTGGATTCACTTCGCGCAGGAACACTTATGCGCGAAAAGGCTATTGAAATGGGCGCGGCACAGAGCTTTGCTAACGTAGAAGTTCTTGGCATGAATGTTGAAAACGGTCGCATCAAGAGCGTTAAGACAGATCAAGGTGAAATCGAAGCTGAATATGTTTTGATCGCAACAGGTTGCTGGTCAGCACAGCTTGCAAAGATGGCGGGAGCGGAAATTCCATTAACTCCAGCTGTTCACCAGATGAAGGACGTCGGACCTGTTCCATTCTTTAAGGATGCAAAGGGCGATATCGAATGGCCAATCATCCGCGACATGGATACAAACATGTACGAGCGCCAGCACGGAACCGGTCTTGAAGTTGGTTCATATGCGCACCGTCCAATCATGTACGAAGCAAATGAAATTCCATCAAACGCAGCAGCAGCACTTTCACCAACAGAGTTCCCATTCACTCAGAAGGATTTCGATATCCAAGATGAGCATGCATACGAACTGGTTCCATCAATTCTTGGTGATGAAACAGTTCGCGAGAAGTATGCAATCAACGGAATTCTTTCTTACACACCAGATGGAATGCCGATCCTTGGTGAGACTCCAGAAGTTAAGGGTCTTTGGTCTGCAGCAGCTGTTTGGATTAAAGAAGGTCCTGGAACAGGTCGCGCAGTTGCAGAGTGGATGGTTCTTGGTGATTCTGAGATTGATCTACATGCATCAAACATCGCACGTTTCCACGAGCACCAGAAGTCACGCGAACACGTTAAGGCTCGCGTAGCTGAGAGCTTCAATAAGACTTACGGAATCGTTCACCCAAATGAGCAGTACGAATCAAACCGTAATGTTCGTATGTCTCCAATGTACGATCGCGAAAAGGCGCTTGGTGCAGTGTTCTATGAGACTGCAGGTTGGGAGCGTCCATTCTGGTACGAGTGCAATAAAGATTTAGTTGCTAAGTACGGCGACAAGGTAATGCCACGCGAAGCTGAATGGGACTCACGTTGGTGGTCACCAATCATCAACGCAGAGCACTTACAGATGCGTGAAACTGCTGGAATTGTTGATCTTTCTGCATTCCAGATCTTCGACATCACAGGTCCAAGCGCACTTGCAGTAGTTCAGAAGGCTGCGCTTCGTCAGATGGATGTTGCAGTTGGTCGCGTTGTTTACACACCTGTACTTGGTCCAAATGGTGGCTTCAAGTCAGACTTAACAATCATGCGCCTTGGCCATAGCCACTTCCGCGTTGTAACCGGTGGTGCACATGGTCCTGCAGACCGTAAGTGGTTCTCTGATCTTCTTCCTGAAGATGGCACAGCATCACTAACTGATTTAACTTCTTCTTACACAACTATCGGTGTTTGGGGTCCAAACGCTCGCAAGATTCTTCAGGACATTACAAAGGCTGATGTTTCAAATGAAGGATTTAAGTTCGGTGTTTGCAAGACAATTGAAATCGGTTCACTACGCGTTCTTGCATCACGTATCTCTTATGTTGGTGATCTTGGTTGGGAGTTCTACGTTCCAATCGAACAGGGCGCAAAGCTTTGGGATGCACTTTGGGAATCGGGTAAGAACCACGGGCTTATTCCAGTTGGTATCGGTGTTTACGGAACAACCGGCCGCCTAGAGAAGAACTACCGTGCATACGGTGCAGAACTTGAAACCGAATACAACGTGATCGAAGCAGGAATGCAGACACCGAAGTTGAAGGAGCAAGATTTCATTGGAAAGGCTGCACACGTAAAGCATCGTGAAGAGAAGCCAGTAACAATGCTCTGCACACTTTACGTAGATGATCACACATCTAAGTCAGGTGTAAAGCGCTACATGTTAGGTAAGGAACCAATCCTTACAACTGATGGAAAGACAATTGAAGATGCTCATGGACGTCGTTCATATGTAACTTCAGCTGGTTCAGCTCCATCACTTGGCAAGCACATTCTTATGTCATACATCCCAACAGAGTTGGCTGTAGTCGGAAATAAATTCTTAGTTGAATACCTTGGAGAGCAGTATCCATGCAGCATTGCTGGCGTTGGAATTACTCCAATGTTCGACTCAGGTAACGAAAGGATCTTGGGCTAATCCATGGAAATTCTTGCTTGTATTAAGCGAGTGCCAATTACTGGTAGCCAGCTAATGCTGACTCCAGACAATATGGCGCTGCAGACAGACAACATGGGATACGGCATCTCTCCTCACGAAGAGAATGCTGTTGAAGCTGGTGTTCAGTTAACCGAACAAATCGGTGGCCAATTAACGCTACTAACACTTGGACCAACAGATGCCGAAGAACAACTTCGCGCATCTCTTGCAGTCGGTGCAGCACGCGCTGTTTTACTAGAAACAGATGGCAACGATTGGGATCCACAGTCAACTGCAAATGCACTTGTTGAAGCGATCAAAGCAGAACCTACAAAGTTCGACATGATCATCTTCGGTGCTGAATCTGCAGATAGCGCTGGTTACCAGATCCATATTCGCGTTGCACATGCACTTGGCATGCCAATCATCACCAACGTAAAGGCGATGAAAGTTGAAGGCGGCAAAGTTCGTGGCGAACGCGTTGTTGGTACTCAACGTGAAGTTTATGAAGCTCCGCTACCTGCAATCGTCACAGTGCGCGATGGTCTAAACGTTCCACGTTATCCATCAGTACCTGGACGTATGCAAGCACGTAAGAAGCCAGTTGATATCAAAGCAGCTGGAGGTGCAGCACCAAAGCTTGAGAAGTTGAAGCTAACAGTTGTTCCATCAAAGGCAACTGGTGCAGAAATTCTTGGCAATGGTCCAGATGCAGTTCCTGCATTGATTGAAAAGTTTAAGCAGATGGGAGTTCTCTAAATGATTCTTGTTCTAATTGATCATGATCGCGGAGTTCTTGATCCGCTATCAACTCGTGCGCTAACAGCAGCGCGTGCGATTGATGCTGATGTTCAGGCAGTTGTAATCGGTGCAGCAGGTTCAGCAGTTGCTTCAGAAGTTGGAAAGTTTGGCGCAAAAGTTCTGCATGTTGTAAATAATGCAGAGATCAGCGATTACGCTCCAATGGCTTCTGGTCGCGCACTTGCAGAGCTAGCTGATTCGCTAAAGCCAGCTGCAGTTATTGCTGCGGGTTCACCTCGTGGCAACGAACAGCTTGCACACCTTGCAGCATTTAAGAATCTGCCAATGGCAGCTGAATGCACCAGCATTACTTTGGGTAATCCACACAAGGTAGTTCGTGCACGTTGGGCAGGCAATCTCCTTGAAGATGCAAATGTTCACGCAGATCTATTAATTGCATCTGTAATGGCGCTTGCATTCGAACCAGAAGAGGTTGGCGGCAGCGCAGAAGTTAAAGAAATTTCTGTAAATCTTTCACCAGAAGATACCGTTGTTAAAGTTCTTGATCGCGTTGGCGAATCATCAACTGGCGGCGTAACTCTTACCGATGCAAAGGTGATCGTCTCTGGCGGTCGCGGCGTTGGTGGTCCAGAAGGATTCGGAGTAATCGAAGAGCTTGCATCACTACTTGGTGGCGCAGTTGGTTGCTCACGCGTTGTAACTGCATCAGGTTGGCGCCCACATTCTGAGCAGGTCGGACAGACCGGTTCGAAGGTTGCACCAAATCTTTATCTTGCATGCGGTATCTCAGGTGCGATGCAACATATCGCAGGAATGAAGAACAGCAAGAACATTGTTGCAATCAATACCGATCCTGAAGCAACAATCTTCCGTTATGCAGATTACGGAATCGTTGGAGATTTACATCAAGTACTTCCTAAACTCATCGAAGCAGTAAAGGCGGCAAAATAAATGTCAGATATTGAAATTGCACAGAAAGCAGTAATGAAGCCAATTATTGAAATTGGCGCATCGCTTGGAATTGCAGCTGAACATTTAGAGCCGTACGGTCACTATAAGGCAAAGATGTCGCTTAAATATTTGGATTCACTTCCAGAGAAGAAGGACAGCAAGCTTGTTCTAGTTACCGCAATCTCACCAACACCAGCTGGTGAAGGTAAGACCACAACAACTGTTGGTCTCGGAGATGCGCTTCGCCATATCGGCAAGAACTCACTAATCTGCTTACGCGAACCATCACTTGGACCAGTTTTCGGTATGAAGGGTGGCGCAGCAGGTGGCGGATACGCACAGGTTGTTCCGATGGAAGATATCAATCTTCACTTCACAGGCGATTTCAATGCAATTGCGCTTGCAAATAACTTACTTGCAGCGCTTGTTGATAACCACATTCACCACGGCAATACATTAAACATCGACGTACGTCGTGTTGCATGGAAGCGCGTAGTAGATATGAACGATCGCGCACTTCGCGACATCGTTAACTCATTAGGTGGTGTCGGAAACGGCTACCCACGTCAAGATGGTTTCGACATTGTTGTGGCATCAGAGATCATGGCGATCTTCTGTCTTGCAACATCAATCGAAGATCTAAAGGAACGTATCTCAAAGATTGTTGTTGGTTACACAACCGACAAGAAGCCAGTTCTTGCTAAGGATCTAAATGCACAAGGTGCGATGACCGTTATCTTGAAGGATGCATTCCAGCCAAACTTGGTGCAGACTCTTGAAAACACACCAGCATTTATCCACGGTGGACCTTTTGCAAATATCGCACACGGATGCAACTCTGTAATCGCAACAAAGTCAGCTATGAAGATCGCTGATTATGTTGTTACAGAAGCTGGCTTCGGTGCAGATCTTGGTGCAGAGAAGTTCATTGATATTAAGTGCCGTAAGTCAGGTCTACGTCCAGATGCTTGCGTAATTGTTGCAACAGTTCGCGCCCTGAAGTATCACGGCGGCGCTGATCTTAAGGAACTTACAAACGAAAATCTTGATGCACTTGAAAAGGGCATTGTTAACCTAGAGCGTCACGTAAATAACGTTTCTAAGGTTTATAACATCCCTGTAGTTGTATCAATCAACAAGTTCGTTAGCGATACAGATAATGAAATCGCACTTCTTCGCAAGAAAGTTGAAGCGATGGGCGCAAAGATCACTTTGGCTAATCACTGGGCTGAAGGCGGTAAGGGCGCAACAGAACTTGCTGAAATCGTTGTTGAACTTTGTGAACAACCAAATAAGGTAACAATGGTTTACCCAGATGAGGCAACTCTTTGGGATAAGGCAGTTGCAGTTGCAACCAAGATTTACGGTGCAGCTGAAGTTACTGCTGATGCAAAGGTACGAAACAAGCTCAAGGAGCTACAGGAAGGTGGGTACGGCCACTATCCAATCTGCGTTGCGAAAACCCAGTACTCATTCTCAACTGATGCATCGCTCCGTGGCGCTCCGTCAGGTCATTCCCTAAACATCCGAGAGGTGCGACTATCTGCTGGTGCAGAGTTCGTTGTTCTAGTTTGCGGAGAGATTATGACAATGCCTGGTTTACCTAAGCTGCCTTCAGCTGAAAAGATCGACTATGTCGATGGCAAGGTTGTAGGTCTGTTCTAAATGACATATTCAAAGTGGGATGTCGCGATTGCAGAAGATGTAATCGCGACATTTCGCGATGAACCAGGTCCGGTACTCATCGCGTTACAGGCGTTACAAGAGAAGTTTGGTTACGTTGACGAAGCTGCTTTAGATTTAATTGCTAGCGCTTTTAATGTTTCGCGCGCAGAGGTATTTGGCGTATTTACTTATTATCATGATTTGAAGAAAAGCCCTTCAAGCGCAGTGAAGATCTGCGCTGCTGAGGCCTGCCAAGCAGTAGGTTGCGATTCACTAATCGCAGATGCAGAGAAAGCTGGCATTGAAGTTGAGAAGGCATACTGCTTTGGCAATTGCGCATTAGGACCTGCCGCAATGGTGGGCGATCGCTTAATTGGCCGCGCAACTGTGGAGAAACTTAAATGAAAATTTATATTCCAGGTGACTCCGCTGCACAATCAGTTGGCTCTGATTTAGTTGCAGTAGCGCTCGCAGCAGAAGCAGCAAAACGAAATTTAGATATCACAATTATTCGTAACGGAACTCGTGGTGCGCTCTGGCTAGAACCACTTGTAGAAGTTGAAAAGAATGGAAAGCGCATCGGTTATAACAATGTAACTAGCGATGATGCAGCTGCTGTTCTAGACGGAACACATCCATCAATTGGCGATGTAGATAACTTTGAATGGCTAACAAAGCAAGACCGCGTTACATATAAGCGCGTTGGAATTATTGATCCACTTTCAATTTCAGATTACGAAGCGCATGGTGGCTTTGTAGGTTTGGCTAAAGCGCAGAAGATGTCTCAAGCAGATATCGTCGCTGAAGTTACTGAATCTGGCCTACGTGGTCGCGGCGGTGCTGGTTTTCCTGCAGGTATTAAGTGGAAGACCGTTATGGATGCATCTGCAGATCAGAAGTACATCTGCTGCAATGCCGATGAAGGAGATAGCGGAACTTTTGCCGATCGCATCTTGATGGAGGGCGATCCATTTACTCTTATCGAAGGCATGGCAATTGCCGGCCTTGCAGTTGGTGCAACTAAAGGTTTCATCTACGTTCGCTCTGAATATCCAGCAGCGATTTCGCAATTAAATAAAGCAATTGAAATTGCAGCGCCAAAGTTAGGTAACTTTGAACTTAAAGTTCGCTCAGGCGCTGGTTCGTATGTATGCGGCGAAGAGACTGCAATGCTTGAATCTCTTGAAGGTAAGCGCGGAGTGGTTCGCGCAAAACCACCGCTACCTGCACTTGAAGGTTTATTCGGTAAGCCAACAGTTATCAATAACGTTTTAACTCTTGCATCTGTTCCAGAGATTCTTGCAAGCGGTGCAGCTGCTTACAAAGCTCGCGGCGTTGGACGTTCACTTGGCACACAAGTTTTCCAATTAGCTGGCAATATCAAACAAGGTGGAATCGTTGAGACTGCTTTTGGTATCTCACTTGATGCACTTGTAAATGGATATGGCGCCGGAACACTTTCAGGTAAGCCAATTCGTGCAATTCAAGTTGGCGGACCACTCGGTGCATATTTTGGCCAAGATAAATTAGCTGTAAGCGCCGATTACGAATCAATGTTAGAAGCGGGGGGAATGCTCGGTCACGGCGGCATCGTCGTATTTGATAATTCCGTTAACCTTGCTAAGCAGGCACGTTTTGCAATGGAATTCTGCTCAATTGAATCTTGCGGAAAGTGCACACCTTGCCGAATTGGTTCTACTCGCGGAGTGGAAACCATCGATTTAATTATCGGCGGAAAAGATGTCGCGAAGAATAAAGCGTTATTGCTCGATCTTTGCGAGGTAATGACAGATGGATCTCTTTGCGCAATGGGCGGACTAACTCCGCTTCCGGTAAAGAGCGCTATAACGAACTTCCCTGAAGACTTCGACGGAGGAAAATAATGTCACTCATTATGGAACCAGATTTCGGTACCCCCGCTTCAAAGCGAACCGAAACAGTTACCGTCGAAATCGATGGCAAAAAAGTTGAAGTACCTGCAGATACCTCAATCATGCGTGCCGCAGCCGAATGTGGCGTTGATATTCCAAAGTTATGTGCAACTGATCGCTTAAAGGCATTCGGTTCTTGCCGTCTTTGCGTTGTTGAAATTGATGGCCGCAAGGGAACACCTTCATCATGTACTACTCCAGTTGCAGATGGCATGAAGGTTTCTACTAAGTCTGAAAAATTAGATCACATGCGCCAAGGCGTAATGGAGCTTTATCTTTCTGATCACCCAGAAACTTGTGCTGTCGGAGATGCCTGCGAAGTTCATGGCATGGCTGAAAAAGTCGGCGTTAAAGAAGTTCGTTATGAAGCGAAGAAGACTCACTTAGATCTACCTAAAGATGAAACAAATCCTTACTTCACCTTTGATTCCAAGGAGTGCATCGTCTGCAATCGCTGCGTACGTGCTTGCGATGAAGTACAAGGCACATTTGCGTTAACAATTACTGGTCGCGCATTTGATGCCCGCGTAAGTTCGGGAAATACATCATTTATCGAATCAGAGTGTGTTTCTTGTGGTTCTTGCGTACAGGCTTGCCCAACTGGCGCGCTAAAAGAGAAGAATTTAATAACAATTGGCGCACCAACTCGCTCTGAAATTACTACATGCGCATATTGCGGAGTTGGTTGCACATTTAAAGCAGAGATGAAAGGCGACGAAGTTGTTCGCATGATTCCACTTAAAGCAGGTGGCGCAAATGAAGGCCATTCATGCGTTAAGGGACGTTTCGCTTGGAATTATGCAACTCATGATGATCGTCAGCTTTCACCAATGATTCGTGAAAAGATCACAGATGAATGGCGCAAAGTTTCATGGGAAGAAGCGATTTCATACGCTGCAAATGGTTTAAAGAAGGTTCAAGAAACTTACGGCTGGAACTCAATCGGTGGAATTACTTCATCTCGTTGTACAAACGAAGAAGTTTATGTAGTCCAAAAGATGATCCGTGCAGCATTTGGTACCAATAACGTTGATACCTGCGCACGTGTATGCCACTCGCCAACTGGTTATGGTTTAAATAAAACTTTCGGAACTTCTGCTGGTACTCAAGATTTCGAATCAGTTGAGCATGCAGATGTAATCATGCTGATCGGTGCAAACCCATCAGCAGCCCACCCAGTATTTGGTTCTCGCATGAAGCAAGCTATTCGCCGTGGCGCAAAGTTGATTGTGGTCGACCCACGCCAAATCGAATTAGTGAAGTCACCGCACGTTGAAGCTTCACACCATTTACAACTTCTACCGGGCACCAACGTGGCAATTATCAACGCTCTTGCACACGTTGTAATGACCGAAGGTTTGGCAGATGAGAAATTTATCGCAGAACGTTGCGATACCGATGCATTCAAGGCGTGGGCAGAATTTATTAAGCAGCCTGAAAATTCACCAGAAGCGATGGAAAAAGTTTCATCTGTTCCAGCTTCAGAGATTCGTGCCGCAGCTCGACTTTTCGCATCAGCTCCAAATGGCGCGATCTATTACGGTTTGGGTGTTACCGAACATAGCCAAGGTTCAACAATGGTTATGGGTATCGCTAACTTAGCGATGGCTACCGGAAATATTGGACGTAAGGGTGTGGGCGTTAATCCACTTCGCGGCCAGAATAACGTTCAGGGTTCATGCGATATGGGTTCATTCCCGCATGAATTACCTGGTTATCGCCATATTTCAAATCCAGATACTCGTGCAATTTACGAGAAGATTTGGAATGTAACTATCAAAGATAAGCCAGGTATGCGTATTCCTAATATGTTGGATGCCGCTATCGCTGGTGAATATAAAGGTATTTACATCCAAGGCGAAGATATTGCGCAATCAGATCCAAATACTCAGCACGTTGCAGCAGGTTTAACTGCAATGGATATGGTGATTGTTCAAGATCTATTCCTAAATGAGACTGCAAAGTTTGCGCACGTATTCTTGCCAGGAACTTCATTCCTTGAAAAAGATGGCACATTTACAAATGCAGAACGACGTATCAATCGCGTTCGTCCATTAATGCCATCAAAGACTGGAAAGTCTGAATGGGAAGTAACTTGTGATCTTGCTAAGGCAATGGGTTACAACATGGATTACGACAATGCGGCACAGATCATGGATGAAATCGCGGCGACCACACCAACATTTAAGGGTGTGTCTCATGCTCGTCTTGATGCAGAAGGCAGTATGCAGTGGCCAGTAAATGACAATGCACCTGATGGAACTCCGATCATGCACATTGAGAAGTTTGTTCGCGGTTCAGGTAACTTTATGTTGACTCCTTATGTAGCAACAGAAGAGAAAACCAATCGTAAATTCCCACTTCTGCTTACAACAGGTCGAGTACTTAGCCAATACAACGTTGGTGCGCAGACTCGTCGCACCGGTAACAATGTTTGGCATCCAGAAGATACTTTGGATATCCACGAATCAGATGCAGAGATGCGCGGTATCAAGGATGGTTCATGGATCAAACTCTCTAGCCGCGTTGGTGAGACGCTGATGCGTGCGCGAGTAACTGATGAAGTCGCGCCAGGCGTTGTTTGGACTACTTTCCACTTCCCAGAGTCAGGCGCAAACGTAATTACTACCGATTATTCAGATTGGGCGACAAATTGCCCTGAATACAAGGTTACTGCGGTGCAGGTTGAACCAAGTGAAGCGGTAGCGAAGCTATCTCAACATGGTTCACATGGAGATGTGCAGTTGGATTCGATTATCCGAATGGCTAATCAGATTGCAGTGAACATTCCATCTGCAGGAGCGCCTGAAATTGAAGTTGCGCACCATATGACACAGTTCTGGACTCCGGTTATGCGTCAACGTTTAGCTGAAGATGTAGATCCAGCGTTGTTATCAGATGTGGTTAAGAAGGCGCTTGAGCTCGTCAAGCAAGCCTGATTCGCCAACAACATCAATCTCTAAAGGTAACTTCATTAAATCTGCCGCTGCTTGCGCTGCAACTTTTAACTCTTCAGTTGGGTTCTGCGCAAGCCAGACGACTTTGCTGTAATTCTTAAAGTAATCATCAATTAATTCTGGGTGGCGATCTAAACCAAGTTCAACGACCACGCTTCGGTGAAATGATTTAACTAAATAATCAGTGAAGAAGTAGGTACCACTTGTTGTCAGATCCATAACTTTCTGGCGACCTGCAAAGACGTCGTAGCAATGATCTCCACCAAGACGAGCGATTCCGTACTTTTCAATTACCTTGTCTAACGCGCCATAAGTTCCGCAATCAGAGTAAGCAACTGCAATCTTTTCGTGCTTCTCTTTAATCTCTGCAATTTTCGCATCGACCTCTCCAGCAATCTTCTCTGGATGGTTATGTAGAAGTGGGGGAAGCGGATAGATAGTTAGATCAAAGTTCTCTCGCGACGCGATATTTGAAATATGTGTGGCAATCGCGCCGCAAGCTACAACAGCAATCGTCAAACCGGGAAAGCCAATCGTTCTACGAATTTATCGTTGAAATCTTCGCGATCAGATAGTTCGACATATTTGATTTCATCAAGCAGAGTCATTGCGCCGTGACGTTCTTGGGTTGAAAGAAGCGCCATCTTTGCGCCTTCTCCAGCGACGTTACCTGCAGAAACAATACGTAATACGCTGATTTTTGGCACTAAACCAATCTTCACAGCTGATGCAGGGGAGAGGTAAGAACCAAAGGAACCGGCAAGTAGAACCTGCTGAATATCTTTATCTTCGATTCCAAACTGTTGAGGAAGAAGCGCCGATGCTGTTGCAATCGCAGCTTTAGCGAACTGCAACTCGCGTACGTCGCGCTGGCTTAAGAAGACATCATCGGTAAGCATGTAGATCTTCTCGCCATCACGTTCGACAAGGTTTGGATCATCAACTTTATTGAACTTACCTGATGCATCAAGCACGCCAAGTTGAACTAAACATGCAACTGCATCTACTAAACCAGAACCACAGATACCAATAGCTGGAGCATCTTCGATAGTTCCAATTTCAAGTTTTCCGTCTACAACTTTTACAGTTTCGATAGCTCCCGCTGCAGCGCGAACGCCACATTTAATTGAAGCAGCTTCAAAGGCAGGGCCAGCTGGGGCAGCGGTTGCCAGAATCTTCTCACCGTTTCCTAAAATGATTTCGCAATTTGTTCCGACATCAATAAATAGTCGAAGTCGCTTATCGCGATCCATTCCTGATGCAAGTGCGCCAGCGACAATATCGCCGCCTACATATGCGCCAAGTGAAGGCAAGATGATTGCCTTACCGCGAGGATGAATCGAAAGACCTAGTTCGGTTGCATTTACTGGTTCGTAATCTGCAGTTGCCATGATGAATGGAGCAACGCCTAGCGGTTCTGGATCGATGCCTAAAATAATTTGAGTCATGGTTGCGTTACCAGCCATCGCAACTTCATAAACATTATTCGAATCTACGCCGGCCTCTTCGCAAACTTCGCGTGTTAGCTGAGCAAGTGTCTCTTGTGCAAGGGCGCGTAACTTGGTTAGACCTTCTGGATCCATCATGGTTGCGCTGATACGGGTAATCACATCTGCGCCAAATGGCTGTTGCTTATTTAAGATTGATTTAACTGCAGCTGGAGCGCCTGTATTTAGATCAATCAAAGTTGCTACAACGGTAGTTGTGCCTAAATCGAAGGCGATTCCGAAGCGGATATCGCTGGTATCTCCGCCCTCAACGGCGATTAGCTCTTGGTCAGCAAAAACGGCAGTTACCTTGAAATCATTCTGACGTAGGGCAGTTGGTAGTTCGCGCAAGATATCTAATGAATAAGTTGGTTCGATGTCATCGATTGCTTCAAGTAAACGAACAATATCTGTGCGCTGATCTTGCAGAGTTGGTTCGGTTAGCTCGACATAACGCTTCTGGATTCCAGGGCGCAGAATAATCTGACGACCAACACCAACTGTTGCAGCCTTTGGGCGAGTAGTTAGCGGTGGAACATCAATACTTAGATCTTTAGTGCTGCGCACCATACATGCAAGGCGCCATCCATTCTGTATTTCATCTTGCGTGAAAGCGCGGAAATCTAACTTTGATGGTTCAACGCTGCCATCAGTGATTTGAATCTTGCACTTTTTGCAAGTTCCATAACCACCACATGTTGAATCAATTGCAATGCCGTTCCAAGAAGCAGCGTCGAAAGCGCTAACACCTGATGGGACAGTGATGATTTTTTCAGCAGAGACTTCGCCATCTTTTTCTAGCGCACGAAAATGTAACTTAACGCGGCTAGCGCCATCATGTCCCTCTAAATCAGGGTTAAACTCTTTCGCCATTAAATTGATTAAGCCTGTGGCTTAGCAGCTTCCATTGCGCGGAAGCGAGTAATCCAATTTCCACCGTACTGGTCGTTGCCAAGAAGAATATCTGTTGCACGAACTGCAGAAACGATTTCAGGTGTACGTGAATCCATGACGGCTGAAGTTAAACCAACTGTCATCGCAGCTGGTAGGAAAGCTGCGTTGATCGCATGGCGATTTGGCATACCGAATGAAACGTTTGAAGCGCCACAGGTCATGTTTAGATCCCAACGCTGCTTGATTTCGTGAACTGTTTCGAAGAAAAGATTTCCAGCCTGTGGTTCTGCGCCAATTGGCATTGCAAGTGGATCGATAACAATGCGATCGTGTGAAATACCGTGTTTGTCGCATGCACGAAGGATCTTTTCGGTGATTTTCAAACGATCTGCAACAGTCATAGGAATCTCTGTTTCATCGTTAGGAAGCGCGATGATTGCAGCGTCATACTTCTTAATCAAAGGAAGGATATGGTCTAGACGATCATCTTCACCGGTTGTTGAGTTAACAAGTGCGCGACCTTGGTATGTCTGAAGTCCTGCTTCAAGCGCTTCAAGAACAGAAGAGTCAATACAGATTGGAAGATCGGTAAGTTCTTGAACCATCTTGATTGCTTGACGCATTAAATCTGCTTCGTCAGTTAGTGGAATACCCATGTTGACGTCCAACATATCTGCGCCGCCTTCGACCTGAGCCTTAACGTCTTTAATGATTGCAGATAGATCTCCAGCGCGAACCTGTTCCTGGAAAATACGACGACCTGTCGGATTAATGCGTTCTCCGATGATGCAGAATGGATTCTCATCACCAATGATTACGGTCTTTGTTGGAGAGGTAACTACTGTTTGCATTATTTTTCCGTTCTACCTAGGTCCGTCATTAATCGAGCAAGAGAATCGTCGTGACGGAAATCTGTTAAGTGTAGGCCACGTACGCCTGGTTGTGCAAGTGCATGCTTAGCTAATTCAAGAGTTAATTGGTAAGCCTCTTCAGCGGGATCTGCCGCTTTAGCAACGCGATCGATCATGTCTTGTGGAATATTGATGCCGCGCACATTTTCGTTCATGAACTGCATGCCCTTAGCACCTTTAATCAGAATAACGTTTGGCAAGATAGGCAAGTTGGTGCCATGGGCAGCAACGCCTTTGCAGAAATTCTCTAAACGATCCATGTGGAAGCAGAGTTGGAGTTGCAGGTAACGTGCGCCTGCTTTCTGCTTCTTGATTGCGCGTTCAACACGATATTCGAATGGATGTGTACCTGGATTCTCTACACCGCTAATAAATAACGCAGGTGGAGGAGTGATCTTGCGACCAGATAGATAAGTACCATTCTTAATTACATTTGCGACCTTGATAGCAATTGGGCCATCTAAATCAAAGACGCGACGGGTCTCTGGCTCATCGCCTGCAGTGACGTCATCGCCAGTCATTAGCGCGATATTTTCGATGCCATGTAGCGCAGCGCCCATGATGTCAGCTTGAACAGCTAAACGATTCTTATCGCGCTGGGCAATCTGCATGATTGGCTCAAGGCCATGCATCTTCAATGCGATTGCAACAGAAAGATTAGATGCATGTGCATGAGCTGCAGCGTTATCAGTTGAATTAACTGCATCAAACCAAGGACGTAAACGATCGGCTTCCTTGGCTACCTTTTCCATGCCATTGCCATCGATTGATGGAAACTCAGCAGTGAAAACGGTTTCAGTTGTATTTTCTAAAAGATGTTGCAGATTACTCATTTGTATTATCTGCCCAGCCCTTCGGAACTTGCTGATCTCGCTTGGTAACTAAGTTGATCCAAGAAGATGTTCCCTTTAATTGCATATCCACTGGTGGACGAAGATCGTTGTAGTGATCGCGCCATTCTTGTGGCAGCGGTAATTTATCTTTTCGTTCGTAAGCCTTTACCCAGATGCATTGCATCTCAGGTTTTACTTCACAATTTCCGTTTTCACGAACGCCACCACAAGGTCCATTACGTAAAGTTTTTGGACATGTCATTGGGCAGACCATTCCGGTGGAATGGAGCACACACTGCCCGCACATCTGACAATCCCAAATAGGACCTTTGATGCCGTGTTCGACGGCATTGACTAGCTTTAAGAACTTTGGCATTTGTTAGCTAGCGCGCTTCTTTGCAAGAAGTTCTTTAGCAACACGAACTGCTGTTGATGCATCCGCTGCATAACCATCAGCACCAACTACATCCGCATATTCCTGAGTTACAGGTGCGCCACCGACCATGATGATTACCTGATCGCGAAGGCCTGCCTTATTGATTTCGTGAATGTTAACTTTGAACATCGGCATTGTTGTTGTTAAGAATGCTGACATGCCAACAATGTCTGGCTTATGTTCGTTGATTGCTGCAACAAACTTCTCAGGTGCAACCTGAACACCAATATCAATAACTTCGAAACCAGCTCCTTCGAGCATGATGTTTACAAGGGTCTTGCCGATATCTTGAACGTAGCACTTAACTGTTCCCATAAGGAAAGTTCCGACTGTTGCTGCGCCTGTTTGTGCAAGTAATGGACGGAGCACGTTAAGCGCGCCTGACATCGCCTTACCTGAGATCAACATTTCTGGAACGAAGAAATCGCCACGTTCGAAACGTGCGCCAACTTCTTCGAGAGCTGGGATCAAAGCGTCAAAGAGGATTGATGAAGGAGACATTCCATCTGCAATTCCCTTATTGGTTAGTTCGAGTACTGCAGGAGCATTTCCTACAAGAGTCTCATCGAATAAGCCTTTGAGGATATCGTCATGGCTCATGCTGCGCCTACCTTTCCATTCTTTGTCTGTGTGCTTTCATTTTTCTTTAACTCTTTGATGATCAACTCACCAAACTTATTCAATTGCTCGCGACCGATACGAGCATCTGGGCCAGAGATTGAGATTGCTGCAATAACTGTTCCATCGTGACCAAAGACTGGGGCAGCGACAGCAACAAGACCATCTTCTAGTTCGTTATCGATAATTGCATAACCTGCTTTGCGAACCTTCTCTAGTTCGGAATTTAAAATTGAACGTGAAGTAATTGTGCGCGCCGTCTTAGTCTGCAAAGTTCCGGTAGGAATTGGAGCCGCGCTAAATGCTAGTAGAACTTTTCCGAGCGCTGAAGCGTGATAAGGAACGCTACGACCAATCCAATTTGTTGCACCTAATAAATGCTTGCCATCTACTTGATCAATTAATTTAAGATCATCTGCACCTGGTACAGCTAAGTTAACTGATTCAGAAGTTTTTGTAGCCAAGCTTTCAAGAATTGGACGCATACGTGTAACTAGCGCTGCATCTTGATTCTGAGTTGATGCATAACGTAATAAAACTTCTCCGCCCAAGTACGCGCTATTGCGATCGCGACGAACTAAACCTTGACGCTCAAGTGCGCCTAAAATTCTTGAAGTTGTTGATTTAGGTAAACCTAATTGACGCGCTAATTCAGATAGCAGTGGTGGTTCTTCTGCTTTTAGAATTGCAATTAATAAAGAGGTGGCGCGATCGACAGCTTGTGTGCCTGTCAGAGCCATAAATCCACCTCGATTTAGAGTTCCATAAGATGGAACCCCTGTTCCATAATCCGAGCGTATTCTCTATGGTTGGCTCAGGTCAAGAGCGAAAGGCGCAAAATGTTCGTAAACAAAATGCCTCGATACGAGATTCTTTCTGAAGAATCGATGGCAACTTTAACTGCCGGTTGGAAGCGAATTGTTTCTGAAATCGGTTTGGAATTTGCAAGTCCGTGGGCAGTTGAAATGCTTAAAGAAGCGGGCTGCGAAGTTAGCGGTGAACTTGTTAAGTTCGATCCAGAATGGATTTTGAAGCAAGTTGCAAAGGCGCCATCTGAATTTGATCTACGCGCTCGCAATCCAAAGCGCAACGTACATATCGGCGGCAACTCAATGGCTTTCGGTGGAGTTTACGGACCTCCATTCGTTCTTGAAGGCACAACTCGTCGCGACGGAACATTTAAAGATTTTGAAAACTTCTGCAAACTTGCACAGAGCTTTGATGCGCTCGACTCTGTTGGCGGCGTTGTTGTAGAACCTAATGACCTATCTCTTGATTCACGCCATTTAGACATGGTGATGGCGCAGGCAACTCTTACCGATAAATTCTTCATGGGTAACGTTGTTACTGCTGAGAATGCACGCGACGTAATCGCTATGACAGAAATTATTCATGGCGGACGTAAGGCAATCGAAGAAACTCCTGCACTTATTTCATTGATCAACTGCAACTCACCACTTCGTTGGGATGATCGCATGCTTGATTCAATGCGCGAATATGCACTTGCAGGTCAGCCTGTTGTATTCACACCATTCTTATTGATGGGTGCGATGTCACCAGTAACAATTCCGGCAACTCTTGCACAGCAGATTGCAGAAGCGCTGTCAGGTATCGCACTTGCACAGTTAATTCGCCCTGGCACACCAGTGGTATTCGGTTCATTCTTATCAAACGTTGATATGCAATCAGGTTCACCTCAGTTTGGTACCCCAGAATCAGGCATTGGATTGCTTTGCACCGGCCAAATTGCGCGTAGTTTCAAGCTTCCATTCCGTGGCGGTGGAACACTAAATTCATCACAAACTGTTGATGCGCAAGCTGGATATCAAACAATCATGACCATGCTTCCAACATTCTTAGCTGGAACAAACTGGGTAATGCACTCAGCTGGTTGGCTAGAAGGCGGACTTGTCTCTTCATACGACAAGTTCATTGTTGATATCGAAATTCTGCAATCACTTATGGCTGAATTTACTCCGCTTGAATTTAACGAATCATCACTCGCATTTGATGCGCACCTTGAAGTTGGCCACGGCGGTCACTTCCTTGGAGCTGCACACACTATGGAACGTTTCCGTGACTGCTTCTACCGTCCATTCCTAACCAACAGCGATAACTACGATCGTTGGACACGTTTGGGCGCAAAAGATACTCGCGCACGTGCAGAGGAAATCTGGAAGAAGAAGTTGGAAGAGTACGAGAAGCCAGAAATGGATTCATCAATTCTTACTGGCCTTCAAGATTTCGTTGCAAAACGTAAATCTGAAATGGGCGAATAAGACTTTTAATGTCTAAAACTCTTTACATCAACGGAGAATGGAAATCACCTGTTGATGGTCATACTTGGGATGTCATCAGCCCTGCTGATGGACACGTTGTTGCAACTGTCGCTGAAGCAACTGGTGCTGACGTTGAATTAGCAATCGCTGCTGCACGTAAAGCATTTGATGCTGGTGACTTTCCAAGTTGGGGTTTTGAAAAACGTTCTGCGCTAGTTGGCAAAATTGCTGACTTAATGGAACGCGATTTAAAAATTCTGGCAAAGTTTGAAAGTGATGACACAGGCAAGCGTTTAATCGAAGCTGAATATGACATCGCAGATGTAATTGCATGTTTCCGCCATTTTGCTGAGATCGGCAAGAAGCAGCATGAACGAGAAGTTAATGTTGGAATGGAAAACATTGATTCTCGCGTGGTTCATGAACCAGTTGGTGTTTGCACACTTATCGGCCCATGGAATTACCCGCTACTTCAAGTTTCTTGGAAAGTGGCACCTGCGCTAGTTGCAGGCTGTACTTTTATAGTTAAGCCAGCAGAACTAACACCATCTTCTGCGATTCATCTATTTAAATTAATCGATGAAGCGGGCGTACCTGCAGGCGTTGCAAATTTAATTCTGGGTAAGGGTTCATCCATCGGCGATCTACTGACAGCTGATCCACGCATTGATTTGGTTTCATTTACCGGCAGCTTGCCAATCGGGCAGCGCATCATGTCACTTGCTTCTAAAACCATTAAGAAGGTTGCGCTCGAACTTGGCGGCAAGAATCCAAATATCATCTTTGCCGATGCTGACTTAGACGCTGCAATTGATAATGCAGTAACTGCAGGATTCCTACACTCTGGCCAGGTCTGTTCTGCAGGTACTCGACTAGTTGTCGAAAAGTCAGTTCATGATCGCGTTGTAAACGAAATTGTTCGCCGCGCAAAAGACATCAAATTAGGTGGCCCTACATCTACAGATGCAGAAACTGGACCACTAATTAGTTCGACTCATCTAAATAAAGTTCAGGAATATGTAGAAAAAGGCGTCGCTGAAGGTGCCAAGCTTTTGGTTGGCGGCAAGAAGTTAACTGACGGCGATTTCGCAAAGGGAAATTTCTTTCCACCTACAGTTTTAGATGGTTGCAATACAAAAATGTCATGCGTTCAAGATGAATCATTTGGTCCAGTCATAACAGTAGAAACTTTCGAAACCGAAGCAGAAGCGATCGCAATCGCAAATGACACAATTTATGGGCTAAGTGGTGGCGTTTGGACTGGCGATGAAGCTAAAGCTCGTCGCGTATCTCGTGCGCTACGTCACGGAACAGTATGGGTAAATGATTACGGCCCATACAAACCACAGGCAGAGTGGGGCGGATTTAAGGCATCAGGCGTTGGTCGCGAATTAGGCGAACATGGATTGTCAGAATTCCTTGAAAGTAAACACATTTGGACCAACAATAAGCCTGCTAAATCAGGCTGGTTCGCCGAACGCTAACCACAACCACGTGCGGAGGATAAATGTCATCATCGTCGATGATCTCAGTTAGAAATGTCTGGAAAGTTTTCGGACCAAATGCTGAGAAGTTAATTGGTACTCCAGATGCTGATTTAACTCGCACCGAACTTCGCAATAAGACAGGTAACACCATCGCAGTTCGCGACGTATCTTTCGAAGTGGCTAAGGGCGAAGTCTTCGTGGTTATGGGTCTTTCAGGTTCAGGTAAATCAACTCTTGTACGTTGCATGACTCGTTTGATCGAACCAACTCGCGGTGAACTTATTTATGATGGCGAAGATATTCTTAAAGTAGATGCAAATCGTTTACGCGAACTTCGCCGCACAAAGTTTTCAATGGTCTTCCAACATTTCGGTTTATTGCCACACCGAAAAGTCATAGACAACATTGCCTACTCTTTAGAGATTAATGGAGTTTCAAAGGCTGATCGCCATAAGCGTGCACACGAAGTTATTGAACTTGTTGGCCTTCAAGGATATTCAGAAGCTTATCCAGAGCAGCTATCTGGCGGTATGCAGCAGCGCGTAGGTCTTGCACGTGCGCTCGCGGTTGATCCACAGATTATGTTCTTGGATGAACCATTCTCGGCGCTTGATCCACTGATTCGCCGCGATATGCAGAACGAAGTTATTCGTTTGCATCACGATCTAGGTAAGACCATGGTCTTTATTACCCACGATTTACAAGAAGCAGCAAAAGTTGGCGATCGCATTGCAATCATGCGTGATGGTGCATTGATTCAAGTTGGTACACCTGAAGAACTTGTTGCTAATCCAAAAGACGAATACGTTGCAAACTTTGTTCGCGATATTGCAAAGTCACACGTATTAACACTTAAGTATTTAGCTCGCCCTCGCCGCGATGATGAATTTGAATCAGCACTGGAATTGCCGGCAAATATGATTATTCGTGAGGCAACAAGCAAGATTCTTGAATCGCACCACCCAGTACATGTGGTTGAAAACGGCAAATCTTTAGGCGTAGTTTCAGCAGAAGATGTTCTTGCGCTTATTGCAGGTGTTAATTAATGCTGCAAAAAATCCAAGAACGCAAAGAAGCGGTTCTAATTGGAATCCTCGCCGCTTGGTGGGGGATGGCCAAGATATTTAATGGCAAGTTAACTCTTGAATTACCGATGGCCGATAACACCCCGTTTACAAGTTGGGTGGGATCAGGTGCATCTGCAATTAGCGGTAACCGAACCACTAGCCCTTTCTTTATCTATTTCTTTAATCCAATACGTCTATCTATAAATAGCTTCGTTGACAGTATTCGAAATTTGATTTCGACACCGCTTCATGGTGGTTCAGCTCCAGTGATTGGTTGGGCAGGTTTAGTTGCACTCCTTGCTTTTGCAGCATATGCGACATCTCGCATTCGAATTGCGCTCTTGGTTGTAGTTTTAGTTGTAACTTGCGGCGCACTTGGCATGTGGGTAGACACCATGGATACCTTGGCAATGACCATTGCTGCAGTAATTCTCTCTTTAGCTATTGGTATTCCTTTAGGAATTTGGGCCGGCTTATCTGATCGAGTACTTAAACTTTTAACTCCGCTACTTGATTTAGCTCAGATTCTGCCAACGCTTGTATACCTTGCACCGCTTGCGCTCTTCTTCATGATCGGTGAAGCAGCAGCAACAATCGCAACGATGGTTTACAGCATTCCTATTTCTATCCGCATCACATCTCACGCAATTCGTTCACTTAATTTCTCACCAGTTGAAGCTTCTATATCTATGGGCGCAACGGATAAGCAGACACTTCGAAAAGTTCAGTTGCCGATGGCTAAACAGATGATTGTGCTTGGCATTAATCAGACTGTTATGGCTGCGCTCTCATTCGTGGTTATTGCAGCGCTAATCGCCGCTCCTGGTTTAGGTAAGCCAGTGGTTGCGGCTCTAACTATTCAAAATACTGGGCGTGGATTTGTAGCAGGTCTTGCCGTGGTCTGTATGGCAATCATGTTGGACCGCGCAACTAGCGCCGCAGCGGTGAAGCAGAAGTCGTTTATTCCGCCAACTCCAAAGCAGCTAGCGGATCGACGCCGCAACATCACTATCGCTGGCGTGATTACTCTTGCAATTACTATCGCTTCACACTTCGTTGAGAAGCTTCAGAATTTCCCAACCAATTTCACTATTGCGGTACCTATCGAAAATGCAACTAATAACTTTGTTAATTTCTTAGTTAATGACGTTTCATTTGCCACTGTTGGATTTAAAGATTTCATCTCTATCTGGGTACTAAATCCAATTGAAGATGTGTTGGCGCGTTCGCCTTGGTTTATGACTTTGGGATTCTTTGTTCTAATTGCGTTGCATTTAGGCGGAACCAGAATTGCGCTGCTGACGCTTACTTTGCTCTCTTCAATTGTGGCAATGGGTCTCTGGTTTGATGCGATGATCACTTTGACTCAAACTATTGTGGCAACACTTCTTACAATGATTGTCGGCGTAACTTTAGGAATTATGGTCGGCCGAAGTAAACGAATGGATTCAATTCTGCGTCCATTTATGGATGCAGGTCAGACAATGCCTGCATTCGTCTACTTAGTTCCGATGCTTGGTCTCTTTGGTCCAACGCGATTCACTGCGATTGCAACAGGTATTGTTTACTCAATTCCAGTTGTAGTGAAGATTGTCGGAGAAGGCATCCGCGCTGTTCCAGAATCTATTATTGAAGCTGCAACTGCAGCAGGTTCGAATGTTCGACAGATCATTATGAAAGTTCAGATTCCAGCTTCAAAGAAAGCAATTCTTCTTGCTGCAAATCAAGGAATGATTTTCGTCCTTGCAGTTATCGTTATTGGTGGATGGGTTGGTTCGGGCGGACTTGGTTACTTGGTGATCATGGGTAGTTCAAAACCAGAGTTAACTGGCAAGGGGCTAGTGGCTGGTTTGGTAATTCTGATTCTGGGAGTGGTTATCGACCGCATCGCCCAGGCAGCTGCTCGCCGCGTGTAAAACGCCGAAAACGCTCACTATGTGAAACGTTTTTAGTTACAAAAAATTAACCATTTCGCTATTCCATGTGGCGTGCGTTACGCATATTGTTCGTGCCAACTCATAGTTATCCAAGGAGGGATAATGAAATTAACATCTAGACGAAAGATTGCTCTGGCATCTTCAGTCTTGATCTCTGCATTTGCAGCGACTGTAACTTTACAGTCACCTGCTAAGGCAGCAGATTGCGGTACATGGGGCATTGCAATGCACGCTTGGAATGGTTACACAGCTACAGCTCAGGTAATCACCGAAGTTGCTAAGGCAAACGGTTGCACCATCAACCAGCAGACACTTACCGAAGCATCTGTTTCATACGATGCAATCGAAGCTGGCACAACTGACCTAATCGTTGAAGATTGGGGCGGCGGACGCTGGAAGGCTTGGACAGACCGCGGTGCTGTTGTACAGGTTGGTTCTAACGGAAACGTTGGAAAGATCGGTATGTTCGTTGCACCTTGGATGGTTAAGAAGTATCCAGATATTACAAATTCAAAGAACTTAAACAAGTACGCAAAACTATTTAAGACCGCTGATTCAGGCGGAAAGGGTGCTTGGTACGAAGGTCCTCCAGGTTATACAACTGTTGGCGAGAAGATGATCAAAGCTAACAAGTTGAACTTCAAGGCAATCGCTACAGGTTCAGAAGCAGCTCTAATCTCAACAATCACAAAGGCAGAAAAGAATAAGAAGCCTGCGTTGATTTACTGGTGGGAGCCATCAACACTATTCGTGAAGGTACCTGGCCTAGATAAGGCTCGTGTTAACTTCCCTAAGAACGATTGGTCTGATGCTGCTAAGGCTTCAGGTCTAACTGATTATCCATCAACACCTCTTCAGAAGATTGCTTCTAAGAAGCTTATGGATTCAGGAACAATCATGGCAAAGATCGTTAAGAACTTTAAGTGGACCAACGCAGATCAGAACTCTGTTGCTGCAGATATCGAAGCAGGTAAGTCACCTGCTGAAGCAGCACAAAAGTGGATCAAGGCAAACTCAGCGAAGGTTGCTGCTTGGACCAAGTAATTTAATTACTAATAAAACCGCCCGACTAGATAGAATTTAGTCGGGCGGTTTTATTTTGAACTCAAAGAAGAGGTAAATAGAAGTGAAGAACTATGACTACATCATCGTCGGTGGTGGCTCAGCTGGATGCGTATTAGCAAATCGTTTAAGCGCAGACCCAAGTAAAGAAGTTCTAGTTCTAGAAGCTGGTCGTCGCGATTACAAGTGGGATGTCTTCATCCATATGCCAGCTGGTCTTGCATTTCCAATCGGTAATAAAAATTACGACTGGATGTATGAATCTGAACCAGAACCATTTATGAATAACCGCAAGATTTATCATGCACGCGGAAAAGTTCTTGGTGGATCTTCATCAATTAACGGAATGATTTTCCAGCGTGGCAATCCAATGGATTACGAACGTTGGGGCAAAGACCAAGGAATGCAGAATTGGGATTTCGCGCATTGCTTGCCATATTTCAAGCGCATGGAAACTTGTATCGCAGATCCAAACGGCCCACTTCGAGGTGGCGATGGTCCACTTAAATTAGAGCGCGGCCCATCAAAAGGACCTCTATTTAAGCAATTCTTCGAAGCTGTACAACAAGCTGGTTTTAATATTACAAAAGACGTAAATGGTTTCCGCCAAGAAGGTTTTGCGCGCTTTGACCGTAACGTTTATCGCGGTCGTCGTTTAAGCGCAGCTCGTGCATATTTATATCCAGTTAAGAGCCGCAAGAACCTGGAAGTTAAAACCAAAGCGATGGTTACCAAAGTAATCTTTGAAGGAAAGACTGCGGTTGGCGTTGAAGTATTAATTAAGGGCAAGAAGCAGATCATTAATGGCAAGGACATCATTCTTGCGGGTGGCGCAATTAATTCACCACAAATTCTTCAGCTTTCAGGTGTTGGTAATGAGAAAGACTTGGCACCACTTGGCGTAAAGATGGTTCATAACCTTCCTGGTGTTGGCGCAAACCTGCAAGATCACTTAGAAGTTTATGTTCAGTACAAGTGCAAGCAACCTGTTACACAACAGCCTTCACTTAAATTCTGGAAGCGACCATGGATTGGTTTCCTCTGGCTCTTCTTCCGTACCGGTCCAGGTGCAACAAACCACTTTGAAGCTGGCGGATTTACACGTAGTAATGAAGATGTTAAGTATCCAAACTTGATGTATCACTTCTTGCCACTTGCAATTCGTTATGACGGAACTGGGCCAAAGAGCGGACATGGATATCAATTCCATATTGGTCCGATGTACTCAGATGCACGCGGTTGGTTAAAGATTAAGAGCACCAATCCATTAGAGAAACCTGCGATGCTCTTTAACTATCTCTCTACAGATCAAGATCGTCGCGAATGGATTGAAGCAATTCGCCAAGCACGCCACATCATGGAGCAACCAGCTCTTGAATCTATGAATGCAGGCGAAACCTCACCTGGTCCATCTGTTTCAACCGATGAAGAGATTCTCGATTGGGTACGTAAAGATGCTGAAACAGCGCTACACCCATCATGCACCGCAAAGATGGGCACAGATGAGATGTCTGTAATCGATCCAGAAACCATGAAGGTTCACGGCGTTGAAGGACTTCGCGTAGTTGATGCATCAGTCTTCCCATACGTTACAAATGGCAATATTTATGCGCCAGTAATGATGGTGGCCGAACGCGCAGCGGACTTAATTATCGGCAAGGGAACTCTTCCTGCTGATCACACTGAGTTCTACATACATGGTAAGTAACGACGCACCTTCATCAATTCAGAAGGTTAAGGTCCAACGTAGCGATTCAGATTCGACTACTTCGGATAACGTCGTAGTTGAAGAACCGCTAGAGATTCGTATTAAGAAAGGTGATGTCGAAGAACAACTCGGTATCACAATGCGCACCCCGGGCGCAGATCTTCAGCTGGCTGCAGGTTTTCTCTGGGGCGAAGGATTTCTAACGAATCCCAATCAATTAATTACCGTAAAAGTTTGCGGCGATAAAACTCTGACTCCACGCCAACGCGCCAATGTAGTGATCGCTGAAGTTACAAATGATGCACCAGATTTTTCACGAAAGATGGATCGCAGATTCACCATGAACTCTGCCTGCGGAGTATGTGGTTCGGAAAATATCTCTGATTTACATAAACGGGGTATTCCAAAAGTTTCGCCAACCACTAAGAGCGATGCCGAACTTTCAAAGCTCACCGATCTACTTGATAAGAGCCAAGCTATCTTCTCGAAAACCGGCGGGTTACATGCGGCTTTATTAGTTAACCCTCAGGGTGAAGTTAAATATGCAAAAGAGGATGTTGGTCGCCATAACGCGGTCGATAAAGTAATCGGAATGGCGTTGATGGATGGACTTGTTCCACTATCTGATTGGACTCTAATTGTTTCAGGTCGTACTGGATTCGAAATTGTTCAGAAAGCAATAACTGCTGGCATCTCAGCGATGGTCGGAATCAGTGCACCGACATCGCTAGCGATCGAATTAGCTGATGAATTTGGCCTAACACTGATTGCATTTGCCCGCAATGGGGTAGGAAAGCGATTTATCTCAACTATTGAATGAGGGTTTAGTTTTCATTCATTTGTAACGAAAAAAGACCCAAAAAGTTACCTTTAGTTGCTTTACCTATCATTAACTGGTCACTAGGTTTGGCTCGTTCTTAGCGCTTTGCGATTTTCACGTGAATTGCAAAGAGCGAGATAGAACCCTCGACTATCAAAAGGAGAAATCAGTGAAGATTTCAAAGCTAGGAAAGGTTGCAGTTGTAGCAGCGGTATCAGTCGCTCTTGCAGTTCCAACTCTTACTTCAGCGACAGCTGCTAGCAAGTACGCTACAGCGACAAACGCATCTCAAGCAGGCGGCCTTGCAGGTCTAGCAGCTGAGTGTAAGAAGGAAGGCACACTTAACGTGATTGCACTTCCACATTACTGGGCAAACTACGGCGACATGATCGATGGCTTTAAGGCAACTTACGGCGTAAAGATCGATGAAGCTAACCCAGAAGGTTCATCACAGGAAGAAATCGATGCAGCGAATGCAAACAAGGGAACAAACCGTTCACCTGACGTATTCGATATCGGTATCGCTGTTGCTGCTAAGTATGCAGGAACAGGAACATTCGCACCTTACAAGGTTCGTACCTGGAACTACCTAGATTTCACATCACTATCACCAACAGGTGAGTTCTCACCTAACTACACCGGAACAATGACAATTGGATACGACGGATCACTTGGAACAATTACCAAGCTTGATGATCTTTTCAATGCAAAGTTCAAGGGCAAGGTAACTCTTAACGGAGATCCAAACGTTTCATCAGCTGGCCTAAATGGTATCTTCATGATCAACAAGGCACTTGGTGGTTCATTTGATGATGTCACACCAGCTATTAACTGGTTCAAGAAGCTTAAGGCTGCAGGTAACTTCGTACTTGTAAACCCAACAGAAGCAACAATTGCATCAGGTCAGACACCAGTTGTAATCGATAACGGTTATATCCAGGCTGGCATTGCAAAGAAGTTTGCTGCTGCAGGTAAGTCATGGAAGATGTTCACACCAGCAGCTGTTGGTTCAACATATAACTCAGCTGTTTCAGCTTGGGCCCCACACCCAGCATGTGCTCGTCTATGGATGGAATACACCCTAGGTGAAGCAGGCGCAAAGGTTTGGTCAACAGGTGGCGCAACTCCAACACTTTGGACTTGGCTACTAAAGACCAAGCGCGCTCCAGCTGCAGGCGTTGCAGCAATTGGTAAGAGCAAAGTTCAAGCATCTAAGGCAACTGCTGATCAATCAACAGCTGCTAAAGCTCTCTTGAAGACAGCTTGGGCAACTCTCTAATTAATTGCGAAATTAATTTAGGAGTTAATATCAATTGACTAATAAAGTCGTCGGAACCGGCTCTGCCAAAAGCAG